>NZ_JAVKVB010000011.1:0-434800 GCF_031460975.1 Thermosynechococcus sp. HY213 | reverse complement strand
TATGCCGAGGCACAAGAGGAAGGGTTACAACGGGGCTTACGGCAGGGATTGGAGCAAGGATTACAGCAAGGACTGCAACAGGGATTGCAACAGGGATTGCAACAGGGATTGCAACAGGGATTGCAACAGGGATTGCAACAGGGATTACAGCAGGGAGAAGCACTGGTTGTTTTGCGCTTCCTCAGGCGACGGTTTGGGGATTTACCGGCTGACCTTGAAGCAGCAATTCGCCAACTCCCATCCACCCAGATTGAGACTTTGGCAGAGGCACTCCTTGACTTTGCGACCCTGGAAGACCTGAGGGACTGGCTCAGGAATCTCGGTTAGGGAGAATCCTCCTTTAGTAAAGACTTGCAAACAAGCGTGAAGGAGGCTCAAGAATCCTGATACAACAATTGATGGAGTTGCAGCCGAACGTCAACCGATTCCTATGAATATTGCTGTCATTGGCTTGAGTCACAAAACCGCCCCTGTGGATGTGCGCGAAAAATTGAGTGTGCCAGAGGATGTGCGGGAGCGGGCACTGCAACATCTATGCGGCTACGCCCATATTCAGGAAGCGACCATCCTTAGCACCTGTAACCGCTTAGAAATTTACATTGTTACTAGTGACACTGAGGTGGGCGTGCGGGAAGTGCATCAGTTTCTCAGTGAGTGGAGTCATATTCCCCTGCCCCAACTGCGTCCCTACCTCTTTATCCTGCTGCATCAGGATGCGGTGATGCACCTCATGCGGGTGGCTTCGGGTCTGGATAGCTTGGTGATTGGCGAGGGGCAAATTCTCTCCCAAGTGAAGCGCTGTCATCAGTTAGGGCAGCAGTACAAGTCCATTGGGTCTATTCTCAATCGCCTCTTTACGGGGGCGATCGCGGCCGGTAAACGGGTACGCACAGAAACCAGCATTGGGACGGGGGCGGTCTCCATTAGCTCAGCGGCGGTGGAACTCGCCGACCTGCGGTTGCAAAATCTCCAGAACTGCCGCATTGCCATTGTCGGTGCGGGCAAAATGTCCCGCTTGGTGGTGCAACACCTGATTGCCCGAGGGGTGAAAGAAATGAGCATTATCAACCGCTCCTTGGAACGGGCACAGGAACTGGCGCAGCAGTTTCCCGAAGTACGCTTTGAACTCTTTACGATGACAGATCTACTGCCGATTGTGGCAGCAATGGATTTGGTCTTTACGGGTACAGCAGCGACACAACCCCTCTTGGATCGCGAGAATTTAGGGTCGGTGCTCACGGGCGATCGCCCCCTATCAATCATTGATATTTCCGTGCCCCGCAATGTCCATGCCAACGTGACGGAATTGGCCTCCGTACAACTGTTTAATGTGGATGATCTCGAAGCAGTCGTCGCCCAAAACCAAGAGGCGCGACGCCAATTGGCTCAAGAGGCCGAGGGTATCCTTGAGGAAGAATTAGAGACCTTTTTGGCTTGGTGGCACGCCCTAGAAACGATTCCCACCATCCGCAGTCTGCGCCAAAAAATGGAAGCGATCCGTACCCAAGAGCTGGAAAAAGCCCTCTCCCGCTTAGGCAGTGAGTTTGGTGAGAAACATCAAGGGGTCATTGAAGCAATGACGCGCACAATTATTAACAAGATTCTCCATGATCCAACGGTGCAACTGCAATCACAGCGGGATTTAGAAAGTCGTCAACGCGCTATGCAGACCCTCCAAGACTTGTTTAATCTCGAACCCATTGAAGCCTAGGGCCTATGCGCCACGTGGGCGATCGCGGGGAAGCGGTAGTTGTCGCGTGGCTACAAACCCAGCAGTGTCAAATTTTGGCTCAGAACTGGTCTTGCCCTTGGGGTGAGCTGGATATTGTTGCCTGTGATCCGCGGGGGGTGGTGCGCTTTGTCGAAGTGAAAACCCGCCGTTCCCGCAACTGGGATTGTGATGGCCTCGGTGCGATTTCCCCTAGCAAGCAACGCAAACTCATTTTGGCCGCCCAAGCCTTCCTAGAACGTCAGCCCCAGTGGCAGGATCATCCCTGTCGCTTCGATGTGGCCTTGGTGCGATACCAAGCAGGTACCTATCAGCTGCATCAATACTTGGAGCACGCATTTACGCTGGACGCCACCGATTGAGCACTTTACCAACTCAGCAGTTTTTGCAGGCGATCGCGAATCCAGTTAATCGGACGACTTTGATCCGCCTCTTGGCGACTCAGTTGCTGAAGCTCCTGTTGATGTTGCGCCAGCACATCCTGACGGCGGGCGATCGCCACGGCAATATCATCAGCAAGGGAAGGATGTTCTTTTAGCAACTGTTCAAATCCCTCCCGTGGTAGGACAAACAAGACCGTATCCGTCATTGCCATCATCGTTGTTGGGCAGGCCACCCCCAGCATTAGTGGTAGCTCGCCAAAGTGCTCCCCCGGATTAAACGTCATCATTGGCTTGAGTTCACCATTCTCCTCATAGACCGCCGCCATCTGCCCCTGCAATACGATGTAGAAGTTACTGATTGCCTCCTGAGCACGGAACAAAATTTCCTTCGCTGCCAAGTGCTTGCGGTAGCCCGATTCGATGAGAAAGCGTAATTGCAAGTCATTCATGCACTGAAAATAGCTCACCTGCTGAAGCAGCGACTTTAAAGAGGGCGTTGCCGGTGCCAAGGGCATGCCTACCGTTTCGGCTGGCTCATTGAGGGGAGAGAGCGCTGGCGCATTGCGGATCCAGATGTCCCGTTGCGGGAAAGGAATCGAGATATTATGCTGCCGAAAGTAATAATCAATCTTGAAATTGAGACTGCTCTTGATGAACACTCGCCGCTCAATGGCATCCGTCCATACCCAGAGTTCAAACTTAAGGGCAGAATCGCCAAATTCACGGAAAATCACCCGCGGGGCTGGCTCCCTGAGGACATCTGGTTCAGAATGCGCAATATTGAGCAAGACTTCCGTCACCAAAACTGGATCTGTCCCATAGGCCACCCCAATGGCAATATCAATACGACCGCGATGGGTTTCGTAGTACCAATTCAGCACCGGACTATCGGCAAGGTAGGTATTGGGCACCACCACATTTGAACCGTTAAAGGTTTGAATCACCGTGGCTCGCATCGAGACTTCCTGAACGTAGCCGCTGATGTTTTCAATTTCCACAAAGTCGCCGACACGCACTTTGCGCTCAATCAGGAGCGTCAGGCCACTGATGAGATTGCGGGTGACATCCTGCAAACCAAAACCAATCCCCACCCCCAAGCCACCAATAATCACCGCTAGGGAATCGAGATTAATCCCCACTGCTTGCAAAACAATAATGTAGCCCAGTGCTCCCCCGGCACCACTCATCACAGTGGAAATGGCCTCACGGTTGCCTAAATCCAAACCAAGGCGCGGTAGGAGTTGATTTTTCAGCACCCCCTTGAAAAAGCGCGCCAAAATGGCAACGAGGATGAGCAACAGCACCACTTGAAACAGCCAACGCAGGGAAATCGTTTCCCGCCCAAGGCGAAACAACGGTGCATCGGCAATACTAACGAACGATGACCACAGTTCAATGACTTGGGATGGCATTCTCCACAGTCTCCTCAGGGGTTCACCAACTTAGACAGTGCCTAAGCTAACCCCCTCACTTTAGCAGGGGGCAATCGTCAACTGAAGGAACTTTCTCGCGCCATTAAGTGGCGATATTTTGGTCATCAAAGGCTTGGGTGCAGCATATCCCACAATAGCCAAAGGGCGATCGCCAAGAGACTACCACCCGTCAGCGTTTGTAATCGCTGTTCCGAGAGGTACTGTGATAGCCAGCGACCAATCAATACCCCAATCAAACTAGTGGTTACTAAGGCCAAAGCTGCTCCCAAAAACACCAACCAAGGGGAGGCAGCGCGGGCAGCCATGAAAAATACAGCAATTTGAGTTTTATCGGCAAATTCAGCCAAAAAAACGGTTAAAAACGCAACCCCGAACTCTCGCCATGGCAACGCGCGCTTAATCACCGACTGCCCTCTAGGCGTCCGTCATTTCCTCAACCGTCTCGGTGGTTTTCGTCTCTGGGCGATTCTCCGTATTTAGGCGGCGGCTGTAGCGACCCGAAGAACGCTTGCGAAACTTGCGAGCATAGGCTTGGTTACGAAGAGCTTTTTCTTTCTTGGGATTGCGGCGTTTGGCCATGCTTACCTCAATGGTGGGGTGGTCTCAGCACTCAACAAAAATTAAGGACAGAAACTTTATTCTATCGGAATTTTTCCCCTAGCACAAGAAGCCTGTGATCGAAAAAACTGTGACTATACCCCCTCACAAAAATGAGAAACCCCCTAAGCTTTCACCTAGGGGGAGGAGGAGTCTTGTTCTGGCAGAAAGTTGCGAATTTAAGGGACTACTTGGTTTCCGAAAACTCAGCGTCAATCACTTCGTCACCACCACCACTGCTACCGCTGCTGCTGGAGCCAGTTCCATCACTGGACTGCGCACTTTGATAAACACTGGAGCCGACGCTGTAGAGGGTTTGTTGCAGATCCTGCATCAGCGATTTCACCCGTTCAAAATTAATGGATTCAATGGGTTTCTTCTCGGCTTCAGTGCCGATTTCCGAGCGCAGGTTAGCAATGAGGGCGGTGAGGCGGTCTTTATCGCTGGTGGAGACTTTGTCAGCCAATTCGGATAGTTGTTTCTCCGCTTGGTAGCAGAGTTGTTCCGCTTGGTTTTTGGTCTCGATTTTCTCGCGTTTGGCTTTATCAGCAGCGGCATTCATTTCCGCTTCGCGCACCATGCGTTCTACTTCATCCTTAGGCAGCGTTGAGGCGCCGGTGATGCTAATGGACTGCTGTTTGCCGGTGCCTTTGTCGCGAGCGGTGACGTTGAGAATACCGTTGGCATCAATATCAAACGTGACTTCGATTTGGGGCACACCGCGGGGTGCCGGCGGAATGCCATCCAAACGGAAGGTGCCGAGGCTCTTGTTATCGGCGGCCATTTCCCGCTCCCCTTGCAGGACGTGGATCTCCACATTGGTTTGACCATCAACCGCAGTAGAGAAGACCTCGGATTTTTTCGTCGGGATCGTGGTGTTGCGGGGAATAATTTTCGTCATCACGCCGCCAAGGGTTTCCACCCCCAAAGACAGCGGTGTGACATCAAGGAGAAGAATGTCTTTCACTTCCCCTGCCAGCACCCCAGCTTGAATAGCGGCACCCACCGCCACGACTTCATCGGGGTTCACAGTCTGGTTGGGGTCTTTGCCCAATAGCCGTTTGACCAGCTCTTGGATGGCAGGAATGCGGGTAGAGCCACCCACCAGTACCACTTCGTCAATTTGATCTTTGCTGAGTTTGGCATCCCTGAGGGCTTGCTCAACGGGTACGCGACAACGGTCAATGAGGTCAGAGCAGAGTTCCTCAAATTTGGCGCGGGTGAGCGTCATGTCGAGGTGCTTAGGCCCATCCTGCGTTGCAGTAATGAAGGGCAGGTTAATTTCCGTTTGCATGACGCTGGAAAGTTCAATCTTGGCTTTTTCTGCCGCTTCTGTCAGCCGTTGCAGCGCCTGTTTGTCTTTGCGCAGGTCAATGCCTTCTTGGGCACGGAAGGATTCAGCCAAGTAGTCCACAATTTTCTTGTCAAAGTCGTCACCACCAAGGTGGGTGTCCCCGGAGGTGGCGAGCACTTCAAAAACGCCATCACCGACTTCAAGGATGGACACGTCAAAGGTACCACCGCCAAGGTCAAAGACAAGGATGGTTTCATTGGCTTTTTTATCTAGGCCATAGGCCAAGGAAGCGGCGGTGGGTTCGTTGATGATCCGCAGCACTTCAAGACCGGCAATTTTGCCAGCATCTTTGGTGGCTTGGCGCTGCGAGTCGTTGAAGTAGGCGGGCACAGTAATCACCGCTTGGGTGACTTCCTCGCCAAGGTATTTGCTAGCATCCTCTTTTAGTTTGCGCAGGACTTGAGCAGAAATTTCTTCGGGGGCAAACTGTTTGCCAAGGGCGGGGCAATCCAGCTTGACGTTGCCATTGACGTTCAAAACTTTGTAGGAGACCTCGGTGGCTTCGTGGGTCACCTCATCAAAGCGACGGCCAATAAAGCGCTTCACAGAATAGAAAGTATTTTCGGGGTTCATCACTGCTTGCCGTTTGGCAATTTGACCCACGAGGCGATCGCCATTTTTGGTGTAGGCAACAACGGAGGGCGTTGTCCGAAACCCTTCAGCATTGGCAATAACCGTGGGCTTGCCCCCTTCCATGACGGCCACACAGGAGTTGGTGGTCCCCAGATCAATTCCGACAACTTTTGCCATAGCGACGAAAACTCCCTTTGCAGGCTAACTTCGATGCGGGGCACAGCACCCATATTGGGCTTAACCCTCTCTCCTTCCTATAGTGCGATCGCTCCCGCTCTCTGCAAAAGGGGGATTTACCGAACCTACACAGGGTGGTCAGCCGCGTAGGGCAAAGGATCCACAAGCCCTAATTCGGCAAAGGCCGCTAAACGCAATCGACAGGCATCGCAGCGACCACAGGCCTGTTGGCCATCGCTGTAACAGGACCATGTTTTTTCCCAAGGAACGCCGTACTCATTCCCCAGACGAATGATGTCTTTTTTGTGGAGTTCAATGAGGGGGGTGACAATTTCAATGGGCTGGCCTTCACGCCCCTGCTTGGTACCCAAGCGATAGACCTCCTGCATTGCAGCAATATAATCAGGCCGACAGTCGGGATAGCCAGAGTAATCGAGGGCATTGACGCCAATATGAACCGTTTGCGCCCCTAGGGCTTCGGCATAGGCAAGGGCAACACTCAAGAAAATCGTATTGCGGGCGGGGACATAGGTAATGGGAATCTCTTGGCTCATGGTAGCCAGATCGCGATTGCGAGGCAAGTCAATCGTTAAATCAGTCAAGGCAGAGCCGCCCCACAACTGCAAATTCAAGGAGACCATTTGATGCTGAATCACGCCGGCGGCGGTGGCAATGGCGATCGCGGCTTCTAATTCCCGCCGATGGCGCTGCCCATAGTCAAAGGAAAGGGCATAGCAAGCATAACCCAGTGCCTTGGCACGAAATAACACCGTGCTGGAGTCTAACCCCCCTGAGAGCAACACGACGGCCTTTGGTGTCGTCATCATAGCTGTCTATCAAAACCTTTACATTTGGCAATGCTGTGGTAGCATCTTTCTGAAAATGTTCATTCTGTGAGTTGCTACTTACGGCGGGCGATCGCCAACACCAAGCCTTTCCCCGGTTGCGTAGAGGAGTGAAATAACTAGACATGAGTTCTGCCGTCCGTCCCCAGCCCGAACCACTGCGCATTGGCGTTATCGGTGTTGGCAACATGGGTCAGCACCATACCCGTGTTTTGAGTTTACTCAAAGATGTCGAACTTGTGGGCATTTCTGACGTGAATCTGGAGCGGGGCATTGATACCGCTAGCAAATATCGGGTGAAATTTTTTGAAAACTATGTGGATTTACTGCCCCACGTTGAGGCGGTGTGTATTGCCGTGCCCACCCGTCTCCACCATGAAGTGGGCATTACCTGCTTGCGCCACGGGGTACATGTCTTGGTGGAAAAACCGATTGCCGCCAGTATTAGCGAAGCAGAATCGCTCGTCAACGCAGCAGCGGAGTGCCAGTGCATCCTCCAAGTCGGACATATTGAGCGCTTTAACCCTGCATTTCAAGAACTGAGCAAAGTTCTGCGCACTGAGGAAATCCTTGCCCTTGAAGCCGATCGCATGAGTCCCTACTCCGATCGCGCTAATGATGTCTCAGTGGTTCTCGACTTAATGATCCACGATATTGACTTGCTATTGGAACTCACCAATTCCCCTGTGGTGCGCCTAACGGCCGCCGGCAGTCGCTCTGCCAACTCTGGGTATCTGGACTACGTGACCGCCACATTGGGCTTTGCCAACGGCATTATTGCCACCCTCACGGCCAGTAAAGTCACCCACCGCAAACAACGACGCATTGCTGCCCACTGCAAAAATTCCCTCACGGAGGCCGATTTCCTGAAAAACGAGATTCTCATTCACCGCAAAACCACCGCATCGTGCAGTGCCGATCATGGCCAAGTTCTCTACCGCCAAGACGGTCTCATTGAGAAGGTCTATACAAGCAATATTGAACCCCTCCATGCTGAATTGGAGCACTTCGTCAACTGTGTTCGTGGTGGTCAACCTCCCTCGGTGGGTGGAGAGCAGGCACTCAAAGCGTTGCGCTTGGCCAGTCTCATTGAGCAGTTAGCCCTTGATGGCCACAGTTGGGGACAGTTGGATGCTTCCTTGGCGGCACTGATTCGTTAGCACGCATCGCCCTCGTTTCCTTGCGCTAGGGTAGTAAGTACAGCAGCGAGGGTTGTGTCAATGACGGATCTGGAAGGTTGTGCCTTTTTGGCAGCCCAAGCAAAGGTGAAGTCCTATCTCGCCTACTGGTTTCAGCTGGGCAAACGGCTGTGTATTTGGGGCGGAGCGCATACGGTGCTGCCGCAACCTGTCCTTCAGGGCGATCGCTACAGTCAAGCCTTTGAGGCCTGCTGGGCCTATGTGATCTCTGGTCAGGCAGGAGACTGCTTTCTTGAGGACACGGCGGAGACGATTACGCAACTCTTGAGCGACTGTTGGGACATTACCCCCTGTGCCCGCTGCCAAATGCCTGTGCCTCTACCCTGTCATGGGTTACCCCCTGTACACTGTCCCTGTGCCAGTCTGCCCAATTGGCCGAATTTTGAGTTACCGCTGCCCCGTAGCCCCATTAATCCCCGCACTCACCTATTGTCACTAAAAAAACGCCTCAGTCTTTAATGTGTGGGATTTGCCCCTACCCCCGATTGTTGCCCCTCAATGGCAGGCGCCACACGACAATCTCACCTTGTATTCCCATGCGCTGCATCTTTGGTGGTTAACGCTTCCCCCTGATGTGCCCCGTGAGGTTACCCTGCGCGCCTATTTACGACGCTATCAGCCGAATCTTGGCGAGAAGCCTCTACCGCGTACCGCTGGGGGTAAGCCCTATTTGGATGCTTTGGAATTTAATTGGAGCCATAGTGGTAACTTAGCGGTGTTGGCCGTGAGTGGCCGGGCGGCTGTAGGGGTAGATGTAGAAATATTGCGCCCCTGTCCTCAGCGTTCAGCCATTAGTCGGCGGTTTTTTGGGGCGGCTCTGCAACAAAGGATATTAGAGGGGAGCGATCGCTCGTTTCTACAGGCTTGGACATACTATGAAGCGTGGCTCAAGGCTCAGGGGATCGGGGTATGGCAGCGGACGGCGGCTCAGCCTTTAGAACATTGGGCAGTCAGTTTCCCCGTGGGCGATCGCGCCATTGCCAGTGTTGTTGTGCTAACGCCAACGCCGCTCCAGTGTGTCTTTTTTCGGCCAGAAGTAGTGGGATAAATGAATGTTCACACTTGAAAACGACGTAGATGCTCCAAGATATTCATCGACGCTTTAACCTGCTACTGCTGACCATGAATAGATGAGATGAGGCTGCCACTCACTGGGGGGCTGTTGGGTGTAGGCTTGGCGATCGAGATCCATCGGTAGGTTGAGCATTGGATCGCTGCCGGTGGCCACGAGAAACTCAAATCCCTTCAGGGTTGGCCATTGGCAAAATTGCCGCAGCAGGGTTTGCACCGCCAAGACATAGGGATGTTCTGGCTGCTGATACCACTGGCGATCGGCCACATGGGGTTGGTCAAAGCCAAAGTGAACAATCAGGTCAGGATGTCCAAAGATGGCCTGCGCAACGGGCCGAGCTTCTTCGCGCACTAGCAAATGGACGCCTGCGGCCAGATGACGTATTTTTTCCAACCGCTCATAGCGATCGCCCGCATCTAATTGCGACTCCTGCCAGCGAAAGGCCACTGTGATCAGGTAAGTTTGTAGCAGTAGATGCCCCAGTTTCTCCGCCTTAGTCGTCAAGTAGGGGGTGTTGTAGGGCGTCGCTTCAATCAGCAGGGGCACCCGATCCACCACTTCGAGGCCATAGCCCTTGAGGCCAGCAATTTTACGGGGGTTATTGGTAATCAGGCGAATCTGCTTCACTCCCAAGTCATTGAGCATTTGGGCGCCAACGCCATAGTTACGCAAATCCGCTGGGAAGCCGAGGTGCTCATTAGCTTCCACGGTGTCCATTCCCAAATCTTGCAGGGAATAGGCACGTAGCTTGTTGACTAGGCCAATGCCACGACCCTCTTGGCGCAGATAAACCACCACACCGCGTCCTGCCGCGTTAATCATTTTCAGAGCCGCTTGCAGTTGCATCCGACAATCGCAGCGCAGTGAACCGAGGGCATCGCCCGTCAAACATTCAGAATGAACGCGCACCAGCACGGGTTGCTCGCTAAACGTGGCAGGATCTCCTTTGACAATGGCGACGTGCTCCGATTGATCGAGGGAATTGCGATAGCCATAGATTTGAAATTCACCGAACTCCGTCGGTAGCTTGGCCACAGCTTCGCGGCGGACAAAACGCTCATGCTGGAGACGATAGCTAATTAAGTCGGCAATGCTAATAATCTTCAGTTGGTGGGTGCGAGCATATTCAATGAGTTGGGGCAGCCGCGACATGGTGCCGTCGGGATTTTGAATCTCACAGATGACCCCCGCTGGGTAGAGACCTGCCAACCGTGTCAGATCGACGGCGGCTTCGGTATGGCCGGCTCGCTTGAGAACCCCCCCAGGGCGCGATCGCAGGGGAAAGACATGGCCGGGGCGACGTAAATCTTGAGGCTGGGTCGTCGGGTCAATGAGGGCTTGAATGGTGCGGGCACGGTCTTCGGCGGAAATGCCTGTGGTCACGCCCCAACGGGCACCGGCATCAACACTCACCGTAAAGGCAGTTTGGTTGCTATCGGTATTTGTTGTTACCATTAAGGGCAAATCCAATTCATCGAGGCGATCGCCCTCCATGGCGAGGCAAATCAATCCTCGGGCATGAACCGCCATAAAGTTAATCATGGCTGGGGTCACACGCTCAGCGGCACCAATGAGATCCCCCTCATTCTCACGATTTTCATCATCCACCACGACGATAACTTCACCCCGCCGCAGGGCATCCAACGCAGATTCAATCGAGTCAAACACAGGCACATCCGCCAAGGCAGTTCCTTCCAGAATTTTTAAGGCTCCTTATTATTAAGTTACAGCCTTTTTCACGAGGATTGGGTGCCCGCAGCACTAGCAGGTAGGATTGCACCAACTTTTCAAGATAGTATTGAACAGCGTACGATCTCCCACGAAAACCCATCTGTGGCTCTTTCCCTTGTGGAAATGCTAAAAACCTCGTCATCATAGTGAAAGGTTTCACCAGCCAATCTGCTGCATGTCTCATCTATTGCTCATACTGGTTATCATTGTTGGCGCGTTAGTCCTCCTAGGGTTAGCGCTTTATCTCCTGTTTCCTCGCAAGTACGAGTCTGCCCGCTCTGTCGCCGAGTCCTATGACGACTGGACCAATGACGGCATTCTTGAATTTTACTGGGGTGAGCATATTCACCTTGGCCACTATGGTTCGCCCCCCCGTCGTAGGGACTTTCGCCAAGCAAAGGCAGATTTTGTCCATGAAATGGTGCGCTGGGCGGGTCTCGATCGCCTGCCGCCGGGGACAACGGTTTTGGATGTGGGCTGTGGCATTGGCGGGAGCAGTCGTATGCTAGCGCGTGACTATGGCTTTCACGTGACGGGAATTACAATCAGCCCTGAACAGGTACGGCGGGCGCGGGAACTCACTCCTGCGGATCTCAATGTGCAGTTTCAGGTGGATGACGCTCTAGCCTTGTCATTTCCAGATGCCAGCTTTGACGTGGTTTGGTCAATTGAGGCCGGCCCCCACATGCCCGATAAACAGCAGTTTGCTAAGGAATTACTCCGTGTCCTAAAGCCGGGGGGGATTCTTGTGGTTGCCGATTGGAACCAAAGGGACGATCGCCAGCACCCCTTGAACCTCTGGGAGCGGCTCATTATGCGGCAGCTATTGGATCAATGGGCACACCCCGCCTTTGCCAGTATTGAAGGCTTTGCCGAAGCCCTTGCCGCAACGGGTTTAGTGGCTGGAGAGGTAATCACCGCCGACTGGACGCAGGAAACGCTCCCCTCGTGGTTGGATTCAATTTGGCAGGGAATTGTGCGACCAGAGGGGCTGATTCGCTTTGGCCTACCGGGGCTAGTGAAATCTTTGCGGGAAGTACCCACCTTTCTGTTGATGCGGCTTGCCTTTGGCATGGGACTGTGCCGCTTTGGCATGTTTCGCGCCGTGCGAGCAGAAGTTCCTGCGGTCTCCCTTGACCCAGCCTCTCAAGTTAACTGCTGATAGATGATTGGATACATCATGCCCCAAATGGCCGGCTGTACATCCTTGAGAGCGTGATCACTGTCCAATTCCACCCGACTCACCCAAGGGCGGCCTTCACAGTAGCGACGACTGGCTTCGATGGGAATCACCTCATCCTGAAGACCATGGAAAATGAGGGTAGGCACAGGCCGCTGCAGCTGGCGATCGTCGTACTCTAGTAAATCCTTGGCAAAGCCATAGCTAAGGGGGAGCAGGCGCTCTTGCGTGTAGTGATACACCTCCAGCACACCCGTTTCTTGCCAGCGGCGGTATTGATCGCCCAAGCGCGGCAGCCAATGGATCGCAAACTCAAAGGCAGGTGCCAGCAGAAACAGTTGCACCACTTGGGAATGCTTTTGCGCTAGCCAAGCAGCCGTCAGGCCACCAAAACTGGAGCCAATCAATGTGACGGGTTCCTCTGGGGCGAGCAGCGCTTCTACTTGGTCAATTTGACGACTTAAGGTCAAATGAAAAAAATCCCCCTGATTGAGATCAGGAATGAGTAGCGGTTGACCGAGTTCCGCAAAGCGATCGCGAAAATACTGAGCTTTACTTGAGCGCGGCGACGAGGCAAATCCATGGAGGTAGAGATATTGCATTGCTCAATAATCCCTTGTGAGGAGCGGACATATTTTTGTCGCACTTTGTCAATAATCTTAACAAATTAGCCCTTTAGCCATAGGTTGTTCAAGGGTGATCATTGAAAATAATTCAGAATGCTGATCAAACAGCTCAACAACAATTCCTTATTTTGAAGGAACTGTTACAGTTTCTCACAACTCGCATCAACACCGCGATTTCAATGCTACGATGCCGTTGAATCTGGCTACAGCCCTTTTCGCAAGGAGGGCAAACGCTCAAAACTGCGAAAGCCCCTATGGGAGAGGATTGCATCCCCTTTATGGTTCCCATATCCAAGAAAAGGGTTGTATCTGGCCGATCTTAAGAATGAAAACGTGAGAGATTGAGGATCGAACGCATGACAACACTCACTGGGCAACCCCCGCTCTATGGTGGCAGCACCGGCGGCCTCCTCAGCGCAGCGGACACCGAAGAGAAATACGCCATCACCTGGACAAGCCCCAAAGAGCAGGTTTTTGAAATGCCGACGGCTGGGGCTGCGGTTATGCGTGAAGGGGAAAATCTTGTTTACCTTGCCCGTAAGGAGCAGTGCCTTGCCCTAGCCGCTCAGCAACTGCGTCCCCGCAAAATCAATGACTACAAAATCTACCGCATTTTCCCCGATGGTGAAACGGTGTTGATCCATCCCAAGGATGGTGTTTTCCCTGAGAAGGTGAACCAAGGGCGTGAAGCCGTCAACTCAGTGCCCCGCTCCATTGGCCAAAATCCCAATCCTTCGCAACTGAAGTTCACCGGCAAGAAGCCCTACGATCCATAGGTCGGTGCTGAGCTATCTCCTGATGACCCCCTATGGATCAACCATGGGGGGTATTGATTTTAAAGCAACGTTGTGATTGAGCAGTGCTGCTGTAGAGGTTTTTAACTCATCGGGATTCAAGAGTGCTGCCGTAGAAGCCTTTAACTCCCCATGGGTTTGGCGCAGGGTTCTCAGGTTCTGCGCAAGGGTGAGGATCGGCTCAATGGCTGCCTTGGCATCGGCATACCCTTGTGCTTGCAGGGCGGCAATGCGATCGCTCCGGAAATCGAGCAAGCTTTCTAGACTCCCCAGTACAACCGTGTTTGAAGTATTCAGCACTGTCTGTGGTCGAATCTCAATGATTGTCAAATTAGGGAAGTCATAACGATTCCAGGGCACCCCATCCTCAAGGTGAATGACAATGGCATGGGTACAGCCCCGCTGCGCCAACGCTCCCAAGGGCACATTATCCTGAAGTGCCCCATCCACATAGGTTTGACCATTGACCTGTCGCTGCGGAAAGGCCAAAGGAACGGCCGCACTCGCCAGCAGCAAGTTCAATAACGTCTCTGGGTCATCCATATCCTGTGCCCGCAGCCACTCAGCTTTTGTGCCTGTCCAAACGCGACACATGTCAATCAATGTCATCAACAGGTTATAGCCCAGACCCGGAATTTGCAATGAGGGAAAAACCGTTACCCAAAGCTCCGTACCCCGTTTCAGTTGGTTGTAGTTTACATAGGAGTGCACAAGTTCTTCGATCGGGCGCGGGTCAAAGAAGGAATAGCATTTGGGGAGAATCCCCGTCACTGTCAAAAAAGTATTGATCCATCCCCCAAATTCAGGTAAGGCAGATTGGATGCCATAGCTGATGAGAATGCTGAGCCAGTTGGGGTTGGCGGAGATGATATTGGCGGCACCAATCTCACGCCAAATCTCCTCGAGCTTGCTCACACCCCGAGCCAATTGCTGGGGATAGCTGGCAATGATGGCGCCATTGAGGGCACCGATACTGGTACCTGCAATAATGTGCGGTTCAAATCCCTGTTCAGCGAGGTAGCGCAGTGCCCCCACTTGGTAAGCACCTTTGGCACCACCACCCGTGAGGACTAAACCAACTTTTGAACCAGTGTTTAGCATAATCACTCCTTGGATTTCAGAGACTGGAGGGAATGCAACGTTGCAGCGGCAGTTTCATGAACAATCCGCTGAATGACTTCTTTGGCATCTAGGGTATAAGGAGGGTGCTGAAGGACAAAGGAAGGCTGCTGTTGGCAGTATAGTGTTGACATATTGTGCAGCAAGGGATAGGAGTCTGAATAGCGGCAACTCGCCAGAATGTCGTAAACGATCTCTGTATCCTCTTGTGCTGTTGCTTGCCGAGTTACTTTTAGCAGCGTTGCGGTACTGAAGAAATGCTTGGGTAAGTAGTGCCGCTGGTGCGCCAAAATTTCATTCACCAGTAGGTCGCGATAATAAGTGACTTGTTGTTCAAGTTCTAGGTAGGCAATGGAACTGTTGTAGATTTCGCGGGCTAAAAATAGGATTTGGATAGCCCAAGGGAGATCGTGATAGCTTTGGCCACTTCGCCAGAGAGAGAAAATGCGATCGAAATCTTCCCGTGCCGTCACTCGCCGTTCAAGGGTAGCAATACGTTTCTCTTGCTCTTGAAACTTGCGATCGCAGGTCTCAATTAAACTATTCAATAAACTATTCAATGCCTGCGTGTTGTGATTAAGCCCCTCACGAGTTTCTCGAAGAGAGTGCTGCGTAGCTACAAGACATTCACGAGTTTCTCGGAGGGAGTGTTGGGTAGTGACAAGAGCATACTCAGTAAATTGCAGCTTTTCAATCAGTTCATTGGTAATGCTCAGTAATGCTTCCTGTCCTCGGGTCAAGTTTTGGGCAAGAAGGGTATCTTGCTGGTAAGTGCGACCTGTTAAACTATCCAGTAACCTACCCAAAAAACCTCGATTGGCGCGATACGCTATCAAAGACTGATTTGTGTGAATGCTGTTAGCTAAATCAATCAGTAGCTGATCATTGGCAAGAGGGATTCGCTCTTCAATGGCTAAGTAATTCATAAAATCTACAACGCAAAAAATTACTTTAATCGACTTAAATAAATCGGCATCATCAGCAGTCAGGGAGTACTGGGGGCTAGGTTAGCACAAAAGATAAAAAGTGTTGACACTGTAGGGTAAGGAAAGTCGAATCTGCAATAAAATTTAATAATTTGTCAACTCAGTATTCACCTTCAATACTGCTGATCAGAACTTGCTCTACTCGGCTCGAATAAATTGAAATATCACACTTCACTTTTTGAGCATCCTCCTCGAGCTGCTCTAGTTGCTTCATCACTTCTTTTTCAACCTCAAGTATACCTAGGGTTGCTTGATAGCTTCTTTTTCGCAAATTAATGTCTTCAAGAAGCTTATGAATAAAGCCGTGAGTGATGTTTAGAGATTCCCTGATTACTTTCGGTGCAGCAATTTTAATGAGTTCACTAATCACTTTAGTGAAAAACTGATAAAATCCTGAGCGTTCATACCACTGCTTTCTAGCTTTCTTAGTAAACGCGTCTTTGTCAATCTCTTTTAAGTTTTGTTCCCAGTCATCCCTAAGAATTTCTCTTGCCAAGTCTTTGGCTTCAGGTCGAGTCCGCCAGTCTTCTCCTAAGCCATGCTGCTTCAGGAAACGAGCAGCACAATAGGCTCGTTGGGCAGATACCTCGAAAACATGAGAGCTAGGAATTCTAAATTCCTGCTGCACAAACTCCCGCACTTCTTCAGGAGTCATATCCCCTCTGCGTCGTTGATCAACTTTGTTTACGAGGGCATAGATATTTTCAGTTCCACCACGAATCTCAGCAATTGCCTGAACGGTTTCTTGAACACTTTTAGCCGCTTCGGTCTTGAGCTGGGTAAAGTCTAGGACAACCAAAATGAGACTACTACGCTCAAGTTGTTCAGCAAAAATATTCTTGATTTCTAAGTTCTCGCCTGCTTCGTTAGGACCTGGAGTGTCAATAATGACAAGGTTGCCCAAAGCGGTGTTGATAGCCTCGCCTTCAGAGGTAAAAGGTGCTACTCTGATCTGGGGTAGCTCCCGCATCCGCTTTACAGGGTTGTAGGCAGGAACTATTTGGCTGGCTAAACGTACCAAATCATTCATTAGTTGCAGGGCTTCACGCACACTTTCGACACCTGTTGTTTCTTCTTTGAACAAAGTGCCGTCATTCCTGATAATGTTTTCAAATGTGGTGTCAAGATGAGGATATTTCTGTAACTTAGCTTTAACGTTGTCACGATTCCTATTGTATTCTTGGCGGATTTTCACCGCTGCCTTTTTGAATAAAGCGAGGGTTTCTTCGGGGACAAAGAGAACAGGTTCAGGGTAGTTTGTATCTAAAACGATTTCCGTTGCAGTAGCGGTCATGGCAGTATTGCGAGCAGGCAAAAGCGGTTGACCGACAATTGCATTGATAATCGTGGATTTGCCGGCTTTCATGGGGGCGACCACGGACATGCGTAGAGCCATTTCCTCAACGTTGGTGAGGGCTTGCCGAATCGCTGCTGTACCTGAAAATTCTGTTTTTTCTTGAGATGAATCCCTCTCTGCTGTTTTATGGAGGCTGTTGTAGCGTTCAACAATGCCAACGGTCTGTTTCAGCAAATGAATGACATCTTGGCGCAAGTCTTCTAGTAGGGTCTCACTTGGCTGAACGTCTTGGGGAATGCCGGGGGGGATAGCCGTAGCCATACAATCAGCAATTAAGAGCAATTAAAAGAGAACTGATGCCTATGGTAGCACAAAGAATAAAAACTGTTGTAATCTACAGCTCTTTCCTAAAAGAAAAAGGACACGCTCCCTGTAAACATTGATTTTGGCTGCTTTGAGCGCATTCAGGACTTAGGGAAAAGACCGTTAGGGTTTTAGTTCTTAACAAAAATTAATGATTAGCCTTCTATGGGTGAGCCTGATCCTTGTCCACAGGTGTTTTCCCGATTACTATCCCATGATCGGTCTGTTTTAGCGATCGCCCCCCTTGACTGGTACAAATAGAGTGAATGAAAAAGCGGTGACCTAAATGAGTCGTACCCCCTTAATTGAACGTCTTGCGGCTGAAATTGGCCGCGATATCTATATGGATGTGGCCAAATGGCATCTGTATCTCGCTGATGCCAAGCTGGCAGCCCCCCTTGCCGAAGCCTTTTTGCCCCTCCTAGAGCAGGGGGAGGTTAATTCGGCGCAGGTCACGAGTGTCTTGCAGGAGGTTTCAGTTCCCCTTGGCGGGGGTCAGCAGTCCCTTTCCCTCGATCGCCTGATTCCCAAGGCCAACCAAGAGCTGCTGGTAGAACTACTCAACCGTTTTCGCCAAGAGGAGCTTTAGCCCTAGTGCACGGTGCCCCATTCCTGTTGGGCATTGACGGGGGGCAAGAGATACAGGCGCAACAGGTGGCCGGCGATCGCCAACTGGTGAGGAAGCTTCCGCAAGGCCTTCAGCCACTTGGGTTGCTTGCTGGCTTCAATGGCTTGGAGTTTTTTATGGATTTCGACACAGCGTTGCAGCCGCGGATAAAAGTCAGGGTGATCGACATTGAGCACCACCGAGAAGGTGCGAGCGGCCGTTTCATTGGTTTTGGCAATGACCTCGCGATCGAATTCCGTGGCATCAAGACCAAGGGCTTCATAGAATTTGGCACGCTCATGCACCGTCAGCGTATGGGTGGCAAACACCGTCAGCAGGAAGAAGCGCATCCATAGTTTGGCACCCCAGCCTTGAATCAATTGGGGTTGGGAGTGGATCAAGGCCTTGAAAATATCGCCGTGGCGGTTTTCGTCTTGGCACCAACTTTCAAAGTAGTTAAACAGGGGATAGAAGGAATGTTCGGGGTGCTTTTCTAGGTGACGGTAGATGATGATGTAGCGCCAGTAGCCAATTTTCTCCGATAGATAGACGGTGTAGAGCACCCATGGCAGGGGGAAAAACGTGTAGGTACGCGCCTTAGAGAGATAGCCCAAGTCCATGGCATGGCCAAAATCCATCATTGCCTTGTTGAGAAACCCTGCGTGCCGCGCTTCATCCCGTGCCATGAGGTGAAAGATTTCCGCCAAGAGAGGGTGGCGATTCTTCAGCTTGCGCGAGAGTTCCTTAAAGAGCAAAAACCCTGAAAACTCAGAGACACAGGAGCGCTCGAGGTAGTCAATAAAGGCTTTGCGGGTCTGTGCATCCAAGGTGTCCCATGTGCCTTTGAAGGCGTCGTCGCGGACAAAGTGATGGCGGTTGTAGTCTGCCCGCATTTCCGCCAACATTGCTTCGAGTTGTTCCTGCTGGCGACTCAGGTCAAGTTTTGCTGCCTGTTCAAAATCTGTTGTGTAAAAGCGGGGGGTTAAAAGGTTTTCGCGAATAGTTTTAACGCTCTGACTCGCATCGGGATTGGGGGCGATCGCCACCATAAGCCTTTCACTCCTATAGAACTAAACCTATGCAGGTCATACCGTTTTACTATACTATATCCCTCAGGACGGTCAATAACCGTCTTGACGATTTTGCAAAAGTAGGCAGTTTTGTAATGTTTTTTGAAGTTTCGCTTGACAGCCATATGGTCAAAAAGTAATACTCACCCTTAGTTTGCCCTTCTGCCCCCGTTCAGCCCACGGCCATTCGTCGTTGGCAGGATGAACTCATCTCAAAAAAGATTGTTAAAAACTGATTTCAGGAGTTACAGGTATGACCGTGCTCTCCCTTGCGCTGCGGGAAGGAACTGCTGAGGCTCACAGCTTGGCCGAACACACCGCCTTCATGAAATGTTTTGTCCGCGGGTTGATTACGCCGAGCCTCTTCCGCCAGTTCTTGGCCAATCTCTACTTTGTGTACACTGACCTCGAAGCTGCCTTAGCCAGTGCTACGAGCGATCGCCTGCGGGCGATGTATTTTCCCGAACTCAACCGCAGTGGCCAACTGGCCGAAGACTTGGCCTTCTACTACGGCGACAATTGGCGCGATCAGATTACCCCCCTCACAGCCACTCGCGTTTACCTCAGTCGCATTCATGACCTCGCCCAAAGTGATCCTCTGTTGCTCATTGCCCATTCCTACACCCGCTATATGGGGGATCTCTCTGGGGGACAAGCCCTGAGTAAAATTGTGCGTTCCCAGTTAGCGCTCCCCGAAGGCAAGGGCACCGCCTTTTACGAGTTTCCAGCCCTGCCGACCCCAGAAGACAAGAAAGCCTTTAAGCAGCGGTATCGGGAAACCTTGGATAGCCTCAGCCTCGATGAGGTCGCGATCGCCCGCATTGTCAAGGAAGCCAACTTTGCCTTTACCCTCAACTGCCACCTCATGCACGCCCTAGAGTCGGAGCTAAAAGCCACCGTTGGCGAGCAGGTCTGGCAGTCCGTTGTTGAGAACCAACCGAGTCGGCGGGAGCAACCCCGTCCTGAAGCTGTTGCCGTTTAAGGCCCACTGTTGATCTTGTTAGGAGCTTGCAAACATCCATGAGTGTGGTTCAGCCAATTCAATTTGATGGGGCATTGCTGCAAAAATACGATCGCCCCTTGCCCCGCTATACCAGCTATCCCACGGCTGCCGAGTTTACTGCTGACTTTGATAGCCATTGTTTCCAGCGGGAACTGCTGCGGAGTAACGCAGGGCATCTGCCTCTGTCCCTATACGTGCATATTCCCTTTTGCCAAACCGCCTGCTATTTTTGCGGCTGCAATGTCATCGTCACCCAAAGCCAAACGATTGCCAAAACCTACTTGGATGCCTTAGCAGAGGAAATTGCCCAAGTGGCGGCACGGCTGGATCGCACTCGTCCAGTGATTCAAATGCATTGGGGCGGCGGTACCCCCAACTATCTCACCATTGACCAAGTGGAATCCCTGTGGCGGACGCTCACCCACCACTTTGAATTTGCCAACGATGCCGAAATTTCCATTGAGGTCAATCCCCGCTATATCGACCGCGAGTATCTCTTTCGCTTGCGCGATCTGGGCTTCAACCGCATTAGCTTTGGTGTGCAAGACTTTGATCCTCAAGTTCAGCTGGCTGTCAATCGGGTGCAGCCGGAGGCGTGGCTCTTTCAAGTGATGGAGTGGATCCGCGCTGCTGAGTTTGAGAGTGTCAACATTGACCTGATCTACGGCCTGCCTTTTCAAACGGTGCAATCTTTTGAAACCACAATTGCCAAAACAGTGCGCCTTGACCCCGATCGCATTGCGGTCTTTAACTTTGCCTATCTTCCCAATTTGAAACCCATCCAAAAGCGAATTGACCCTGCTACCCTACCCGATGGCACGACCAAACTGGCCATTTTGCAGCGGGTCATTGAAACGCTAACTAGCCAAGGTTATCAGTACATTGGCATGGATCACTTTGCCAAGCCCACGGATGAGCTGGCGATCGCCCAAGCAGCAGGAACGCTCAAACGCAACTTTCAGGGCTATACGATCCTGCCCCCTGCAGATTTGATTGGCTTTGGTCTGACCTCAATTAGCATGTTGCAGGAGGCCTATGCCCAAAATCAGAAGCATCTAGCCACCTACTTTAGTGACATTGCGGCGGGGCAATTGGCTACAGAACGCGGGATTCAACTGCGCCCTGAGGATCTGCTGCGCCGCACCATCATCATGGCACTGATGTGCCAATTTACCTTGGACAAGGGGGCGATCGCTCGCCAGTTCCAGCTGGACTTTGATGCCTACTTTGCTCCAGAGTTGGCCGCACTCCAGGACTTGGCTGCCGATGGCCTGATTCATTTAGGGCGCGATCGCCTAGAGGTCACCCCCGTAGGCCGACTCCTCATCCGCAATGTGGCTGCCGTCTTTGATACCTACCTGCAACACAAATCTGGTAAGACATTTTCTAAGGCCATTTAGGCTCAGCCGAGGATTGCCCTGAGGATTGTCTTGGTGGCTCAGATTCTCTAGATTACAACTTGATTTCAACTTGCGTCTAAATCTGCACACGGTGTTGAGGAGTGCCCATGTCATCATCCCTAGAACTCCAACCTGAAACTGCCCGCCTCAATTGGGCCTTTGTGCTTTTTTTAACGACGGTTCATGTCTTGGCCGCGGTTGCTCTCTTCTTTTTTTCTTGGTCAGCCTTGGCGGTCACCATCTTTCTCCACTGGCTCTTTGGCAGCATCGGCATTTGCTTGGGATACCATCGCCTCCTGAGTCACCGCAGTTTTCAAGTGCCCCAGTGGTTGGAATACATCATTGCTGTTTTGGGTGCCTTGGCCATGCAGGGAGGTCCCATTTTTTGGGTGGCCGGTCACCGCTTGCACCATGCCCACACCGAAGATGAAGTCAAAGATCCTTACTCAGCGCGGCGGGGCTTTTGGTGGAGCCATATGCTCTGGCTGGTCTATCCCCATCACCAATTTTTTGAGGCTGAGGAGTATGCCCGCTTTGCCCCAGACTTGGTGCGGCATCCCTTTTACCGCTGGCTGGATCGCTACTTTTTGCTGCTGCAAGTGCCCCTTGCTTTGCTCCTCTATGGCCTTGGGGGTTGGTCATGGCTGCTGTGGGGGATGTTTGTGCGGGCGGTCTTCCTCTGGCACAGCACGTGGTTGATTAACTCCGCCACCCACAAGTGGGGCTATCGTCGCTTTGAGACCGATGATAACTCTCGCAATCTTTGGTGGGCAGCCCTCCTCACCTACGGCGAAGGTTGGCACAATAACCACCATGCCTATCCCCACGTGGCCAAGGCCGGCTGGTACTGGTGGGAAGTGGATCCCACTTGGTGGGTGATTCGCACACTCCAAGGACTGGGGCTTGCCTCCAAGGTACAGTTGCCCCCCTCCACCGCCCTGTCTAAGTTACCGTAAATTGCGCCGGCTGCGGTGGGCGATCGCCAAATTGCTCAGGCGATCGAGGCCAACCTCCTCAGCGGTCATTAACTCTGTCCACAGGGCATTCACCTTGGGGTCAGTTGGCTGTTGCTGCCGCAGTTTGACCAATGTCTCGAGGGCATCGTACCACAGGCCATGGCTAGCCAGCAGGTTATAGCGTTCTACAGGACTGACCTGGGGCAGTTGCTTGTTCGGGATCCTTGGTAGTGTTACCCGCCGTACCCAGCCTTCCACAAAGCGAATCTGTGATGGATCAGGATCTCGGGGATTGCAAATGAGACTCACCGTCCAGCGGTAGTCCACCCCCTCCTGTAGGGGCGGTACGTCACCCGCCAACGTAATACTGTCTAGGCGCGGGCGATTGGCCATCGGAAACTGCTGCTTGTAAATTTGCACCTGCGTCCCGTCGGCAAGGTTCTGAAAGAGGGCAAACTCAAGAGCTTGGTAATTATTGGCGGGTAAATACCAGTAAAACGTGGGGCGATTAACTGCCGTTAAACCAATATTACTTGCTGGTACTAGGGCGATTAAATCCGGTTCGTTCGCCGCTGTTTGCACTCTACAGACGCCGCGGGTGGCTGCCCCCTCCCGATTCCCCGGCCGGGATAGGTTTTTGGGGGGCGTAAATCCCGCCCAACTCAGACCCGCATTGAGGATGAGTACGGCCAAGCTCCAAGGAACGAAATATCGCAGTGACGTGAAAATAGGGCGTTTCATAGGTCAAGATCCTTAATGAAAAGCGGTAGCGGGAAGTGTTAGGGGGGCCTATCGTTAATCTTTGGTCATTTCCCTACCTGCCACACTACTACCATAGGAGTTGGGTGTGGGCTGCGGGGTGATAGCGCCAACGAGATGGTGATGATGTCCATCACGTACTGGTATTGCGCTGGCTCACAACCTGAGTAGTTTTCAAGACGAGGACAGCACCCTAGCAGTTCCAAAGTGGCGCGGGCATGATGTCAGCAGCAGGCATATTAGCAAAGGGCTATCTCTATACTGGAAAGTACCTATAGAATTTTTGCGCTGAGCGCTGTTCCCACTACTTTTCTAAATTTCTTGATCTAGTGGTGTTGCGTGACTCCTCGCTGTGAACACTCTCTCCCTTAAGTGGTTTCTCTTGCCCCCCTTCAGTGTTGTGGCGGGTCTCAGCATCTTTTTGGTGGGATCAAGGGGGCTGTCGGCAACGGCAGCAGAACGGATTATTTTTCGCTATGGCCCCTTCGAGCGATCGCTCCCCATTGCTGATTTAGAACGCTTTGCTACCACTGGCCAAGCCTCCCCAGAACTCGCCAGCTATTTACGGTTATTGCCGCCTGTGCATCAGCAGCAATTGCGGTTGGCCTTACAAGAACGGCTGCGCCTCTCGCCGGTGGCTGTTGCCCAACTCCTGTATTCCCCCCTTGGTCAAGAATTGATGGTGCAAGCGGGCCGAATTCTCGAAACCCAAAGCCGCCAAGAAAACGCCCGTGCCCTGCGATCCGCCCTGATTCTCGCTGCCACTGATCCCAAGGGTCTGACCGCGTTGAGTGTGATGCGCCATTACCCCTCCCCCAGTATCCGCTTTGATCTCAAGGAAGGACTCGCGATTCTCAAAAACTTCCAGCATACAATCCGCGAAACAGAGACAATTCTGGATGTTGTTCGTCAACAGGCGATCGCAAATCAGCCAGAATCTATTCCTGCCAGTGTGCAATCACTGCCCCAACCGGGGCCTTGGCGGTGGCTAGAGATGCCTTGGACAGCAGTGGATGCATCGCCTCGGCGGTTGCAGTTGACGGGACATTCCCGCCCCATTGCAGCGGATCTCTATCTACCCATCGTTCCTGCGGGACAGCGGGTTTCAGTGGTCATCATTTCCCATGGATTGGGAGCCAATCGCTACAGTTATCGCTATTTGTGTCAACATCTGGCCTCCCATGGGTTTGCCGTCATTGCCCTAGAGCATGTGGGCAGCTCCACCCGTCAGTTGCTGTCCTTTGCCATAGGCCATGTCACTCCTAGGGTGGCGGCTCAAGAATTTCTGGATCGCCCCCTCGATGTCACGTTTGTCCTCAATCGTTTAGGGACATTTCCTGAGCAACTCTATCCTTGGGCAGGGCGGCTAGATTTGGAGCGGGTGGCAATGATTGGTCAGTCCTTTGGCGGCTACACGGCTCTCGCCCTCGCGGGGGCACCGTTGGATTTTCAACAACTGCGGCGACATTGCACAAGAAGTGTTCTCGACTCGTTTAATGTGTCACTGCTGCTCCAATGCCAAGCGCAAGCATTACCACCAAAGGTCTATTCCCTACAGGATCCCCGTGTGCAAGCGGTGATTGCTGTTAACCCGATTACCAGTGCTGTCTTTAGTCCTGAATCCTTGAGGCAGTTGAAAATTCCCGTTATGTTTGTGGCTGCCAGTGACGATCCGATCGCCCCAGCGGTCGAGGAGCAAATTTATCCCTTTACATGGCTGACGACGCCCGATCGCTACTTGGTGTTGATAGACGATGCCACCCATTTCTCAACCATTGGTGAGGCGGGTCAAAATGAACCGGTGCTGCCTGTGCCCCAGTCCCTTGTCGGTGCCATGCCCCCGCGATCGCGCACCTATCTGCGAGGATTAAGCTTAGCCTTTTTACGCTTGCACCTTCTAGGGGATGAACAGGCACGGCAATGGCTGACACCGGCCGCAGCAATGGCCTTGAGTTCGCCCACCCATGGCCTGAACCTGACTCAATCCCTAGCCCCGGAACTGTTGGAAAAGGTCCCACAGGCAGCGAAGTAATGATCAACTCGACCATGAATGCTAAATCCCTGATGGTGGTGGGCACCAGCTCCCATGCCGGTAAATCTCTCCTCACAGCGGTGATTTGTCGTTGGCTGGCGCAGCAGGGCTACCGTGTCACTCCCTTTAAGGGACAGAATATGGCCTTGAATGCTTACGTCACCCGTGAGGGCGGTGAAATTGGCTATGCCCAAGCAATGCAGGCCTGGGCGGCAGGGATAGAACCCGAAGTGGCGATGAACCCGATTCTCCTCAAGCCCCAAGGCAACATGACCTCCCAAGTGATTCTCAAGGGGCAGGTGGCGGGGGTCACCCAAGCAGCAGACTACTATCGGGACTATTTTGAGCGGGGTTGGCAGGCGATTACCGAGGCCTTGGCGGATCTGCGACAACGCTTTGACTGGATTGTGTGTGAAGGTGCAGGGTCACCCGCAGAAATTAATCTCAAGCACCGCGATCTCACCAATATGCGGGTGGCGACGTATCTTGGGGCACCGACGATCCTTGTGGCGGATATTGATCGGGGGGGCGTCTTTGCCCACATTGTCGGGACATTGATGCTTCTTGATCCTGCTGAGCGATCGCTCATTCAGGGGATTGTCATTAATAAATTTCGTGGCCAGCGATCGCTCCTTGACAGTGGTGTGCAATGGCTAGAGGAGACCACAGGAGTACCGGTGTTAGGGGTGATTCCCTGGCTCGAGCGCCACTACGCTGCCGAAGATTCCCTTGATCTATGGGATCCGCGTCCCCAACGCCAAGGGGCAGACTTGAAAATTACAGTCATTCGACTACCGCGTATTGCCAACTTCACCGATGTCGATCCCCTGCTGGCGGAACCCAGTGTCTCCCTTGAGTTTCTACCCCCCCATCGTCCCTTGGGGCAACCCGATGCCGTGATCCTGCCGGGGACGAAAACGACGATTGCTGATCTCCACGTCCTACAGCAAACGGGGATGGCAGCGCAACTACAAGCCTACGCTGCCCAAGGGGGAACCATTCTCGGTATTTGCGGTGGGTGGCAGATTTTGGGTACCACCATCAGCGATCCTCTGGGCTTAGAGGGCTGCCCCGGCACCTATAAAGGACTGGGACTCATGCCGCTGCACACGCAATTGGGGGTAAGCAAATGTACCCAGCAACAACAAACCCAATCCATTTATTTCCCCGGTCCTGAGCCGATCGTGGGCTATGAAATTCACCAAGGCCAAAGTGAATACACAGGCGATCTCAACGGTTGGCAGCCCCTTTTTTCTGCCTCAGAACTCGGCCTTGTTAACACGGCGGGCACGCTTTGGGGCACCTACCTGCATGGGCTATTGGAAAATGGTGCTTGGCGTCGCCATTGGCTAAATGGGTTGCGATCGCGCCGGCAATTACCCCCCCTACCCACAGCCATTCCCCACTATGCCGAGCAACGGACTGTTGTACTGGATCAACTTACAGAAGCCGTGATGGCTCACCTGAACCTAGAGAGCATTTGTAAATTATGTTGATGTAAAAATTTCAAATTGTTAGCAATTGTCATCCCTTGCAAATGACTCCCCTAGACTGAGGAACGATGTGCTGATGATAGGGAGTGCAAAAGGACAATGACAGTGGCTGCTTCTTGGTCAGTGGGAACCTTAATTGTTTCAGCGATCGCCGCCCTGAGTGGCTTAAGCTGGCTCTTGTACACAGCTTATCAAGAGGAAAAACAATGTCCCCTGCGGGAGTATTCCCCCCAAGAGGCCTATGGTGAAACCCTCTGGCGCATGATCTTTGTCTATTGGCTCGTCTATTGTGGTGCGCGGGGTCTGCAAATCGCTGTACCATTAGAAGGCACTGATTTAGGTCAAATGTGCAAAATCACCGCACTCTTGGCCTTTTTGCTCACCACCTCTTCGCTGCTTTGCTTACCGATGCACTATTGGCAGGCACGCCAGCGCCAGCAACAACTCAATTAACCCTCGATTCGTCTCCTCCAAGGTTCAATTAAGGTTCAATGTGGTCTGACCTGCTCCAACAACTCCTCGATCGCCAAGCCCTGACGCAAGAGCAGGCCACCCAGTTAATGCAAGGATGGCTGGCAGCAGAAATTCCCGATGCCCTCGCCGGTGCCATTCTCACGGCATTACAGTTCAAGGGGCTGACGGTTGAGGAACTCACGGGTATGGCCAAGGTATTGCTGGCGCAGTCCGCCGCTGCACCGCTAAATTTAGCCGAACCCCTCATTGATACCTGCGGCACCGGGGGCGATCGCGCGGGTACCTTTAATATCTCCACAGCGGTTGCCTTTGTTGTCGCAGCAGCCGGTGTCAAAGTGGCTAAGCACGGCAATCGTTCCGTCTCTAGCCGCGTCGGTTCAGCGGATGTCCTTGAGTGCCTTGGGATCAATCTTGCTCACAGCGATCCCGCCTTTTTGCTCAAGGAAGTGGGGATTACGTTTCTCTTTGCCCCCGGTTGGCATCCCGCCATGAAAGCCGTGGCTCCCCTGCGCCGTACCCTGAAAATTCGCACCGTCTTTAATCTCCTCGGTCCTTTGGTGAATCCGCTCCACCCCACAGGGCAGGTGATTGGTGTCTTTAGCGATCGCTATCTTGAAGCCATGGCCGGCGCCCTCCAACGTCTCGGACGCCAACGCGGGATTGTCCTCTATGGTCGCGAAGGAGTGGATGAAGCCACCCTCGGCAATATGACCGATCTTGTCATGTTTAGTAGCCCTGAGGAATCGCTGCGCCAAGAAGTCCTTGATCCCCAAGCCTTGGGACTCGCCAGTGCCCCCCTGAGGGATCTGGCTGGAGGAGATGTCCAGACCAATGCCGAGATTCTTACCCAAGTTCTGCAGGGCAAAGGCACAACGGCTCAGCAGGATGTGGTGGCGCTCAATGCCGCCTTAGCTCTCTACGTGGCAGCAGTCGTTCAAGATTGGTGGGAAGGGGTGGATCGGGCAAAGGCGATTCTGGCCAGTGGCGCCGCATGGGACAAGTTACAGACATTGGTGACGCTCTCCAATGAGTCCTAGGGGGTCTGCCTATTTGCCGCCGTGGTGTGTCCTAGATCCCCTCTTGGATCAATGGTTACAGGAGGACATCGGGCGGGGCGATCGCACCACCCAAGCCCTGCATCTCCAAGATCGCCAAGGAAAAGCCCATATTCGTCTCAAAAGTCAGGGAGTGATTGCCGGTCTGCCCATTGTGGAGCGGGTGTTCCAACGCCTGACAGCAGCAGTAGTGTTTACCTACGAGCAGGCCGAGGGCACCCTTTGTGAGGCGCCGACAATTGTTGCTCGCATTGAAGCTCCCCTAGAAACCTTACTCCTAGGTGAACGGCTGGCTCTCAATTGCCTGATGCGCCTCAGTGGCATTGCCACCCTCACCCGTACCTACGCCCAGCAAATTGCTGACTTGCCAACGCAACTCGTCGATACCCGCAAAACAACGCCCGGACTGCGCCTGTTAGAAAAATATGCAGTGGCGGTGGGGGGCGGTGTCAACCATCGCTTTGGCCTTGACGATGCAATTATGATTAAGGATAACCACATTGTGGCAGCGGGGGGCATCACGGCTGCGGTTGAACAAGTCCGCCAATCCAGTCCCTTTCCCTTGGCCATTGAGGTGGAAACTGAGAGCCTAGAGCAGGTGCGCGAAGCCCTCTCCTTGGGGGTAGAGGTGATCATGCTTGACAATATGCCGATTCCAGAGATGACCCAAGCCGTGGCGATGATCCGCGCCGCAGCCCCCCACACTAAAATTGAGGCCTCTGGCAATATCACCCTAGAAACCTTGCGAGCAGTGGCCTTGACAGGGGTGGACTACATTTCTACGAGTGCGATAATCACGCGATCCCCTTGGCTAGACTTTAGTTTGACCATTCTTTGAGTCCTCTCTACCTCTTGCCCACAACGTTAGTACCTATTTTGGGAGGTTGCCCGATGTTGAAATCCATGAGAATGCCGCAGTTGGTGCAGCTCAAACCTTGGGAGTTAGTGGTGTCACTGATTGCAGTGGTCATTGCGATACCGATTTTGGTCATTCTCAGTCAACTCTTTGTGAATACGGGTGACACTTGGCATCATTTGGCCACAACCGTTTTACCCGACTATTTACTCAACTCCCTCTGGCTAATGTTGGGGGTGGGAGCAGGGGTGATTGTCATTGGTGTCAGTACTGCTTGGCTGGTCACCAACTGTCAGTTTTGGGGGGTGCGCTGGTGGCAATGGCTACTGTTAACCCCCTTGGCAGCACCCGCCTATGTTTTGGCCTATACCTATACGGAGTTTTTTGCCTTTGAAGGTTCGATTCAGGCATGGCTACGGGAACTAACGGGCTGGGGCTACGGTGACTATTGGTTTCCCAATATCCGCTCCCTTGGCGGGGCGATCGCCATGCTCACCCTCGTTCTCTATCCCTATGTCTTTCTCTTGGCGCGGGTAGCCTTTTTGGAGCAGGCCACCTGTAGCTTAGAGGCCAGTCGTTCCCTTGGCTGTGGGCCTTGGCGCAGTTTTTGGACGGTGGCGTTGCCCCTTGCTCGGCCAGCCATTGCTGCCGGCACCAGCCTAGCGCTCATGGAAACCCTGAATGATTTTGGTACTGTGCAGTACTTTGGCGTGGATACCTTTACCACAGGCATCTATCGCACATGGTTTGGCATGGGCAATCGCGTGGCCTCAGCTCAGTTGGCAGCTGTTTTGGTGGTGATTGTTTTTGCCCTGCTGCTCGTGGAGAAATGGTCTCGGGGCAAGGCACGCTATTACAATCGCGGGAGCGATCGCCCCATTCCCTACGTGCTCAAAGGCTGGCGAGCGGCTTTGGCTTGGCTGGCCTGTGCCCTACCGGTGTTCTTTGGTCTTCTACTCCCCGGCGGGTTGCTCCTCTACTTGGCCATCAGCTACCAACAACTGCACCTCAGCCGTGAATTTTTAGAACACGCCAGCCACAGCTTGATTTTGGCCACCCTCTCTGCGGTTTTGGCGGTGGGCATTGCCCTGCTCTTGGCCTATGGGCATCGCTTGCTGCCAACGGTTTGGGTGCGTTGGGGAACACAGATTGCGGCGATGGGCTATGCCATTCCCGGTACGGTGATTGCGGTGGGGATTCTCATGCCCTTGGGGTGGCTAGATAACATCATTAATGATGTCACTGAGCACCTGTGGGGGGTGGAAGTGGGCTTGATTCTCAGTGGCACCATCACCGCACTGATCTATGCCTACTTGGTACGCTTTTTGGCGGTTTCCTTGGGCAGTGTGGAGGCCAGCCTAGTGAAGATTCGTCCGTCCTTGGATGAGGTGGCGCGGACATTGGGGCGATCGCCCTGGAATATTCTGCGCACGGTTCACTTGCCGCTGATGGTGCCCGGCCTTTTTACCGCTGCCCTGATGGTCTTTGTCGATGTGATGAAGGAATTGCCGGCCACATTGGTGATTCGCCCCTTTAACTTTGATACCCTAGCCATACAGGTTTACCGCTTTGCCTCTGATGAGCGACTTCCCGAAGCCGCCTTAAGTGCTTTGGCCTTGGTGGTCGTCGGTCTCATTCCGGTCATTTGGCTGGGACGGCAAACCCGCTGGGCAGATTAGGGAGTTCGGTTTACCGTTTACCAATCTTCTTAATAATTCGTTACATTAGAAACAACGTTCGCTAGGTGTGCTATGTACTTAGAATTTAAGGCCAGCCAATCTGTGCGCCTCAGTATTGCAACGCCCACGGCCCTTCTGCAGCACTACCTGCGCCAACCCCAGCGGCTGGTGTATGCCCTGACTGACCCAACACGGGTGGAATTTTTGGGTAGCGATCGCTTTCGCCTCAAGATGCGTCCCCTTAACTTTCTCATGGTCAGCTTGCAGCCCACGGTGGATCTGGCTGTCCATGCTAATAGCGATGGCTCTTTACAATTGCGCTCCCTCGGCTGTGAAATTCGCGGCGTGGACTACATTAATCGCCGCTTTCACCTTGCGCTCCAAGGCTATTTGTCTCCCCAAGCAACGGCAAACGGCACGGATTTGATTGGTCTAGCTGACTTGCAGGTGGGCGTGGATATTCCGCCGCCTTTGGATCTCACACCGCGCCCGATTCTCGAAGCCACCGGCAATGGCTTACTCAAGAGCGTTCTGTTAACGATTAAACAACGCCTCAGTCAACACCTTGTCGCCGATTATCAACGCTGGCTCACGGAAGTGGAAACCAATGGCAGTGGCGATTGGCTCACGCCTGTCCCTGTCAGTTCCAGCTAAAATTTCCCTACAGATAGACCTGCTTGGTGCTGAGTAATTGCCCAAGGCCAAAGAGTCCCCGCTGGCAACCCCTTGCAGCAGCACCAATGGCCAAGGCATCCAAGCGCTCTAGTTGGGGGGGACGATTGACAAAAACCAGGGGAGTTTGCACCTGCTGATAAAAGGCACGGCAGTCTTCGTAGCTGCTGGCAATAATCCCACTGGCGGCGCTGCCATACTGGTGAATCCAATGCACTGCGGCGGTGAGATCCTCTTCGTAGTGCCACGCCAAGCGTCGATCCAGATAGGGGAGTGGCCACTCACTGGCGTCCACGAGGGGAATTTCAGGATAGTTGCGGTGTAAGTGCTCATCCACCCCCTGCTTGTAGCCCGCTTGGGTGAGTTCATTGATCACAAATGCCAGATGGGAGGGATTGACATTACCGAGCACAATGACCTTTTCAATGGCAAGGGCGCGATCGGGATTGGCTTGGTGGCTGTGCTGAATACAGTTGAGGACACTCTCTGGCGACACCGAACCATCCCAAACCAGATAGGTATTCCCAAGGGAAAGAGAGACCAAGGGACAGCGAGCAGCAGCGCGTTGCTCGGCCACAAAGCGGGAGCGGCCATAGACAAGGGCGAGATCAACAGCGACGGGATCCGCAAGCCAACTGGTTGGACTCAGGGAGAGGGTTTGAATGGTGGCTTTGGGCAGACTGGTTTTACTGAGGGCGGCCTCGATGAGACTGGCGATCGCCCCAGCAGTATAGCGGCTACTTTCACCACTCCAGAGCACAAGGGCATTTCCCGTTTTGAGGGCCATGCCGGCCAACATCAGACTCAAAGTGGGTAGCCCTTCATAGACCAAGGCCACCACCCCCAAGGGAACGGCGTACTGAAACCGCTCGGGTCGCGTTGGCAACGGCTGATGCCACGGATCTGGCGCGTGGTAAAGGTGCTCTAACCACTGCCGAATGCGGTGGAGGCGCTCATGGGTCAGCCGCAGCCAGCCAAGAACAATCTGGGACACTGCTAAATCGCGACTGGATTCAAGGTCAAGGGTATTTTGCTCCAACAGGAGGGGTTCTGCTGCTTCTAACTCAGTGATTAATTGCCCTAAAGCTTCCTGACGCAGGGCATAGCTGGCTTGACTGAGGTGTGTACTGGCGACCCGCGCCCCCCTCAACGGCTCGGGCAACATAGCGGAACGTGGCTCAACGACGAGAGAGGGCAATCCACACTAAAAATGCGGGCATCAGTGCAATTAGCAGGGAGGCAATAATCCATAGCAGCCCTTCAGGTTTTAAGGACAATTGTAGAAGTAAGGGCAGCCAGAGGAGAATAGGCATCAATAAAAAGAAGCTCAGGCCAATCGCAAAATACCAATAGCTTTCTGAGAAGCCCCGCTGCAACTGATTCCACTGCAATCCTGTCCAATACCATGCGCGTTTGTAGGGATAGGTGGTGGCCAACTGCTCAATCGAATAGCCATCGGGACGGACGACAAAAATTTGCTGACAGCGCCGACAGCCAAAAGCTTCCGTGAGGGCGATCGGCATCAACTCCCCTTGGCGACGACAGGGACAGGGGTAACTTGCATCGAGATCCAGTTTGTGAGGTTTAATCGGAGCCACGGTGGCTGTCCAAAACGCAAACGACAGAAAATGATTCGATGGCGGGCGATCGCTCGCCTACTGATACAGCATACAAAGAGAATTCTGTTTTGCCTGTGACTTATACAATTTGTTAAAGATAGCCGCGAAAGGGGGATATTTCGATTTTTCTGCAATGAGAGAATGTAGGCTAGGATACAGTTCTGCTGCAACCCCTCCTGATCATGATTCCCCAAGATTTTCTCGACCAAATTAACCCCGATCGCTACATTGTTCCCGTGGGGGGGAAATTTCACTGGCAGGACTATGATCCTGCGGATACCGCTGGCCTCAAAAGCAAAGTCGAAGCCCAAGAACTCCTTGCCGCTGGCATTAAGAAGCTAGCCGCTTACCAAGATGTTCTCTATGCCCAGAATATCTATGCGCTGCTGATTATTTTCCAAGCGATGGATGCAGCGGGCAAAGACAGCACGATCAAACACGTCATGAGTGGCATTAACCCCCAAGGCTGTCAGGTGTATAGCTTTAAGGCACCGAGTGCCGAGGAGTTGGATCATGACTTTTTGTGGCGCGCCAACCGCGCATTGCCAGAGCGAGGCTGTATTGGTATTTTTAATCGCTCCTATTACGAAGAAGTTCTTGTGGTGCGGGTGCACCCAGAGTTGCTGAACCGTCAACAACTTCCCCCCGAAACCAAGACCAAGCACATCTGGAAAGAGCGCTTTGAGGACATTAATCACTACGAACGTTACTTAACCCGCAATGGTATTCTCATCCTCAAGTTTTTCCTGAATATCTCCAAAGCAGAGCAGAAAAAACGCTTTTTGGAGCGCATTAGTCGCCCGGAAAAAAACTGGAAATTTTCCATTGATGACGTGCGCGATCGCGCCCACTGGGATGACTATCGAGACGCCTATGCCGATGTCTTTCGCCACACCAGTACCGAATGGGCACCGTGGCACATTATTCCCGCCAATCGCAAGTGGTTTGCCCGCCTCATGGTGGCTCACTTCATTTATCAAAAGTTGGCGAGTTTGAACCTGCACTACCCAATTGTTAGTGAAGCCCACAAAGAGCAGTTACTGGAAGCCAAGGCATTACTGGAAAACGAACCTGACGACGAGGAATAACGGCTGCCACTGCCTCCCGAAATCGAGGAGCTTGGGAACATCCTTAGGCAGCTCCATCCCCTTGGGGAACCTCTTGCCATAGGGAGGTTGTTTCCCGCAGACTTTGGTAATCGCCATTGCCGAGAATTAAGTGGTCAAGCACCGGAATGCCCATAATTTGTCCCGCTTGCAGAATTTGTTTTGTCAAATCCAGATCCGCTTGACTGGGGACTAAACTTCCTGAGGGATGGTTGTGGGCAATGATCAGGCGGCTCGCATTGCGACGCACTGCTTCACGGAAAACTTCGCGGGGATGGACAAGGGTTTCTGTGGCGGTTCCCACCGTAATCACATGAGACCCCAATAGGCGATGGCGCACATCCAACAAGAGAACGGCAAAGCGTTCCGTCGGTTGCCACATGAGATCAGTACTGAGGACAGCAGCGGCAAGGGCAGGATTGTCAATGATCGTTTGCTCCCCCGGTCGCGACTGAAAGACCCGCTTCCCCAACTCCACAGCTGCCAGAATGGTCGTGGCTTTGGCGGGGCCAACACCAGGGATGGCCATCAATTCCTCTGGGGTAATGTCGCGTAAAAGGCTCACGGCATCGGTACTGTTACCACTGCGCTCCCCCAACTGTTTGAGGATAAATTGTCCTAAGCCCACGGCTGAGAGTTTGCCCGCCCCTTGACCAGTCCCCAGTAAAATCGCCAACAGTTCTGCGGAACTGAGATAGCGGGCACCTTGGCTGAGTAGCTTTTCACGGGGGCGATCGCCGACGGGCAGATCAGCAACACGGAGGGAGTAGGACATGACAGCAGCGATCAAGGGAATTGCTAAAAAGCATATCAAGATTTGCTTGTGGCAGCGTTGGGACTGATTTAGAGAAATTTGCAAGAAGTAGTTGACTTTTATTTGCAAATAGTTCAAACTACAGAAGGTAAAGAAACTGCTTTTCTCTGTTCAGCCTCAATGAACGTCTTGCGAATCTACTCCTAACTTTTCCTAGGGGGCAGGTGAGAGTTGCCTGTTCAGAAGTGCTGGGGGCGATCGCCCGATTGCCCTTGAATATCCTATAAATTGAGGCTTGCAGATACTTTGATCATGATTGAGGAGTGAACAATGGCGAGATCGATCGCGGTCTGGCTGGGGCTAGCTTTGGCTCCTGCTTGGGGAATGTCAGCGGCATTAGCTGGGAATCAGTTGCAAGACACACCCCATACGAGTGATGTGAGTGCCTCTAGATTTCTTGATGATGACTTGCAACAAGTGACTCATTCAGTAAAATCACCCTTGCAAGTGGCACAAGTGCCAGCAGTGGCGGACTTAGAGGCTCAAGCTCCCCGACTCCCTGCCCCCGCGCCGTCTTTGGGAATGCAGCGGACAATGCCGCAAGTAACCTCAGTGAATCAACTCTCGGATGTGCGCCCCACGGACTGGGCCTATCAAGCCTTGGCCTCACTGGTGGAGAAATATGGCTGTATTGCCGGTTATCCCGATGGCACCTTTCGCGGCAACCGTGCCGCCACACGCTTTGAGATGGCTGCAGCCTTGAATGCCTGCCTCGATGTAATTAGCGATCGCTTTGCCAGCAAGGAAGATCTGGCCACCCTTCAGCGGCTGGCGGAGGAGTTTAGTAGCGAATTAGCCGTGATCAAGGGACGGGTGACGAATCTGGAAGGCCGCGTTGCTAACCTTGAAGCGACTCGATTTGCCACCACTACTAAACTACGCGCTTCAGTCATCTTCAATGTGTCCGATGTCCTCACGGGCACCCGAGCCGTTGCCGCTCCCGGTCGTGGTCCCACCATCGAAGACAATCCCGTTGCTACCTACCGCGCTCGGCTGAACTTTGACACCAGCTTCTATGGCAAGGATGTCCTGCGGGTGCGCATTCAGGCGGCCAATATGCCCAGATACGACGGTGCTAATCTTACAAACACAAATATGGCGCGTCTTGGCTACGACACCAACACCGATGGGCAATTCCGAATCGACGACCTCTACTACCGCACCCCTCTGACCAAACGCCTGTTCCTTGCCTTTGACGCCGCAGCAGGAAACTTCGATAAGAATGTCTTCACCTTTAACCCCCTCTTGCAGTCTGCTGAAACGGGAGCCATTAGCCGGTTTGGTCGCTTTAACCCCCTCTATCGCTTCGGTGGCGGGGCTGGCTTAACACTGCGCTATACCCTCCTTGAAAATAAAGAGCGGGGCACTGGCCTAACCCTAAATCTGAGCTATCAGGCACCGAACGCAGCTAATCCAAATCAAAATACACCAAATACCAATGGTCTCTTCGGCGGTGCCTATGCCGCCTTGGCCCAACTCGACTGGCGACCTGCGAAGAACCTCGCCATGGGATTTACCTATGTGCGCTCCTTTGGTGTCGGTGTTGCTGGCGGAACAGGAAGCAGTGGGTTTAACGGCTCTGCTGCCAACCCCATCGGCATTAATAATAATCCCAATGCAGCCGCCGATAACTTTGGCTTTCAGTTTACCTACCGCCCCATTCAAAAATTCAACATTGCAGGCTGGGTCGGCTACTCCAATGTCTATCAGGTACAAGGCACAGGCCCACGGCGAGAAGCAGAAGTCTTAAACTGGGCCGCCACCTTTGCTGTACCGGACATCTGGCGCAAGGGCGATGTTCTCGGTTTGATTGTCGGCCAACCCCCACAAACCATTAGCGTTCGTAATGTAGGAGGTGCACCGCCTGCAACCTTTAACTCCTACCACATCGAGGGGTTGTACCGTATTCCGATCTCGCGGAATATTTCAATTACACCTGGCCTCATTGCCGTGGTCAATTCCAACAGCAACAGTAACAACGCGCCGCTGCTTCTGGGGGTTGTGCGAACGACATTTAGCTTCTAACGCCTTGCATCTTCCCTGCCCAATGGGGCGGGGTTTCACTTTAATCTTTAGGGGGTTAGGGCACTCTAAAAGGGCATCTGCTAAGGTAGGGGTACAGCCCTTTTCTGGGGCGCACAAAATAATTGCTAAGGTTGTTGAGTACTCACTTGGGAGCATTGCCCTATGTCCGAAGAACAAGTTTCGCCACCAGAGTCCCCGACTCCCGAACCTGAAACAGAAGCCGTCAGTCCAGAAGAGGTCACCGAAGCGGCAAAAGCTCTCCTTGCTGCTCTGCAACGGTTTGCCGCCGCTCAAATCAAAGCCCTACCAGCAGATGTACAAAAAGCCCTTGAAACGGCGATCGCAGAGCTGAAGTCGAATGCTGATACCGTCTCTAGCCATGTCAAGGATTTTGAGGAGCGACTCAAAGCGGCGTGGGAGGTGCTAACAGCAAAGAAAGAGTTGCCCAGTGGTGGTGATGGCGAGTCCTAGTCCGTTATTGCTTGAGCCATTCCCTTGGCAGGAGACCCTCCAGTGGCAACCCACACCCCAACAGCAGGAACAGTTCCAACGCTTCTATGGGGCAATCCTCGCAGCCAACCAAGGGATCAACTTGACGCGGATTACGGCAGTCCCTGATTTCTGGGAGAAGCACCTCTGGGATTCGTTGCGGGGGATTTTGCCATGGCTTCAGCCTACTGGGGGAACACCTTGGGGAACTAAGATTCAACAGGTCATTGATATTGGCAGTGGCGGTGGTTTTCCGGGGGTACCGGTGGCGATCGCCCGCCCCGATTGGTCAGTGACCCTCCTTGAAGCGACGCAAAAGAAAGTCAAGTTTTTGCAATCCCTACCGCAAACAGTTGATTTAGCGAACATTCACCCTGAATGGGGACGGGCGGAAACCCATGGCCGCCGCTATGATTTGGCGCTCATGCGAGCCGTGGGAAACCTTCGTCGTTGTTGTGCCTACGGTTTGCCCCTATTACGGTTGGGGGGCATTTTAGTCCTGTACCGGGGTCAGTGGAGCAAAGAGGATGCCCAAACCCTAGGAACCCTGCTGCCGCGATACCGTAGTCAACTCCTAGAGATTCAGGCCTTTACCACCCCCTTGAGCCATGCCCAGCGCCACTGCGTTTACCTTCAGCGTCAGGGTTGAATGAGTGATCTTGTCCTCGTGGGGACTCTTGATGTAAATAAATATGACAATTGATGGTTTGGAATTTTCGCCATACACATTTAGGGGGGGATCAGTTATACACAAATAGAGAGCAAACCAACAGATGTATTGAATTGATTGGTTGGGGCAATTTGGCAAGTTTCGGAGGAATGACCGTCAATGTTTAGCGATAATAATACAGGTTTTACAAACTGGCTCGCCGATCTCGTCAATGGAATCGGTCTGGCATGGTGGGTCAAGATAGACACGAAAACACCCCCCTGCACCTACTACTTTGGCCCTTTTTTGACCCAAGCTGAAGCAGAAAGGGAGAAGCAGGGCTACATTGACGACCTGAGGGCTGAAGGAGCAGAGGGCTTGGAAGTGACGGTGATGCGCTGCCGCCCTGAAAAGGTGACCATTGAGGTCGAAAAAAAGACGCGGGTGCCCCTTAGTGTCGGCACGACATAGTCACCTGAAAACTGGTTCTAAAACTCTCCCTTTGAGGGCAGTGCACTCTCTCAGTTTTCTCCTAAACAGCGCCACTGGATGCCAACCCCAACAGGGCTATGTTCAGCAAGATGACTAAGGCGGATGCGATTCTCTGGGCGATCGCCTTTATTACGGGGTGTGTTTTCAGTTTCTTTCAGTGGGGCTGGCTGGGGGTCTTGGCTCTAGGCGGGATGCTTTACAGCGGGCGGCGCTGGGGCGGCAAGATTTGGCTGCGCCTGCCTTCGAGTCAAAGTTTTGCGATCGCGACCCTCGTTGCCCTTTTGGCAATGGCCTATGTGTGGCTGCGCACCCCCCAGCCGGGGGTGAATGACATTAGCGGTTTAGTGCCGCGTCTTGAGGGGTTGAACCTACCGTCAACGGTGCTCGTCGAGGGGCGTGTTGAAACCACACCACTGCCTAATCGCGCTGGGCGACGACGCTTTTTCCTAGGGGTGGAGCGTTATCACAATCTCAGTCCAGTACCGGCCCAAAGTGGGGTGCTGCAAGGGAGAGCCAGTGGCCGCCTCTATGTGACACTGCCAGCAGCGGCAGGGGCAAAGCTACATCCCAGCCAACGGATCCAGATTTCGGGGCGGCTCTATCTACCTCGTGGGGGGGGCAGTGAGTTTTTTCGTGCCTTTAACTTTCGGCGACAGCTTCAGTTACAGCACACCTTTGCCGGCTTAGCAGGCAACAAGGTCACGATTTTGGATCAGGGATCACCTTGGGGGTTGTGGGCACTGCGGCAGCGGATTATTCAAGTCCATGCCCAAGGGTTGGGCGATCGCTATGGTGCGGTGGTCTCGGCAATGGTGCTGGGGAACCGCGCGGTGGCCATTCCCTTTGAGGTGCGCGACAGCTTTCGGCGCGTGGGGCTATCCCATGCTCTGGCGGCCTCGGGGTTTCATACGGCGATTTTGTTGGCGGTTGTCTTGGCGTTGACCCGTCCCTTGCCACAGCAGTGGCGCTATGGTTTGGGGGCTGGGGTCTTGGTGCTCTTTGCCTGTTTGAGTGGGTTTGCCCCCTCAGCAATTCGCGCTGTGTTGATGGGCTTGGCGGGGTTAGTGGCTTTGGTGAATGGTCAAAAGGGGCAACCCCTCGTGATCCTGCTGGCGATCGCCACTGCCATGCTGATCTACAATCCCCTGTGGATTGAGGACATTGGCTTTCAGTTAAGTTTTCTGGCCACATTGGGTCTCATTGTCAGTGCTCAACCGATTAGCGATCGCCTCGATTGGTTGCCAACACCCCTGCGCAACCTTGTCGCGGTGCCCCTCGCGGCCACCCTTTGGGTACTGCCCCTCTCTTTGGCAATCTTCGGTATTTTCCCGGTGTATGGTCTGCTGGCCAATGTCCTTGCCCATCTGCCCCTGGTTCTCTTGACGGTTGGCGGCTTCATCAGTGCAATGGTCGGCCTCCTCGTTCCGCCTGTGGGATCGGCGCTTGCTTGGCTCCTCTACTACCCCACAGCTTTCCTCCTGTGGCTGATTCAAACCATTGGCCAGTGGCCGGGGGCAACGATCGCCCTTGGGAGTCTGGGTTGGCTGCAAGTTGTTGTTCTCTACGGCCTGATTGTCCTTGTGTGGCTGAGTCCTCGCTGGCGGCGCCGCTGGTTTTTGCTGTTTACCTTTGGTGTCACTCTGGTTCTCGTGCCCTTTATTCTGCGCCAAAACACGCTGTTTCAAGCTACGGTTCTCGCCAATACACAGGTGCCGACACTGGTGATTCAGCAACCAGCGGGGACAGTGGTGATCAATGGGGGGGATTCCCAAGGGCTAACGGCTTTCTTGGCTCAAGAGGGCATTAACCGCATTGATTGGGCGGTGGCCAGCGATCGCCAGTACCGTCAACAACAGGGCTGGCGCGACATTCATCGGATCACCCCAATTCGCCAGTTTACGGATGTGCCAACGGCCAAGAGTGATCCTGCCTACCGGGAAATGTTGGCCACCCTCAAGGTGCCCCATCAATCGCTTCCCCTGCGGCAACCCGTTCAACTGGGTCAGGTGAAAATTACTGTCCTGCGGGCGGATCCGGCTATCTTGACCTTGGAGATGGGCAACAGTCAGTGGCTCTTTGTCAGTGATCCCAGTCGCGATGCCGCGCAAACCGATTGGCTGGCCGTGACGCCCGTGGAGCCACCGCAGGTTCTCTGGTGGTGGGGGCGAAAATTGACGCCACGCCTCTTTGAGATTGTCAAGCCACGCAGTGTCATTCTCAGTCGCAATGCCCTTGATCCGGCGATCGCCCGCTATCTAAAGGAGAAAGAAATTCCCTATTTTGTGGTCGGAGAAGCCGGGGAAGTGCGCTGGCAGGCAGATGGCTCCCTGAAGGCCAATGCCCCTCAAAACGATGGCTTGATTTAGGACTCGCTTTGGCGCAAGCGTAAATGTGCGGTTGCCAATGTTTCTTGGAGTACCTGCTGAATGCGCTGCGGATCGGGAGTTTTGCCCCCCATCACGTCGCCAAAATAGACACAGGCGGCTTCCCCCAAGGCCCAAGTATAGGCCGCCGCCCAAGAGGCAGAGAGCACCGATCCCAAACCTGGAATAAATTTAATCAACTGTTGCCCCACCAACCGCGCCACAAATCCGCCACCAATTGTGGTCAAGATGCCCGCGGCTTGGGAAGGCGAAAGGGTCTGACCGTACAACTGCCCCAGCAGCACCACCATCACCACCTGCACCCCCACAAGGACTGGCATCGTGGCAAAGGGCAAAGGCACTGCCGCCAAGGTTCCTGCCATCACTGCAAAGGGGGCAATGTAGCGCCGCCCCACCTGACGATAGAGGGGAGCTAGTTGATCACTGAGATGGGATTGGGCGATCAGCTCGCGGAGCAGTTGGGCTTCTGCTTTGGGCAGCACTGCCTCTAGGGTTGTAGCAAGGGCCTCAAAGCCATAAAAAACAGGGGTGTAGCCGTCTTCTTCCAACGTAAAGTCAAGGGGAATGACGCGATCGCTAATGTCAGCAAAGCGTTCCTTCAGGCCGGCGATCGCCAAGTTAACCTCAGGAGTGTCTGGCGGGTAGGGGGGATGGTTTTCTTGCTGGGGAGGATACAACTCGTGCAGACAGGTAATCGCCAGAATAAAGGGAATCTCTGGATGAGCCTTCTTCAGTGCCTTTGCCACTTGGTGCAGGCGATCGCCCGCAAAATCCGTTACCTTGACCGTCAAAATAATCACTCGTGCCCGTTGACTTTGCTGCAACAGGTGATCCAATTCCGCCACCACCTCAGCCGTTTGCGCTGGCGTTTCCCCCAAGCCCACTGTATCCGTGAAGGTGAGCAGTGGCAGTTCAGCTGTGGGATAGTCATAGCGCTGTGTTTGCCGCGTATGGGGACGAAACCCCGCCCCGACAATACTGGCATCGGCACCCGTCATTGCCCGCACAATCGAACTTTTCCCCGATTGAGGTTTGCCAATCAGCAAGACCTCCGTCGCCGGTAACTCCTGCCGTGCCCTAGCCAAGACCTCCGCCAGCGCCGTTGCATCCACCTGAAACCAGCGACTCAGGAACTGCCCATAGGAGCCTAAGAATTTAGGCTTGGGTTTCTCCACGGGCGTCGTCACCGTAGCTGGGGGATTCGCGGTAGATCGCATCCAGTTGGGCACGGGCATCCTCCACACTGAGAGAGCGCATCACCAACAGGGGCTCATCAATCACATGGCCATCGCTATCTAACAGTTCGGGATGGGTCACCCGTGGCGGTGAAAATTGGCGTTGTGATTCAATGCCGAGGGTCAACAAACTGCGAATCAGATTAGCCATGGCCAGTAGTGCCAAGACCGTAAAGGCAACAATATAGATCAACTGCAACATGAAGAGAGCACCTCCAAGCCAAGCGCCGAGAATGGTTTAAGCGTCACAAGATTTGGATAAGCGATAGTGGTGGGCAACCTGCCAGCACTCCATCAAGAGCGTATGCCACTGCATCAGTACCTGTGTATCAACCCCCACTTGGCCGTCCGTTGCCCGAAAGAGGCTTTGGGTAGCAATCACATCGCTGAGGGCCGTCTCCACCCGTTCAAGGAGTGCCTGCTGTTCCGCCACGTTCAAGAAGGGAATCACTTCTGTCTGCAAGAGCGATCGCGATCGCGTGAACCAGTACTGAAAATCTTCGAGTAGCGGCTCCAGCAAGACCTTAAGCAGTTGAGGTTCAGGTAAATTTGAGTGCAGCATAGAGATTGATGAGGGCGACCTACTTCTATCTTAAATCTTAAACTCGTTTACATATTGTTACATTGTTAATCTTTGACTGCATCTTTCCTCGGCGCGATCGTTTGGAAGGAATCAAAGAGACGGTGTACCCTAAAAAAAGACTCAAAAATACTGATCTTGTCCCCATTACATAGTGTGCGCAGGTATGGACATCCGCGACTTTTTTGCCCAAAGTGCTGGCCGCTGGTTTTCCCAACGTACCAGTCATCACTTGGCCTTTAAGCAAACTGAGTCAGGCAAGTCTCAGTTAACCATTGAATTACTGTCTGTGGATGATCCTGCGGTCATTGCCCTGTGTCAGCAATATGACATGGATCCGGCTTGGGCAGTGTGCGGTGCACGGGTCAGTTGGGACGGCACGATGGAATGGGATACCGAAAAGCACGAAGGCTCGACGGTATTGGTGCCGATCATGGATCAGGGGTCACGGATGGAAGGCAAGCTCCTGCGGGAAATGGGCTATGCCGAAAAAGCTCCTGTGGCCGGTCGCTTTAGTATGGGCAGTGATGGTGCTCTGACACTGATTACCGAATACGAAACCATGTACTCTGAGGAGCGACTCTGGTTTGCCAGTCCCAATTTACGCCTGCGCACCAGTATTCTCAAGCGCTTCGGTGGCTTTAGCATGGCCTCCTTTTGCTCAGAAATCCGCCTAGGGGTGACGCAACCCGCCAATTCCTGATGGTCTTTCTCCACGTTGCTATTAACGTCACGGATTTGCAGCGAGCTGCGGCCTTCTATGAAGGGTTGCTAGGTCTTACCCCCGTCGATCGCCCCCTGAAATTCCCCGGCCGCTGGTATCAAATCGGTACGGTGCAAATTCATCTCATCCCAGCAGAGCAGGTGGTCGATCGCTGTCAAGATCAGCGGTGGGGACGTAACCCCCACTTTGCCCTTGGCATAACTGATTTAGCCAGTCTCGAACAACGCCTAGTGGCAGCCCAAATTCCCTTGCAGCGCAGTGCCTCAGGACGAGCCGCAATCTTTGTCGCAGATCCTGATGGCAATCTGATTGAACTTAGCCAAGTGTCCTAGAGTACCAGCTTGGCCGTTCCCAAAAACTGAATGCCCGTTGGCTCAATGGCAAAACGATAGGGCAAAATTTCCACCCCTTGGTTGTAGGCGGCGCGTAAGAGTTGTCCATAGGTGGGATCGGCACTGTCTCCCGGCGCAAAGCGATCGCAATCACCGCGATTAATAAAGTAGAGCATACACACACGAGTGTCAGGTTGGGTTTGCCGTAGCCATTGCAGTTCCCGCAGATGCTTTTGACCTCGCATGGTCACCGTATCAGGAAACAGGGCTAACCCCCCTTGCGCCCAAGTGGTATTTTTCACCTCAACATAGGCAGGGGGCTGTTGGGGATGATCCGCCAAGTAAAAGTCAATGCGGCTGCGCTCTTGACCATAGGCCACCTCTCGCTGCTGAGTGCCGTACCCAGCTAGTTCCGGTAGGATGCCTGCCGCCAATGCGGAAGCAATCACCCGATTCGGCAAACTCGTATTTACCCCCACCCACGTGCCATCAACGAAAATCATTTCCCACGTATAGGCCAGCTTGCGCTTGGGATCTGCATGGTAGGAGACTTGAACGGGGGCACCCACTTGGCAGATTCCTGTCATCGGCCCTGTATTCGGGCAGTGGGCTGTGATGCGATCGCCAGAGGTCAACTCAATCTCCGCAAAAAATCGCTGATAGCGCCGACAGAGAATTCCTGCTTGGAGCGGTGGATAGTGCCAACACAATGTGGGAGTCACAGGCGACCCGTAGAAAGTGCAGGTCTCTATTCTACCCCCAAAAGTAAAATGCCAGCCCCCTTGGTGATATGGAAGCCAGCATTCTACGGAATATTAAAGGAGATTTAAGGTTAAGGTCTATATGGGCTGACCTCAATTGAATACCCCTATCATGGCATCACTTCTTGGCAGGGCTGGCTTCCCTAATCTTTTCTTTATATTTATGTTGCAAAGGTCTGATCTTTCGTTACATGTCTTAGAGTTTCGCAGTATTGTCCTGAAAACTCCCCTGTCCTCATCACAAGAAACGCCCCTAAATCCCGTAGTATTAAGATGTATGTCGCAAATCTTAAAAATTTCTGAGGTATGACCGCCGAAACCCCTGATGTTGCGCCCTTAGATCGGTTTGAGTGCCGTGCCTGCGGCTACATCTATGAACCCTCAAAGGGAGACGAAAATCGCTCGATTCCGCCGGGGACAGCCTTTGCTGATCTCCCCGTAAACTGGCGGTGTCCAGTGTGCAGTGCTCCGAAAAAGCAATTTAGCAACATTGGACCTGTGGGATCCCCCTCAGGCTTCAAGGAAAATCTGAACTACGGCTTGGGTGTGAATCGCCTCACCCCCGGCCAAAAAAATATCCTCATTTTTGGTGGTCTTGCCCTTGCCGTTCTTTTTCTACTGAGTTTCTATAATGTTCGCTAAACAAATTGACAGTTATTGGCAAAAAATGAAAGGAATCAAGTTCCTGCATTGGCTACTGGTGACCGTTGTCCTCTGGATGAGCCTGAGTACCTCTGCCCTTGCCATCCCCGCCTTGGACTACAACCCTTGGGAAGCCATCCAACTACCAACCACCTCAACCATTCTCGATATGAGCTTTATTGACCGTAATCACGGTTGGTTGGTGGGTGCCAATGCCACACTGATGGAAACTCGCGACGGTGGTCAAACTTGGGAACCCCGTACGCTGGTTTTAGATAATCCCGACTATCGCTTCAACAGCGTTAGCTTCCAAGGGAACGAGGGCTGGATTGTCGGTGAGCCACCCATTATGCTGCACACGACCGATGGTGGCCAATCTTGGAGTCAAATTCCCCTCAATCCCAAGCTCCCCGGCTCACCCCGCCTGATCAAAGCCCTCGGCAATGGCGCTGCAGAAATGATGACCGATGTAGGGGCCATTTACCGTACCCAAGATGGGGGCAGAAACTGGCAGGCCTTAGTTCAAGAAGCTATTGGTGTGATGCGCAACCTCAACCGTTCGCCCTCTGGTGAGTATGTGGCTGTCTCCTCGCGGGGGAGCTTTTACTCCACGTGGCAGCCGGGACAAACCGCTTGGCAACCCCACAATCGCACCACCTCGCGCCGTGTCCACAATATGGGCTTTACCCCGGATGGTCGGCTCTGGATGATTGTCAATGGCGGTAAAATTGCCTTCTCTGATCCAGACAATTCCGAAAACTGGGGAGAACTGCTGAGTCCCCTGCGTCGCAATAGTGTTGGCTTCCTTGATCTGGCCTATCGCACACCCAATGAAGTATGGCTAGCAGGGGGTGCTGGGGTACTGCTCTGTAGCCAAGATGGTGGCCAAACGTGGCAGCAGGATGTGGACGTGAAAAAAGTCCCCTCCAACTTTTATAAAATTCTCTTCTTTAGTCCTGATCAAGGGTTCATCATTGGCCAGAAGGGGATCTTGCTGCGGTATGTGACTGACTTGACGGCTGCTTCGGCGTAACGTAGAAAATAACTGCCGAGCATCTGGTAGAGTCTGGTTATGAACTCCAGCAGCACTTCATTCTCCCTCCATGAGGGTAGTAGTTTCTTACGCAATATCTGGTACTATGGCCTGCCAGCCGCTGACCTCAAGCCGGGTCGCTGCCAAGCCAAGGTGCTTTTAGGGGAGCCTATTCTCTTCTGCCGTACCACTTCAGGCAAGCCCTTTGCGCTGCGCAATCTCTGCCCTCACCGTGGCATTCCCCTACACTATGGTCACTTTGATGGGGAAGAGGTGGAGTGCCCCTACCACGGCTGGCGCTTCAATGCCCACGGCCACTGTACGCTGATTCCCTCCCTGACCAGTGATAGTGATGTGGATCTCAAGCACTTTGGTGTGTTGAGTTATCCCGTACGCGAGGTGCAGGGCAATCTCTGGATTTTTTTCCCAGCCAATGAGCGTGATGTCAGTGAACCGACCCTAGAGGTGCCCCTTGTGCCCGGATTTAGCGCCGAGACCCAACCTCAAGCGGTGCAAAAATTCATCTTTCCGGGACATTTGGATCAGGTGTTTATTAACTTTATGGATCCCTCCCATGCGCCCTTTGTCCATGGGGCGTGGTGGTGGCGCAAGCGGGGCAAGCTCTTTGAGAAGGCAAAAACCTTTGATCCGTCGCCCTATGGCTTTACCATGCGCCGCCATCCCCTGTTGCGCAAGTCGTGGGCACACCATATTTTAGGTGGCCATCCTGAGGTGGAAATTATCTATCGGCTGCCGGGGATTCGCATCGAAACCAACTATAGCGATCGCCACACCTTTTGTTTTCTGATTACCCTCACCCCCATTAACGATCAGGAGACTGAACTCACCGCCACCTACTACTGGACCTTTCCATGGCTCGCCCCCCTGAAACCCTTACTGGCTCCCTTAGCGCGGGAATTTCTCAACCAAGATTTGCGCATTGTGGCCAAGCAAAGCGAAGGCCTAAAGTACAAGCCACCGTTGACGCTTATCAAAGAGGCCGATTACCAAGCTAAATGGTATTACCAGCTTAAGCGGGAGTACGAGAAAGCCACCCAAGAGGGACGGGAATTTGTCAACCCCTTGAAAACCCAAGTCCTACGCTGGCGCTAAAGGCAGCAGCCCCTCTGGTACGATCAGAGGGTTAGATCCTTCACACTGGCTGTACCTATGCTCCTAGACCTATCGGGAAAACGCGCCCTTGTGACCGGCATTGCCAATAATCGCTCCATTGCTTGGGGGATTGCCCAACAGCTCCATGCAGCAGGTGCTGAACTGGCAGTGACGTATCTTCCCGACGAGCGGGGAAAGCTGAAGCAAAAGGTCGAGGAACTGACAGCCCCCCTTGCCCCCAAGTTGCTCCTGCCGCTAGATGTGCAGCAACCTCAACAAATTGACGAGACCTTTGCGGCGATTCAATCCACATGGGGTGGCTTAGATATTTTGATTCATTGCTTGGCCTTTGCCCAAAAAGAAGATCTCAGTGGTGACTTTTCCGCCGTCTCCCTTGAAGGCTTTAATCTCGCTCTCGACATCAGTGCCTACTCCCTGATCTCTCTCAGCCGTGCCGCTAAACCATTGATGACCAACGGCGGGTCAATCATTACCCTGACTTATTTGGGGGGTGTACGGGTTGTGCCGAACTACAATGTCATGGGGATTGCCAAGGCAGCCCTAGAAATGAATGTGCGCTACCTCGCGGCAGAATTGGGGCCTCAGAAGATCCGTGTCAATGGTATCTCCGCTGGTCCAATTCGCACCTTGGCTTCCTCAGCAGTGGGGGGCATTCTCGACATGATTCACCATGTGGAAGCCACAGCTCCGTTGCGGCGCACGGTGACCCAAACAGAGGTGGGCAACACAGCAGCCTTTCTTGCCAGCGATCTAGCCAGTGGCATCACTGGTCAAATTCTTTATGTGGACGCCGGTTACTGCATCATGGGCATGTAAATAAAAGCCATGCGCTAGAGTAGAGTCAGCGAGTTATTGACGAGGCAAAGCATGGGTTTACTTGATCGTGTCGGCATGGTGATTCGCTCTAATCTCAATGCCATTGTCAGTGCTGCTGAAGATCCAGAAAAAATCCTTGAGCAAACAATTATTGACATGAACGAGGACTTGGTGAAGTTGCGCCAAGCCGTTGCTCAAGCCATTGCTGCTCAGAAACGACTAGAGCAGCAGTACGCCCAAAATCTTAAGGATTCCCAACAGTGGGAAGAGCGGGCACGTCTTGCCCTCAGTAGAGGAGATGAAGCCCTCGCGTTGGAAGCCTTGAACCGTAAGAAAACTGCTGCAGATACCGCTGCCGCCCTTAAAGCCCAAGTGGATCAAATGGCAGTCCAAGTAAAAACCCTTAAGGACAACTTGACCGCCCTTGAAAGCAAAATTTCTGAGGCGAAAACGAAGAAGGAAATGCTCAAAGCGCGTGTCCGGGCAGCCAAAGCCTCTGAGCAGATTCATCAAGCAGTCAGCAAGGTGGGTACCTCCAATGCGATGGCGGCATTTGAGCGTATGGAAGATAAAGTCCTGCAAATGGAAGCCCGCTCCCAAGCGATCGCTGAACTGAGTGGCGATACTCTCGAAAGTAAATTCCAAGCGCTCCAAAGCAGCGCCAACAAACAAGATGTGGAATTTGAACTGCTAGAAATGAAGCGGCAAATGGGCTTATTGCCCGATGCCCCCTCTGCGGGGACACTCCCCCAGACCTCCAGTGGCAGCAGTCAGTTAAATATTAATATCAACGTCTCTACCCCCGAAGTGCAGGACGCGCCACGCCCCAGTGCATCCTCTCAAAGTAAATCTATTGATGACGATATGGCAGAACTCCGCCGCCTACTGGATAGTTAACTCAAATGGGTCGCCTGGGATTCGAACCCAAGACCAATCGGTTAAAAGCCGAGTGCTCTACCGCTGAGCTAGCGACCCACGCTGTTTCGCAGCTTTTCCAGTATAGAGAAAACCACCTTGAAAGACAAGGGGTTAGGGGCAAAGCCAGTGGGGAAATTCACAAAATTGTTCTTGGCTGAGGAGATGGATGCGCGGATGTGCCTCGGCTTGGGCGCGATCGCCAGCAGTGGTATAGCCCCATGTCGCCAAGAAGAGTTCTGTTTCCCCTAGCGCCGGTGTAGCCGCAACCTGTAACAGTGCCCCAAGGCGATCCTCAACAAACCACAGGGGAGCGCCATAGGTTGACTGCAGCGCCTCAAGAATCACAGGCTTTGGCTGCCGTTGCTCTTTGCCATAGATCGCCTCTGGGGGAAAGGAAATGCCCGCTTGCTCCAGCAAATAGGTAACAAAGCGCTGCTCCTTGGTGGTGACAATGGCGAGGGGTTGACCTTGGGCTTGCCAGCGTTGTAAAGCGGCTATGACACCGTCATAAAAGTCATGGAGTGCTAGCCAGCTTTGCCAGTCCGTTGCAATCCAGCGATCGCGCAGGCCGTCCACTCGTTCTCCCAAATCGGTGGCAGTGAGATGGTAGGTAGCAAGTAGGCGATCGCGCACCTTTGGCCAGTTTTGGAGAATCTCTTGAGTAGAGGTGCCTTCAACAATTGCTCGCAACAGGAGTGGCATTTCCCAACCCACCGTAATCACAGGGCGCAATTGACCAAATTGCCTTTCTAGTTCCTCTAGGGAAAGCGCAAGGGGCTGCTCAGGCCCCACCTGCTGATACACCTGCCAACTGGTTTGAAAATATTCCCGCAGGCCATTGCAGAGGACGCCATCAAAATCTAAGGCCAGTAATGAGGGTAATATTTGTGACATTGCTGTCTAAAACCTAACTGGGGCGGGAGGATTCGAACCCCCGAATGGCGGGACCAAAACCCGCTGCCTTACCGCTTGGCGACACCCCATTGCGTTGCTTTGTTAGCATAGCAAGTTTGGCTTGGTTTGTTCAAGGGATGGACTGATTTTTTTTCGTGCCTAAATGCTGTAATACAGGGGAAAGGACTTTGCCTCCCGTGGCTTAATAAAGACCTGCTGTTGGGGTTCAAGGCGCAGCTCGTCAAATCGCTCTCGCGATAGGTGTGCCATCAATTCCTGCCCATCGTCTAGGCGCAGTTCCACCTGAATTTCCCAACCCAAGTGAATGATGCGGTGAATGCGAGCTGGGACGGTGTTACCATTGGGACTTGTCTCAATAATGATGTCGCGCGGGCGCAGAAAAATATCGCAGTGGGGGGCTGTGTCTTCGGTGGGCTGAAAAACACGGGAGCGCACGACGTTCACAGGGCCAATAAAGCTCATCACAAAGGGGCTAGCGGGATGGTCGTAAATTTCCGCGGGGGTACCCACCTGCTCCACTTGACCTTTGTTCATGACCACGATTTGATCGGCCACTTCCATGGCTTCCTCTTGGTCATGGGTCACGAAGACCGTTGTCACATGGACATCATCGTGGAGGTGGCGTAGCCATGCTCGCAGTTCCTTACGTACCTTGGCATCGAGGGCACCAAAGGGTTCATCCAGCAATAGCACCTTGGGTTCTACGGCAAGGGCACGGGCAAGAGCCACCCGCTGGCGTTGTCCGCCAGAGAGCTGAGAGGGGTAGCGATCGCCCAAGCCAGCCAACTGCACCAACTCGAGCAACTCCTCAACCCGAGCTTTGATCTTGGCACGGGGCACCTTGCGCAGCTCTAGGCCAAAGGCGATATTTTGGCGCACAGTCATGTGCTTAAAAAGGGCATAGTGCTGAAAGACGAAGCCAATATTACGCTCTTGGACACTTTGATAGGTGGCGTCCTTGCCCGTGAGCAGAATCCGGCCAGTGTCGGGCATCTCTAAACCCGCAATCAGCCGCAGTAAGGTTGATTTGCCAGAACCCGAAGGCCCCAACAGCGCCACCAAAGAGCCACTGGCAATATCCAAATCCACCTGCTTGACCGCTTGAAAGGAGCCAAAGGACTTAGAAACGTTTTCAATAGTGATGCCCATAGCACTGCCAGCAATACTCTAGTTTCTCTATAAGATTACCGTAGTTTTGAAGCCCTGTGTCTTTGCCCACAGGGCAAACGCATACTCAGACAATGGCATGGCAACGCACCACCTGTGCCAACCGCTCTACCCCACCGTCAAGACTGAGTAGAATACAGGTGCCGTGGATTGCCCTTGAGGCTCAAAACATATAGCTATTCCAATAAAGAATGAGACATTATCCAGCACAATACTTGCGAATCACCTCATCAATCGAACTGTTTGACCCTGCATACCCCCTCTCATCGATAGACACCACCGTTTCCTCCCCATGGCTCTCTACCCATGTGTTGAGCTGCTGTTGATACGCTTGTCGCTCTTCTTCACACCCTTCTTGGTAACGTATCTGTTTTTTTTCGGGTGATGCCCATCTGGGCGAGGGCATAACTAATGGTGGAAACTTGGACGCCAAATCGCTGGGCACGGTCGATTAAACGGTCATCGGGATGGGCAGCAACATCCGCTGCTAAGGCCGCCCAATCCAGCTTCCAAGGACGACGGGGGACAACCGTGGGCGCTAAGTCGTCTCGCTTCAGCCAGCGATGGATAGTGGCGCGGCTCACCTGAAAGATTTGAGTTGCTTCACTGATTTTGCCACCTTGCTGGATATAGGAGACAACCCGCTCTCGTCAGTCCAAGCTATAGCTCATGTTCTTGAGTAAGATTCATGACGCTTTGAGTATAGCCTATCCCTCTTGAAAATATCTCACTCCCTTTCGAAATTAATAGGAGCTGATGCAGGTGGTGTGTTCACCTGTTGCTTGAGGCCATCTATTTTTCGCTGAATACTGGAAATAGCAAAAAAGGGGAGTAACGGGATTGACCCCAAAAAGCCGATAACTAAGCAGCTAAAGACCACATCTTGCCACTCGTGTAGAATACCGTTCGCCACCAAAAATAGGGGAATAGCAGTTACACCAAGATACAGAAGAATAAATAGCCCCTGCAAAATCCTTGGCCAGACCCAGTTCCCTAGAGAAATGCCAACCACGATGACAATAATGCCCAGAACCGCCATTTCCCACTCGGTTAGGGTGTCAATATTACGCAAACTCTGAAGCAAAGCATCAAAACTTGGCAAGTCTGGCAACACAGCAATCACTCCAAATCAAAGGGCTACAAAATTTTCCTAGGCACTAGCATACACTCAAGTAAAATGGGGTCAATCAACATTACAAAAATATTTTTGAGACTGCCTTCGATGGCGATCGCATCCCATCAACGATGATCCTGACGCTTGGGGGTGCCAATCTTTAGATTAACTTTTGTTGCGTAGTTAAAATTCTCTGTTCATAAGTCCTGTAAGTGGTGTAAGATTGACAGTGTCCCTCTAACGGCTGCAATTGTGAATTCGCCGCACACCTTCACATTAGGCTTGCGTAAGCTTGGCCTACAAGTCATGACTGAGTGCTCTCCAAATTCATAATTAGCAATTTGTAGGGTTCACTCTAGCAATTAAAATACTGATGAACTGTTGGGAGAAGAGTCTTATGCATCACCCCTGTTTTCTGAGGCTAAAGCTCTACCCAATAAGTTTATTTTTGACTGCTGCCAGTGGTCTATTGCCACTCCTAACGGCTCAGCGCGCCCATGCTCAAACTTCACCTCAAACCAGTAACATCAACGTTCAGGCGACGGTGAAGGCAGCCTGTGTGATTAAGGGTGTTCAGGATATTAACTTTGGCACCTATGATCCCCTCGGTACCCACTACACCCAAGCGCTAGATGCCCAAGGTCAGGTGAGTGTGCAATGCTTACCGGGCACCCAAGCAACCATTCGGCTGAATCAGGGGAGTTATCCTGCTGCTTTGTCCAGTTGTCTTGTACCGCTGCGGCGTATGGCTTCTGGCTCCGCTCGCCTTCCTTATTTTTTGTATCGGGATAGTTCTTACTCCCCTCTTGACATTTGGGGCTGTAACTTCCTGAATGATGTGGACTACAGTGCGACCAATGCTAGCGTCAAAGACATTATCGTGTACGGTCGCATCCCATCGGGTCAAGCTCTTGCACTTTTAGGGACTCTGAATCAACTGACACCGGGTACTTATATCGATACGGTTCAGATTATTGTTTCTTTCTAAAGGAAAGATAAAACCTCCGTGAAATCACGGTAGGCAAGGGGGGGATGCTGTAGTATTGTTACTGCTAGTATGTGTTGCAAGCTCACCGCGAGTTATCCCTAAAGGTTTGCTACATTCAGTATTAGAGTAACATCAAAAATTGGGGTCTAAACTTTTTGCTGTTCTCATAAGGGGGTTTGACGATGACTTTCTCATTCCTGCTCAAACGGATTCTTCTCGGTCTATTTCTTACTGCGGCGGGGGGCGTACTGCCTCTGTTAATGGCACAGGCTGCCAAAGCCCAAACTTCGCCCCAAACCACAAATATCCAAATTCAAGCAAAAGTCAACCCAGCCTGCAAAATTACGGGTACTCAAAATATCAACTTTGGTACCTATGATCCATTGGGTGCCCACGCAACAACGCCCTTGGATGCCCAAGGTGAAGTGAGTGTCAAGTGCTTACCTAAGACTCAAGCGACTATTAAGCTGGACGAAGGAAGCAACGCTTCATCGAGCTCTTCTTGTACTGCTCCTCTGCGCCAGATGGCCAATGCGGATGCTCGTCTTCCCTATGGATTATACAAAGATGCTGCGAGAAGTGAAGTTTGGGGCTGTGATCTCAGTAATGCTGTCGAGTACACAGCACCCAATGCATCTCCTGCAAACTTCCCCATCTACGGTCGGATTCTCGCAGCAGATAACTTACCGTCCGGTACTCTAGATCAGCTAAAACCCGGTGCCTATATTGATACGGTTCAAGTCACTGTCTCGTTCTAGCGTGCGCTTTCTATTGGGGTGGCGGTTTGCCCTGCTGGCCACAGTCATTGCCCTTGGCATGGCTTCAAGGGTGGGAGCACAATCCTCGGAGTTTTATCTGAATGCGGTGCAGGTGTTTCTCTCACCGCGTCAGCGAACGGCATTGTTGACCCTGACCAATACGGGGCAGGTGCCGATTAACTTTGAGATTAGTGTCCGCCGCTGGCAGCAAACCGCCGATGGCCAAGAGGAGCTAACGGAAAGCGATGGCAATGTCGTGGCTTTCCCTGTCTTGCTGTCGGTACCGCCAGGAGAACAGCGGACTTTACGGGTTGGGGTACGGCAACCGGCAACCACTGAAGAGCAAACCTATCGCCTCCTAGTGACAGAATTGCCCCCAGCCAATGTGCCAGAAACCCAAGGGGCTGCCATTCGCATTATCAAGACCTTTAGCCTGCCCGTTTTTGTCCAACCTGCCAATATCCAGCGCCAAGGCGAAATTTTGAATGGTCGGGTTGAAGGGGGCAAATTAAGTTTTGTACTCCGCAATCGTGGTAATGTTCACATTCAAACCCTTGGCATAACCGTACAGGGGCTGAATGAGCGGGGGACGGTTGTTTTCGAGCGGACGCTAGATTCTGTGTATGTTTTGGCCGATCGCGATCGCCCCTTTAGGAATATTCCTCTACCACAAACCAACTGTGCCCAAGTGCGCCAAGTCAAATTACAGTCTGTGGGCACCAACCCCTCCCTTACAACTGAAATTTCTACTCCCAACGGCGTTTGCGTTTAGTAGCCTCCTGATGGCTGCTCCAGTCTCTGCCCAAGCAGAAGTCTCTGCCATTTATACCCTTGAGGTGAATCGCGTTACCAAGGGGGATGTGATTGTTTTGGTGCGTGGCGATGATGTGCTCATCCCTTTGCAGGATCTAGTGAATGCCGGTCTGAGGGAGATTGGCGGTCGCCGCGAAATCATCCAAGGCATTGAGCACGTCTCCTTGCAGTCGTTGGCACCGCAGATGACATTCCAGCGGGATGATGCCAACTTAGTGCTACGGTTACAGGTGGGAGCAGCCCAACTGCCACAAACGGTCATTGACTTTAAACCGAGTAATGAACCGCCGGGGATTCGCTATAGCCAACCCTTAAGTGCCTACCTGAACTATGGTGTTTTTTGGAATAACTTTGAACAACTGACGGCTGCCAGTGAAGTGGCGATTAGCTTTGGTGGCAATGCCCTCACCTCAACGCTGGGGTTGACTGCCGATGGCAACCTGCAACGGGGACTCACCGCTTTTAGATTGGATCATCGGCGCCATCTCACAACTTTGACCCTAGGGGATGCGTTTATCAGCAGTGACCTGTTGGGCGGGGGTGGCCTTTGGGGGGGCATTGTTTGGGAACGCAACTTTGGCCTTAGCCCTTACCTGATTCGCCAACCCGCCTTTGACTTTCGGGGTGAGGTAACCACCCCCAGCAGCGCAGAAATTTACCTGAATAACTTGCTGATTCGACAGGTGACGTTACCGCCGGGGCCGTTTATTCTCAAAAATTTGCCCGCCTTTGGGGGCTTTAATCGCTTGCGAATTGTGATAAAGGATGCTGAGGGCAATCAACAGGTCTTTAGCCGTAATTTTGTCCAGTCGTTTACGTTATTGCGCCCTGGGCTATCGGAGTTTATTGTGGCTGCCGGTGCCGAGCGGGAAAATTTTGGCACGGAGAATTTCAGCTACGGAGATCAGGTGCAATTTTTGGCGGCCTATCGGCAGGGCATTTTGAATAACTTGACCCTAGGGGCACGTCTAGAAGGCAATGGCGATCTTTTGAATGCGGGCTTGAACCTGAGTACGGCGATTCCCATTGGCACGCTGGATGTGGCGGCGGCGGTGAGTACCACTGAGGGAAAATTGGGGAGTGGGATTGCTGTTGGCTACAACTATCCGGGGCGGTGGCTGGCCTTTGGTGGTGGGGTGCGCCTCCTCAGTGGCAACTATGTCAATACTGGCTTGGGTTTGGGGGACGATCGCCCGCAGTTAGAGGGCTTTGCCAATGCCACTCTGAATCTGGGGTCGCGGGTAACAATCAGTGGTCAGTACTTTTTTACCAATCCCCGCGATCAAGTGGTGCGGCAACAGGCAACGATTCTCGCTCAAGTGCAACTCCGCCGCAATCTCAGTCTATACCTGCAAGGTTCGCGCTTCCTTTCTGGCAGTGATCAGCCAGTGAACCAAATCAGTGTTACGTTTAACTACTTTCTGAACAATGCAGTGACACTTAACACTGGCTGGCTGCAACAGGGAAATCAGGGGGTTCCTTTCCTCAACGTCTCGCGATCGCTCCCGGTGGGCGTCGGCTATGGCTATCAGGGACAGGTGCTTCAGGCCAATGAGCGGGTCTTTGTCAGTGGCACATTTTCTTACAATGCCCCTTGGAGCCGCTACCAAATTGGCTACGCGCAGGCAGGGGATACAGGACAGGCGCAAGTGGTGGTGGAAGGGGGATTCGTCACAATTGGCGGTGAAGTTTTTGCCACGCGACCGGTGCAGGGAAGTTTTGTTTTGGTAGATGTGCCCAATGTGGGGGGTGTGCGCACCTACTTAAGCAATCAGGAAATTGGTCGCACGAATCGTCGCGGTAAAATTTTGATTCCAGACTTGCTGCCCTACTACGGCAATGCCTTGCGGATCGAGGATCAGGATATTCCCATTGATTTTGCCATTGGCCGCACCGAGCTACTGATTGCACCGCCTTTTCGTGGGGGAGCGATCGCCCGCTTTGATGTCCGCCCCAGTCGCAACTATGTCGGACGAGTGGTGATTTTGCGGGGCAGTGAGCGAATCATTCCCAATTTGGGACAACTCACCCTAGAACGCAACAAGGAAACAATCCTATCGCCCCTCTCGCCAAGGGGAGAATTTTACTTTGATACCCTAGAAGCAGGAACCTACACTGCTGAAGTGACCTACGAGCAACTGCGCTGTACGTTCCAACTGACACTGCCACCCAGTGACGATCTCTTTACTGATGTAGGGGAAGTCTCATGTTCGTTGCCCGACTCGCCACGATAGGATGCATCACTGGCTTCAGTTGCCTTGGGTATTGGGCAGCCGCACAGGCTCAGGGGACGGGTTGTCAGTTTCAAAGTGTGACCGGTTTGAACTTTGGGAGCTATGATCCTTTTTCGCCCATTCCTCTAGATACCACTGGTCAAGTCCAATTTGTCTGTGTGGGGGGTGGGGCTGGTAGCTTTAATAACCGCCCCGTAACGGTTCAACTAAGCCAAGGGGGCAGCAATAGTTTTACACCGCGACAAATGAGCAGTGGGAGCGATCGCCTGAACTATAACCTCTATCTTGATGCTAATCGCAGTATCATTTGGGGCGATGGCACAGGGGGCACACAGCAACGGGGGCCTTTTATTCCCGGCAACAATGTCCTCAATACACTGACGATCTACGGTCGCATTCCTGCCCAGCAGTGGGTTGCCCCCGGCCTCTACACCGACTCACTGCGGGTGACGATTATTTTTTGATGTTTTAGAGGCGTCTAGGGGGGTGGGTTGAGTCGCGCCACCAAGGTTTCCGGATGCAGCGCCGAGAGGACAACAATCTCCCCATCCAAGACCAGTACGGCACGAGTCCGCCGTCCGTGGGTGGCATCAATGAGATGATGATGCTGCCGTGCTTCGAGAATTAGGCGCTTGATGGGAGCAGAGTCGGGGCTGACGATCGCCAAGAGTCGCTGCGGCGAGACGTAGTTGCCAAAACCAATGTTTAGCATTCTACCCGATGGTAGTCCTGAAGGGCTTGAACCCTGAGGGTTGAGGTTTGCAGGGTTTTAATGGCGGCAGCCGTTGCCTTGGCACCGGCGATCGTCGTCACAATTGGAATCTTGTAGGCAAGGGCGGTGCGACGAATCAATTGGGCATCGGTACGGGCTTCCTGACCCGAGGGCGTATTCAGAATCAGGTGAATCTGCTCATTTTTAATCGCATCGAGGACATGGGGACGCCCTTCATGGAGCTTGAGGATGAGTTCAATATTACTCAGACCCGCCTCAAGCAGAGCATTGCGGGTTCCTTCGGTGGCAATAATCCGAAAGCCGAGGGACTGCAACTCCTGCACCACGGGCACAATCGCTGCCTTGTCGCGATCGCTCATCGATACAAAAACAGTTCCTTTCAAAGGTAACCTTTGATTGGCCGCCAGTTGAGACTTGGCATAGGCAGCACCAAAGGTCATGTCAATCCCCATCACTTCACCCGTAGAGCGCATCTCTGGCCCCAGTACCGTATCCGTACCGGCAAATTTTTCAAAGGGCAGAACCGCTTCCTTAACAGCGACATGGTTGGGAATCTTCTCATCGAGGAAATTGAGTTCTGCAAGCGTTTTGCCTGACATCAGGCGGGCAGCCATTTTAGCAAGGGGAATGCCGATCGCCTTGGAGACAAAGGGCACCGTACGGGATGCCCGCGGGTTGGCCTCCAAAATATAGACCTGCTCCCCTTGTACTGCCAGTTGTAGGTTCATCAGCCCCACCACTTTGAGGGCCTTGGCGAGGGCAATACTCCACCTGCGAATGGTCGCCAACACGGTAGGAGAAAGGGATTGGGTGGGCAAGCTACAGGCAGAATCCCCAGAGTGAATCCCGGCTTGTTCGATGTGTTCCATAATCCCACCAATCACCACGGTACCGCTGGCATCAGCAATGGCATCCACATCCACTTCAATGGCGTTTTCCAGATACTTATCAATGAGAATTGGTCGCTCTGGCTCCACCTGCACGGCTTCGTTCATATAGCGTTCCAGTTCGGCATCGGAATAGACGATTTCCATGGCGCGACCGCCGAGCACATAACTGGGGCGCACCACTACGGGGTAGCTAATGCGCTGGGCAATACTCAGGGCTTCGGCGTAACTGCGAGCGGTGCCATTGGGGGGTTGGGGGATATTCAGCTCCCGCAAGATTTTCTCGAAGCGTTCGCGGTCTTCGGCAATATCAATGCAGTCGGGCGAGGTGCCCCAGATTTGCGTTCCGAGGCGATCGCCATGGGTTTCGAGGTACTGCTGGAGGGGTAAGGCGAGTTTCAGCGGCGTTTGACCGCCAAACTGAATAATAATGCCGACGGGGCGCTCCACCTCAATAATGTTGAGGACATCTTCCTTCGTCAGGGGTTCAAAGTAGAGGCGATCGCTGGTGTCGTAATCCGTGGAAACCGTTTCAGGATTGGAGTTGACCATGATTGTTTCATAGTCATCCGCCCGCAGCGCGTAGGAAGCATGGCAGCAGCAGTAATCAAATTCAATCCCTTGACCAATGCGGTTTGGCCCTGAGCCAAGAATCATTACCCGCGGCTTGCGGGGGGGCAGCACTTCCGATTGCGGGGGCAGTAATTCAACATCGCCGGTATCGGGGTTAATTTGCTCCACCGGCCGCTCATAGGCGGAGTAGTAGTAGGGGGTGTAGGCCTCAAACTCGGCGGCACAGGTGTCCACGGTTTTATAGACGGGAACAACACCGAGGGATTGGCGATAGGCCCGCACCTGATCATCGGTGGTTTTGGTGGCGTAGGCAATTTGGGCATCACTAAAGCCCTGCTGCTTGACCCGCCAGAGATCATCAGCGGTGAGTTGCTCTAGTTTGCTGCGCTTGAGGAATTTTTCCGTTTCTAGCAGTCCCTGCATCTGCCGCAGGAACCACGGATCAATGGCGGTTAGTTCATAAACCTCTTCAACGGTCATCCCCAAGAGGAAGGCGTGGCGAATGGCAAAGATGCGATCGGGATTGGGTGTGCGCAGTTTCCCCCGCAGTTGTTCAAGGCTGGGGAGTTTTTCGGGGCGATCGCACCCCCAGCCGGCGCGTCCGGTTTCCAGCGATCGCAGGGCTTTTTGCAGGGACTCTTGGAATGTGCGGCCAATGGCCATGGCTTCACCAACGGACTTCATTTGGGTGGTCAGCACCGGCTGCGAGCCGGGAAACTTCTCAAAGGCAAAGCGGGGAATTTTGGTGACCACGTAGTCAATCGTGGGTTCAAAACTAGCGGGGGTTTTCTTGGTAATGTCGTTGGGGATTTCCGGCAGCGTGTAGCCCACAGCCAATTTCGCCGCCATTTTGGCAATGGGAAAGCCAGTTGCCTTAGAAGCGAGTGCTGAGGAGCGCGAGACACGGGGATTCATTTCAATCACGATCACTTCCCCTGTTTCGGGGTTAACGGCAAACTGAATGTTTGATCCGCCCGTTTCTACGCCAATTTCCCGAATGATTTTGATGGCAGCATCCCGCAGCCGCTGATACTCTTTATCCGTCAGGGTTTGCGCTGGTGCGACAGTGATGGAGTCCCCGGTATGGATACCCATGGGATCCACGTTCTCAATGGAGCAGATAATGACCACGTTATCGGCCATATCCCGCATGACTTCTAGCTCATATTCTTTCCAGCCAATCAGGGACTGCTCAATGAGAATCTGCGAGACCGGGCTAGCCTCCAGACCAGCAGCAGCAAGCTCTTCAAATTCCTCTTGGTTATAGGCAATGCCACCACCGCTGCCCCCCAAGGTAAAGGCCGGTCGAATAATCAGGGGATAAACCCCAATCTCTTGGGCGATCGCCCGCGCCTCTTCGAGGGTATTGGCCAAGCCCGACGGACACACCCCCACCCCAATGCGCTGCATTGCCTCCTTAAAGAGCTTGCGATCCTCGGCCATTTCAATGGCGGGTAATTTGGCACCAATCAACTCCACGCCATAGCGATCCAGCACCCCCGATTTTGACAGAGCCACCGCCAAGTTCAGCGCCGTTTGTCCGCCCATGGTCGGCAGTAGGGCATCGGGGCGCTCAGCGGCAATGACTTTTTCCACCATTTCCGGGGTGAGGGGTTCAATGTACGTGCGATCGGCGGTCTCGGGATCCGTCATGATGGTGGCGGGGTTGGAGTTAATCAGGATCACCTCGTACCCTTCCTCGCGCAACGCCTTACAGGCTTGGGTTCCCGAATAGTCAAATTCACAGGCTTGACCAATGACAATCGGACCCGAACCAATAATGAGAATTTTTGAAATATCGGTACGACGAGGCATAGGGACAACGCAGCCAAAGGATTTCAATCACGCCTTCCCTATCCTACACTCCCCCTTGAGATCGCGCCTGTTCTGTTAAGTTGAAAATCACTAGGTCACCAGCTCTGAGGGCGATTGGTGTTAGGATTTACTCACATTCCTATGAGGGTGGGACACATTCCAGCGACTGCGACCCCACAGCAATGTCAAGATCAACGACGGTACGCCAACATCGTAAAGCCAAATCCCCCAGCCAGCATTGTAGGGGGCAAAATTTCCCAGCAACATCTGTTGGTAGTGGCCATAGGCACATCCCAACACATAGACCGAGAAACCAATCCCTGTTGCTGACCAGAACAATCCTCGTTGCCAAATGCAGAGCAGGCCAAGAATCCCAAAGGCCAGATTCGCCATTGCGACCTCAAATTGGAAAGGACTCCCCGGTAACCAGCCAATTTTGCGAGCCGTCGCTGCAGCATCAAACGTATGCACCAACGCACTCATCACCCCCCCAATTCCCACAAAAATAACCAGTAGGTACAGCAAGCTGACATGGATGATCCCTGCCCGTGTACGCTGGTGAGGCTGTCGCCACAAATGCAGACCAATGCCAAGAATAGTCATCAGACTATAAAAAAGCCAAATCATGGTTGCATCCCTATAACAGCAGCAATAGAAAAACGATGACCCTTTTGTCAAACAGGGGGTACGTAAAGTAAAGGGGAGGTCATCCCGTTCCCTAGGAACTTTCACCGTTTTGAGCCTATTCTATCCGAGTGAAGAGGAGAAGCTATCAGTGTTCCCAAAAGTACCTCTCAAGGAATGCTGCTGCCGCTAGGGAGTGGGGGTCGCAGATCCGGATCGCACGGCGGCAAGGGTTTCTGCTTGGTAAACCGTACCCGTTGACTCCACCAAACCAGCAATGCAGAGCTTGACATTGCGATTGTGCTGAACGAAGACGCGAAACCCTCCTTTGTTGGTGCCACTGTCAACAGCGCCCGGCAAGTTATTGGTGCAGTTGGGACTCGTGTTGGCAATGCCATCAATCAACGCATTGGGGGTAGAGTCACCAATTTTTTGGCGATAGAGAATCATCGGGCCTCGCCACACCACATTGCTCGTCTTGGGACGGGTGTAATAGGCCACACGGGTCGTACTGGCGAGGGTGCCGTCGTTCTGTTCCTCTAGGTTATCCGCTGGTTTTTCTATAAACATCACCAACTGGTAGCCACCACTGGGAATGACCCAATCTGGGGGTGCCGTGGTTGAGATGCGAATGGCTGAGCGAATATCATCGGAGATAAAGTCGAGGGCGCGGCTCAGGTTCATGCGGGTAATTGCCTGCTCTTCAACACGACGATTGTTTTGCAGGATAGCCACCATTGCCCAACCACTCATGGCCACAACAATACTGCCAACGGCAGCCGCCACCAGTAACTCCGTCAATGTAAAGCCGCGATCGCTTCTGCGCCAACCCTGCATATCTGTGCCCCTCTAGTTGCGTGCTTGACAGTTATCGGCAGTTGCACCCGTGGTGTCCGTTGCAAGGTAATTGCCCGTGCGCATAATCCCCAATCCCAAGGACACCACCAAACAGCGCTGAAGGGTGGGATTATTGGTAGAAGCAATGACAATAGTGCCTGTACTACTGGTGCGCCCCTGAAAGCCAAATCGCACGGAGGCCGTCCCTGTTCCTCGACGGAGGGTTACATTTTCCAGTTGGCGGGAGCCATTGGGCAGACATTGGGGTGGATCTCCCGCGATAGTGGGATTGGTGCCTGTGTTAATCGTCACTCGACAGGCTTGGTTGCGTCGCATTGCCTCCCGCTGCGCTTCCCGTAGTGCCCCCTCTAAGCTTTCAAGAGCTTGGTTGACCCGCTGCGTTTCTAGCCAATAGAGAAAGCTCGGCGTGACAGCCACCGCTAAAATCGCTGCCACCGTCAGGACAATCAGGATTTCAATCAGGGTCATGCCCTGCTCACGGACAGCGGAAAAACGCATTGGGCACCACCTCGGTTGATAGTTGAGCAACGACGCGGTTGTTACTATTGCGCACAGAATAGGCCAGTTCTAGGGTTTGGAAAGGTGCCTCAGCACGGGTGGTGGGTGTGCGCGTCATCGTAAACGTGTCATTGACAATGGGGCGACTATTATTGCTGCTGTTCATCGGCGGAATCAAGGTTTGCAGGTAGGCACCAAAGCCACCATCAATGCCATTGGTTTCATCGGCTTGAATCCGACAGCGGGCATAGACACGAGTACCCGCCCCCCGATAGCCCCCTACTGGCGAGTCCAAGGTAATCGTGTTGTCTGACATAGAGACAATACGGCGTGTGCCCGAGTCCGAACCAATGAGAACGCGATCGCCCACTCGAAACCCATCCGTGGGTGAAGTTACTGGACAGGCACCCCCGGTGCGATACTCTGGGGGCATGGCTTGATCGTAGTCACTTTCACCCGATTGAATGAGTGCCAGTGTTAAGGTGGTGTCATTGCCTTGGGCGGGTGCTGCCAGCTTGCGTTGGGCAAACTTGGTTTGGCAGAGATCGTAGGCAACAATTTTGATATTTTCTAGATCATCTTGAATCCAGTGACTGGCCTCGGCAAATTTACGGGCATCCGCTTGGAAAAAGGCAGCGACAACAATGGCCTGCATCGCCGCTAGGGTAAAGAGGCTAATCACCAGAATGGAAGCCAAGACCTCCGCAAGGGTAAAGCCTTGGGAACGTTGCTGCACCAGCCAGTGGAAATAGAACTTACTACGAGTCATCAACATTACCTCCGAATTTAGTACTGGGCTAGGCGGTTCCAGTTGCTCGCTTCGGTGGTGCGTGCCACAACAATTGAAGCATTGGCATAGTTGCCTCCCAAGGCTTCCGGTAGGCGATCGGGCACCCTGATTTCAGCATTGTTGGAGCTAGAACCATTCCACGTTTTTGCCCAAACTGCACCGAAGATATCTGGCTCGCGACTGCCGCCATTGATGCCTACCTTCGCATCAGGCGCATAAACAAAGACACTTCCTACTGTGGAGCCACCGCTAAGGGTGAATTCTTGGTCAGGTATCGCATTGGTTGGGTCTGGGGGATTGCCATAGATGCGTAGGCGATCGGGCGTGCCGACACCACTGGGAAGTCCCATATTAGCGTCGGTACCGCAGGTGGAACTATCGGGGCTACAGGTGTTGTCAATCCCTGCATTACCACTGAGGGAGATGTTGCCACTGACGTAGAGGCGAATGGCATAGTTCGTCGTATTAAATGTCACCCTCTCGTTACCACTGAGGTTAATGTTGCGAATGCGATAGGCGTAATAGACTTTCTCTGGGTTGACAATTCGCTCCCCGGGGCGTAGGGGATCAGGGATAAAGAAGGGAATGTTGGGGTCAGGGTCAACGTAGGGGCGATCGCCCGGACGGGGAAAGTTTTGGTCAGTTGTTCTACCTGTAATGTCCTGTGAGTCTTGGGGAGGATTTCGGCCTTGTCCTGGAATCGGAAAGTTGGCGTAGGCACCTTGACTGTAGCCGCCTGCCGCTTGCAGGGCTTGCTGAAAGTCGGTAATTTGACTGGATGGCAACCAACTGGGTAGCGTAGTCAGGGGAACACTTCCTAGCACGGAACCACCCACCGCATCAGGTGCTATAGGAAAAGGCGGTAGGTTAATCTTGTTGATGGCGATCGTCCCCTCAATAATCGCGTTATTGAGCGCTCCGATGGCACTGCGCAGTCCCTGTTGGGTCGGCTGGCCATTTTGGCACTGGGCTTGGGGAACCACACAGTTGGCAGGATTGGTGCAGATCACATTGCCGTTGACGGTGCCAAAGACATCATTGTTGCCGAGGTTAATGCTTTGTGCCAGCAGGCCAGGGAAGTTGGAGGGCACGCTGCGATCCGTAATCACCATCTTTTGCAAGATGAAGGCATTCGCCGGCGAGTTATTGGGCAAGCGACCTTCGATCAACAGGTGTCCTGTTTGCGTTGGCGCATCATAGAGATAGGAGAGAATACGGTAATTGCCCTGCACAGGGGTGCCAATTGTGCCGTTGAGGACAATCGTATTTAGGTTATCGAGGGTAAAGCAGGGGGGCGCATCAGAATCAAGGCTCGCCGCTGTCCATTCATTTACAGCAGGAACATTCAAACCCGTGGTATTGGGCTGACCCACTTTTGTTGCATCCGCTGCGCGACTGATCAGGTAGGGGCGGGCAGGATTAAAGTTCGTATTGTTAGCGGGGTTATAGGTGCGGCGCAGCAGAATCTGGTAGTTGCCATTGAGTAAGCCAAGGGTACGAGCCATACCACCTTCAGCCACCGCAAAGGCCTGCTGGGTTTGTTTTTGCAGGCTGGCAGTGGTCACATCCAGTTGCGATCGCGAGAGCAGGGTTAGGGCAACCACGATCATGATCAGTCCCATGCCCAAGACCAAAGGCAGAGTAAACCCCCGCTGCCGCCGCCGATACCCCGGACGGGGATAGCGACGTTTCAGTGAGCGCACCAGTTTTTTCATCATTGGCCTGTCCTCTATTGCCCCAACCTTTGCTCTATCAATATATCTTGACTACGAGAACTTCGTTGCTGCTGATGCTGAGTTGAATACGCCCTCAATTTTTGGCTTTTATACACAGTTGATATAATTTAACCGCAAACTTGAGAGAGGTGATGTAATCTCGCTCACATCCATGTCCTGCTCCCTATTATACCTTTTCCCAAAAGGCTCCATTTCAAGAGTACTCCAGTATATGCAGTGGCGAATCTCTCTGTTAGGGACAAGTCCAAGCCTTATCAAATTCACTCATACTGGGCTTCAGCGTAAATAAAAGCGTAAATAAACTTGAATAACTCTCGCACAAAGGAGCAACCTCTTGAGGAGACATGGGTACTCACGCTTTAGGGATTGGTGTAATTTGCAGCAAGCACACACCTCACTCCCTACCGAGGCACTGGCGGCACTGACAACATTTCTAACGATGGCCTACATCTTGCCCGTCAATGCACAAATTCTTTCCAATGCCATTTTTCGCGAGCAACCACAAGATTTGCAGGCGGAGTTGGTGATTGCAACCGCCGTGTCTGCGGCAGTGGGTAGCATGCTGATGGGGACTTGGGCAAATTACCCGATTGCGTTGGCCCCCGGCATGGGCATCAATGCCTTTTTTGCTTTTGCGGTGGTGGGGCAAATGGGGCTGCCTTGGCCATTGGCGTTGAGTGCTGTCCTCCTAGAGGGCATTGTTTTTGTGCTGCTCACCTTGACGGGGGTGCGATCGCTGATTGTAAATATGATTCCCATGTCCTTGAAGGTGGCGATCGCTGCCGGGGTGGGGCTATTTATCGCCTACATTGGCCTTAGCAATGCGGGAATTATCATCGCTGATGCCGCCACGAAAACAAAACTCACCACCTTTCAGACATGGCCACCCATCCTCGCTGCCCTTGGGATTCTTTTGACAGCCTTTCTTTGTGCTAAGGGGGTGCGGGGGGCGATTTTTTGGGGGGTGATGATCACCGCCTTAGCTGCATGGCTAGTGGGGGCTGCCCCTTGGCCGACAGGTTTGATCCAATGGCCGCAATGGCCGTCCCATCTCTTTGGTCAAGCCTTGGCGGGTTTTGGACAATTGCAACCGCGGCAGTTGGGGTCTTTTTTCTTGGTCACCTTGGTACTGCTTTTTACCGATATGTTTGACACCGTAGGCACGCTCTCTGCGGTGGGGGTACAGGCGGGGTTTCTCAATCAGCAGGGACATTTCCCCCGCGCTTTGGGAGCCTTTATGGCAGATGCGGTGGGGACAATTGTTGGCGCCCTCTTTGGCACTTCCACCGTGACCACCTATATTGAATCGGCAGCCGGAATTGCCGTGGGCGGCCGGACAGGACTGACGGCTTTAATGGTTGGCGGATTGTTTTTGCTCTCACTGTTTTTTTTGCCGATCACAACCGCGATTCCCAGTTTTGCCACGGCACCAGCGCTAGTGCTTGTCGGTGTCTTTATGGCGCGATCGCTCCCAGACATTCCCTGGTCTGATCTCACGGAAGCAATTCCTGCTTTTTTAGTGGTGTTGGTGATGCCCTTGAGCTACTCCATCAGTGAGGGGCTAGCAGTGGGATTTATTAGCTATCCAATCGTGAAATGGGCGGCAGGCAAAGGGAGGGAAGTGCATCCTGCCCTCTGGGGATTGGCGCTTATCTTTATTGCCCACTACTTTTGGCGTTAGACAAGATCTAAGATAGGATGCTTCTGAACTGATTGGAAACACACTACCTATGGATCTCAAATCCCTGATTCGTGATGTCCCAGACTTCCCTAAGCCGGGCATTTTGTTTCGGGATTTAACAACACTGCTGCAAAATCAGGCGGGGCTGCGCTACGTCATTGACCAATTGGTGGAAAAACACGCCAACGAGGGCATTGACTATGTGGCTGGTATCGAGTCGCGGGGCTTTATTTTTGGTGCCCCCTTGGCCTATCGACTGGGAGCAGGCTTCATTCCTTTACGCAAACCGGGTAAACTTTGTGCTCCCGTCTATGCGGTGGAGTATGAACTAGAGTATGGGCGCGATCGCCTCGAGATGCACCAAGATGCTGTAGAGCCAGGTCGGCGGGTACTCATTGTTGATGACTTGATTGCCACTGGAGGCACAGCGGCAGCAGCGGCGGGTCTGATCCAAAAAGCGCAAGCTGAACTCCATGGCTTTGCCTTTATCGTCGAGCTGACGGACTTGGGGGGACGACAAAAGCTGCCCGATGTGCCGATTACCACCCTTGTAACTTATTAGGTTTATTAAGTGTGACTGACTAGGGCGTTACCACGTCACGCGATCGCGCAAGCGTTCGAGGAGCTTCGGCCCGACACCGGGGACAGCATCTAGATCGGCCAAGGATTGAAAGGGCTTTTGCTCGCGAGCACGGATAATTTCAGCCGCCAGTTTGGGGCCGACGCCCGGTAGGGTTTGCAGTTCCTCTGCGGTGGCCGTGTTCAAGTTCACCCGTGTAGTCGGCGTGCTGGCACGATTTCCTGAAGAGGGGGCAGGTCGGGTGGCAATCTTACCGCCACAGGCGGTCAACTGCTCCTGAATGCGATCGCGAATATGCTGCGGCAGCCCCAAACGACTATTGCTATAGAGCCGCTCAAACTCCCGTTCGTAGTGAGCTGCAACCGTAGGATGCTCAATCACCAGCAAGAATTCATCATTACCGCGGTTGGCCGCCTCGGACCAGTTGTGGGAACCCACAATCAGCGTGCGATCGTCAACCACGCCATACTTGTGGTGCAGCTTATCGCCTTCTGGTAGGAGGGGGGTGCCCACCGTTTGAATGGGGTTTTGCCACGGGCGGTTGCCGGCTTCGTAGTAACAGTTGCCTTGACGGGCTTGGGCAGTATTGGCCATCGCTACCCCCATCATATCGAGGGCTTCGCTAAAGTCACGGTAGATAAATCCTGAGTCAATGAGGGCACGAATGCTAACCCCTTGGTTATGGCGTTCCTCAAGCACGTAGGACAACTCCTGATCGGAGAAAACAAAGAGCGCCATATCAATTTTTTGGCGTGCTCGACGTAGTGTTTGGCCAATCAAGCCATTGGTAGAGGCCGCCCAGGGTTGCGATCGCGGGGTTGGCGAAAAGCGCACCGTGACCATGGCATCGCCCACAGCCACCCGTTGAGGGGGACGCACTGGCTTTTTGACCCCAAAGCGACTGTTGGGCTGACCACCGGGACCATCCCCCCACATAATGTTGAATTCCTCAGTAAATAGGCGTGCCACGGCGGGGCTATCAATCACCAAGAGGGAGTTGGCATTGCCACGGGTATCGGGTCGTCCCAAGTCGCCATGGACATCACTGAGGGTAAAGTTGGCACTAGTGGCAATGACTTGGCGATTATCAATAACGATAAACTTGTGGTGCATGAGCATACTGCCTTTAGAGCCATCGGCAGTGTCATCAATCCAAGGAATCTTGGCCTCGTTGAGAATCGTCTGCACATCGCGATCGCTGAGTTCCGCTGCACTGAGTTGGCCATCGCCATTGGTATCCACGAGGGCTTTCCAGGCGTTGTAGCGCTCCCGCATTCTCGGATCCATGGCGCTCACTTGCGCAGGGCTGTAGGTTGCCCAAGGCGCAGTGTAGGTATTTTCCATCACCACTCGTACCCGCACTCCCGCCTGCTGCCGTGCTACTAGGGCCTTGGCCAGATTGGGTAGGCGAAACTCCTGCACCGCCACATCAATCGTCTTTTGTGCCTTGGCAATCTGCTCAATCATGATTGCCTCAAGGTCTTCCCCTTCACGGGTATAGGGGCGATAGGGTTCTTGATAACTGTGGGCTTGGGAGTGATTCATGTGTACCGCGATTTGCGGATGTTGAGGCAGCGGGTCTAGGGCAGGGCGGAGAATTGGGTGCGATCGCAATTGAGTGAGCACCACAGCCGCAATCAACAGCCCCAATAGAAACAACAGCAGATACACACCGTGTCGCCGCCATTTAAGCTTTTGCCAAAACACGCTGACTTCCCCAATGCTTGTCCCAATTCTAGGGCTCTCTTTTTCGCCTCAAGGTGTTCTGCGCTGCATCGGTTGCCACGGGCGCTTGGCTAGGATAGAGGCGATGCTTTTGCAGGCCTGCCATGATCACGGTGCTGGTGTTAAATGCTGGCTCTAGTAGCCTCAAAGCCTGTTTGTATCGGTTAGCACCTGAAATGGCGGCAATGGCTGCCACACCCCCCGCTCCCCTTTGGCAAGGCCTGCTCGATTGGGGACAAGACCCAACGGTGGCGCGGCTCAAGATCACAACTGCCGACCAGCGCTACGAAGCCAGCCTAACCCATCCAGAGGGGGGAATTGCAGGCCTACAGGACTGGCTCAAAACGCTCCTAGACACCCTCACCAATGGCTCGACAACGCTCCTAGAAAGCCTTGCAGAGATTACGATCATTGGTCATCGCGTGGTTCATGGGGGTAGCCATTACCAAGCAGCGGTGCGCGTGGATGCGCAGGTGAAAGCAACAATTACCGAATTTAGTGAATATGCGCCGCTCCATAATCCAGCCAACTTGCTGGGAATGGAATTAATGGCCGACATTTGTCCCCAAACACCCCAAGTTGCTGTGTTTGACACCGCTTTCCATGGGCAATTGCCGGCAGTGGCGCGCACCTACCCTATTCCCTATGAATTGACCACCGCGGGAATTCAACGCTATGGCTTCCATGGCATTAGCCATCAATACGTCAGTGAACGGGCAGCCACCCTATTGCAGCGTCCCTTAGCAGCGTTGCGCCTAATTACCTGTCACCTCGGCAATGGCTGTTCCCTGACGGCGGTCAAGGGCGGCGTTTCCGTTGAAACCACAATGGGCTTTACCCCCACGGCGGGAGTGATGATGGGGACGCGCTGTGGCGACATTGATCCGGGGATTTTGCTCTATCTGCTGCGGCGGGGCAAGACAGTTGAAGAACTCGATCGTCTGGTGAATCGCCAATCGGGTCTATTGGGCGTCTCTGGGGTCAGTAATGACTTGCGACAGGTTTTGGCGGCCATTGATCAGGGAAACACCCAAGCGCAGTTGGCCTATGACTGTTTTATCTACTCCCTGCAACGGGGCACTGCGAGCCTTCTGCCGGCTCTTGGTGGTCTCGATGCGTTGGTATTCACAGCAGGAATTGGTGAAAATGCCGCCGGTGTGCGCCGCGATGTCTGCCGAGGGCTAGGTTGGTTGGGAATTGAGTTAGATAGCGCAGCTAACGAAGAGGGTAAAGGCGATCGCGACATTGCGCTGCCGACTGCTCCCGTACGGGTTCTCGTGGTTCAGACCCAAGAGGATTGGGCGATCGCTCGCGCCTGCATACAGCTTCTGTAAGCTGAATTTGCTGAAGAAAACATAAGAAAACATCAAGATTTATGCTCTAGCCTTGACGCCCCAAGGTTGGCGTACGTAGAATGCGGGTAATTATTCACTCCTCAGTATTCAGTTTTCAGTATTCAATCTTTAAATCGTCCAAAGACAAAAAAACATCAGGAGTTGAACTGTGTTGAATCTGCGTCGTACCGCTCTTGTTGCCTTGGCCGCAATGGCAACCTGTACCACTGTTTTACTTTCTCCCGCCGAAGCCAAGCAGGTGAAGGCTGTGCGGGGCGTTGTCACCAACATTGATGGAGATAATGTCACCCTGCGGCAACCTTGGGGTGAAGAGATTGTGGTGGTGTTTGATCGCAAGCACCGTCAGCGCCCCTTCCGCAAGGAAATTGTTGAAGGTCTGGATGTGGCAGTGATTTTGGATCCAAAGGCCAGTGTGCCCACCGCCAAAATCATCTGTGCCGCCATCGTGCCTGCCCCTGAGTATGTCGCGGTAACCCCCATTCGAGTGCCTCAAGTGGGTGGCTCAGCACCGGCTCCGCGTCCGGCTGCCATTCCCCCCGCAGCACCAGCGCCGGCACCGCCAACACAAATTCTGTTCTAAACATCCTGAGAGAGATCGGAGTTGTTCTCATGTTGGGCTGGGTCAGAGGAAAAACCTTGGGTTTAGCACTGGGGGCGATCGCTATCCTGCCTATGGCTGCTGTGGGTGCTGAAGAATTGAAGGTGAGCCGTGCTTCTGAGTCAGAGCCGTACTTGCCGACCACCTTAGCGCCCTTGGCACTTCCCCCCGTTGGTGAGGCAACTCCGTTTCTACCCGCTTTGGAACGCAAAATTGTCTTGCGCTTGCGGGAGCGCCGCGTCTTTCTCTATGAAGGTGATCAAGTATTAGCCAGCTATCCCGTGGCCGTGGGCAAGCCGGGCTGGGAAACGCCCCAAGGTAATTTCAGAGTGCTGCACAAAGTCGTCAATCCCCAATGGCGTAATCCCTTTACGGGGGTTTTGGTTCCGCCGGGGGGTCGCAACCCTTTGGGCGATCGCCTGATTGTCTTTGCCCCCATGGGAAATAACAACTATGCTGGCTTCCACGGCACAACGAATGAATCTTTGATTGGCCAAGCCGTTTCCCATGGCTGTGTGCGGATGCGCAACGATGATATTCGCGCCCTCTTTGAAAAAATTGAGGTGGGCACACGAGTGATTGTTCAGCCCTAATTGATTTTAATCAAGAAAAACTAATATCATCATTTGGCGATCGCTGGTGACTTTCCCCAAGAGCGATCGCTCAAGTTTTGCATAAAGCCACTTTGCAAACCATACCAATGCATTGGAAAGAGCCGATGCACATTGGTTATGATCGCCTTAGCAACACAGGTGTTTCCATAACCCTGTCAGGTTAGGGTGTGGCCTCGTTCTGAAATTCACTCTTCACACCATCTCGCTAATGCAAACTTGACCGTTCACTGGTGGGTGATATTGTGCTGGGAAATCTATTTGCAAAACCAAAGCAGGGCTTGGGGATTGAACTCACCCCAGAGCGGGTCAATATCGTACAGCTTCAGCGGCAAAAGCAGGGTCTGAAAATGACCGCTATGGCCTCAGTGCCCTTGAGTGAAGGCGCCATTGAAGAAGGCCGCATCATTGACACCACCGCCGTCGCCGATGCCATCCGTCAAGGGATTGAGGATAAGCGCATCAAACAAAAAGAGGTGATCAGTGCCATTCCCATGAATGAAGCCGTGATTCGCCTGATTCGCCTGCCTGCGGAATTACCCGACTATGAATTGCGGGAAGTGGTTCTCATGCAGGAAGCGCCCCTCTACCTGCCCTTTCCCCGTGAAGAGGCCGATGTTGACTATCAAAAACTGGGAACCTCCCTTGATGAAGATGGCATTGAGCGGGTAGAAATTTTGCTCGTGGGCACGCCCCGCGAAGTGACCGATGCCTATATCAATGCCTTTACCCAAGCCGGTTTACAACTCACCGCCCTTGAAGTGACCAATTTTGCCCTCATGCGTACCCTGCGGGATTCACTACAGCAGTTTGTGGGCGAAGCAGCAGCGATTATTGATATAGGCGACGAGGGCACAGAAATTAGCATCGTCAAAGATGGCATTCCCCAGTTCAACCGCAAAGTGCCCATTGGCAAAGAACGGATGCAAGAAGCCATTAGCCGCGCCATGAACTTGCCGCCTTCGATGGGCGTTGACCTGATTGAGAATCTGACCGTTCCCCTAGAGCCGATGGATGTGACCGGAGCACTCAACCCCAGTGGTGCCGCTATTTTGCGAGTGCTCTCCGATCTAGCAGACGAAATCCGCCGCTCCATTGACTTTTACCTCAACCAAGGGGAAAGTCTAGAGGTCTCGCAGTTGCTGCTTGCCGGTCCCGGTGCCAGTATTGGTCAAGTGGATGAGTTTTTTAGTCAGCGGCTCAACTATGCCACCACTTTGGTTGACCCCATTAGTTTGCTGGGACTGCAAACCCCGGAAGAGATTCCCCTCGAAAAACGCCCTGCCCTCGGCACGGTGATTGGTCTTGGTCTGCGTGGCGCTTAGGAGCATCCCCGATGTACTCAATTGAGATTAACCTCCTTAAAGAACGTCCCGAAGTGGGGGGCATGGCTGCTACCACAACCGCAGCGGCAGGAATGAGTAATGTGCCGATTATTATCGGTGGTGTCGCTGCCCTCTTCTTTGTGGGGCTAGCTCTCCTCGGCTCGGTGGGTGCCAACCTCTGGCTGCAACAACTGACGATTAAACAAAAAAGCATTCAGGATCGCCTCGCAGCCATTTCTCCAGACCTGCAACGCATGGATGAAATTAAAAAAGAGCAGGAACAGATTGCCGCAGAAACCAAAGCCCTAGCCACGGTGTTTAATCAGGTCAAACCTTGGTCGGCGGTGATACGCAATATGGCAACTCAAACGCCAGGGGAAGTACAAATTCGACGGATTACCCAAGGCGGACAAACAGGCCAAGAGCTAACGATTGAAGGCACAGCCGTCTCCTTTGATGCAGTCAGTGACTTTCTTTTGCTCTTGCAAAATCGCTCTCCCTTCTTTGATGGCAAGGCCACTCAGTTGGTGAAGGCGGAACGGGCAAATCAACAGGGTGAGGAAGAGACAACCGCAAGGGTTTCCTTTAGTATTAAAACCGCGATCGCCAGCGTGCCAGCCTCGGAACTTCTCAATGAACTGGCTGCCAATGGGGTTGAAGGACTGGTGGCGCGCATTCAATTTCTCAAAGAAAAAGGAGTGGTACAGGAATGACCCTAACTGGCGATTTTGGCGGCCCGCCGATTGAGGAACCCGCACCCAATTATCCGACGGTCTTTGGCATTACCCTGACACCCGTCGTCAGTGGTGTCCTTATTGCCTTGGTAGGTTTGGGAGCAGCGGTTTACTTGGGGAGTCTTCTCATTGCCCCCAAACTGGAGGAAGCGGCCAAGTTACAGGAGGAAATTGCCCAGCAGGAAAATGACCTCTCCCAGCGGGAAGTGATCCTGAAGCAACTCAATGATGTGGTAGCGGGGCTAGAGCGTGCCAAGCGGCAAAATCGTGACGTGCGATCGCTCTTTGCGACACAGGAAGCCCTAGACACCCTCCTCCTTGACATTAACCGCCTGATCTTGACCAGCGGCGCCCAACTGACCACATTTGAACCCGATAGTGCAGCTTCAGGAATTGTCCAAGATGGCTCCCTTGGCCCCGAATTAAATGCCAAACTAAAACAACAGGTAACCAACGTTACGATTCAAGGGTCATTTCCCAGCATTTTGCAGATCATGCAAAAAATTGACCAGCAGCAGAACTTCCTCGTGATTAACAACCTGACGATGGAACTCGTTGCTGATAAGCCCGGCGAAGTGATTACCACATTTAAGCTCATGACCTATGTACCCCTAACCCCTGAGGAAATTGCCGCTTTGGCCCCCCCACCCCAAGGAGGTGAGCAGCAAGGACAACCGCAACAACAACAGCAGCAATAGCGCATGGCAAGCCAAAAAGCAGCGTAGAGTGTCTTGGGAGCGAGTTGCATTCTCTTTTCATACATTTGGTGGCATTCGTGAGGAGTCAAGCATCGTGAGTCAGCTTTTACATCGTCTCGGCTTAGGGGTGGCCACAACCGCCCTTGTTGCTGCCAGTCAAACCCCCACTTGGGCCACAGCAACGGAAATCACGGGAGTTCGTCTGGTAACAGCGCCCAACGGCATTCAACTCCTCTTCAACGTGCAGGGGAATCTACGGCCAGCGGTTTTCACAGTCAATCGCGGCAATGCCTCCATTGCTGATATTCCCAATAGCCAACTGCGCCTGCCCCAAGGGGGTGCCTTCCGCCAAGACAACCCCGCCCCCGGTATCTCCTCCGTCGAGGTGGTGCAACTGGACGCCAAAACCATCCGCGTCACCGTGAATGGCATTAGTGCTGCTCCCATTGGTGAAGTCATCCGCGAAGGACGCGATGGCCTGCAAATTAACTTCATTACGGCTCAAAGCCCCGCGGGCCCTCAGGTTGCCCCCAGTGGTCAACCCATGGCCATGCCCCCCGGCCCTAGTGCGGTGCCGCCTTTTCTGCCGCGCCCAGTGCCACCCCCTGTTGGCGATATGCTGATTAGCCCCCTCAATGCTGACCCCGACGTGATTCAACTGGGCACCAATGAACGGATTCCCCGCCTACTGCTGCGGGAGGCTCCAGTGCGGGAGGTTCTTTCCCTACTGGCTCGTGCCGCCAATATGAACGTTGTCTTTCCGGAAGGCAATGGGGAAGGGGGCGGCGTCACCATCTCCCTCGATATCGAGAATGAATCCGTTCAAGACGTATTCAACTATGTGCTGCGGGTCACTAACCTCAAAGCCAATCGCCAAGGCCGCACTATCTTTGTGGGTCAAGCCTTACCCCCCGATGCCCAAAACCGCATTGTCCGCACCATTCGCCTTAATCAGATGCGCGTCTTTGGGGCGGGTTCAACGACACGGGAAATCAGCTCTCTGGCTCAAACGGGGGGCACCATCGGGAGCGGAGCTGGGGGTGCCCAGGCTGCAACAACCGCCCAAACTGCTCTCAACCGCGAAACCCGTACCCGTGAGGGTGACCTGCAACTAGGGGCAGTGCAGCTGTTGGAAATGTATGGTGCAAACTTGCCAGATACTGGTCCATTTCAGGCGCCAACCGGCTGTGAGCAGCTGCAAGTACCAGAAGCAGCGAGGGGCGTTGATGATCAAATTTGTCGAAGCTCACTCCTGCGGGGACTAGAGGTGGTGGGTGACCCCCGCACCAACACAGTCACCCTCATCGGCTCCCCCCGCAAGGTAGAAATTGCCACCCAATTGATTCAGCAATTTGACATCCGTAAGCGGCAGGTGATGGTCAATGTCAAGTTTATTGATGTGAACCTGCTACGAGGACGCACAGCCAATGCAGACTTAATTACTAATTTTGGCAGCAGCCTGTGGGGAGCCATTTTAGATCCAAATGGTTTAACGGTGATTCGTGGCACTACGCCTAACGTGGGTGGTTTGACCCCTGCCCCCCTCACTGGCGCACCAGTCAGTATACCCGTGGGGAATCTACTGAGTGACTTTTTTGCGCAGCTTCGACTTTCTATTGAAACTGGCAATGCCACAATTCTGACCAACCCCACCCTTGTCATTCAGGAGGGGAGTGCTGCGCAAGTCAATTTGACCCAAGAAATTTTCTCTGGCATTGAATCCACTGCTGCTCAACAAGCCACTGGTGGCGGCGGGGCGATCGCGACTCAACAGATTCGCCCAATCCTGCGACCTGTGGGGGTGATTTTTAATGTCACCGTAGAGCAAATTGACGATAATGGTTTTATAACGCTGCAATTGTCTCCAGAGGTGAGTGCTCCCAGCGGTACCTATGATGTGATTTTCCCAGGGACGGGTGGTTCCACGGGGACACTGATCTCGCAACGGCGGATGGAGTCGGGGCGGATTCGCTTGCGGGATGGCCAAACCTTGATGCTGGCGGGCATCATCCAAGATCAAGATCGCTCGTTGGTGACTAAGATTCCAATCCTAGGAGACATTCCCCTGTTGGGGCGGTTGTTCCGGCGGGAAGCTAACCAGCGTCAACGCAATGAACTGGTGGTGATGGTGACGCCGAAGATTGTTGATGATACCCAGAATGCGGGGTTCGGCTATCAGTACTCGCCAACACCGGGGAGTATGCCGCCTAACCTGCAAAACCAGATTCTCCAACCCCCACGGCGACGCTAAGGCCTCTAAGTAGGGATTGCCCCCTCCGAGTCTGTTCAGAGGGGGTTCATTTTTTAGTGGGTCACCATTTTTTGCCAACCTAACCCTGCAAGGGCTTGATTGCGCCGCAGCGGACGGGTAACGAGTTCTAGAATGTCACGGGCATTGCCAAAGCCGTGAATTTGGGCAAAGGTGAATTCCACAGACCACTTGGTGCTGATGCCACGGGCTTCGAGGGGATTGGCATGAGCCATACCCGTAATCACAAGGTCGGGCTGGAGCGCCTTAATCCGCTGAAGTTGATTGTAGTTATCGGGTTTTTCAACAATGGTGGGGAGGGGATGCCCCATTTCGGCACAAGTCTTCGTCAAGAGTTCTAGCTCGGCTGCTTGGTAACGTTTATCCATGTAGGGGATGCCAATTTCTAGTACCCGCATACCACAGCGAATCAAAAACCGCGCTAGGGAGATCTCTAGGAGATTATCCCCCATGAAAAAGACCGATTTGCCTCGCACCAATTCAAGGTAGTCGCTCAGTTTTTCCCAAGTTTCGGCTTCGCGCTCCGCTAGGCCTTGGGGCTGAATCCCAAAAGTGGTACAAATCTGTTCGATCCACGCGCGGCTACCATCAGGGCCAATGGGAAAGGGAGCCGTAATGAGTTGACATTTGCGGCGGCGAATCAAGGTAGTGGCGGTACGACTGAGGAAGGGATTCACACCAGCAACGTAGTAGCCCTCATCAATCACTGGCAATTCGGTATAGCGTTTGGCAGGCAGCCATCCTGACACCTTGATGCCCTGTTTTTTTAATTCCAAGGTGAGTTGGGTCACCACGGGATCGGGCAGAGAGCCAAAGAGAATAAGGGGTGGGTGGTCGTGGTACTGGTGGGATTCAGCTTGGAGATCCTCTTTTTTCTTGCCAAAGTTGAGAAGGCGCTGGATGGGGTTGCGTTCCTCTGGATCGCTCACCGCTGTGGGCGTGGGACAACGGGCGGCCATGGCTGCTAGCACCGTGTCTTCCCCTTGGGTAAAGGCGTAGTCGAGACCATTGGCGCGAGCCACAACAATGGGAATGCCAATTTCGGCTTCGAGCTTGGGCGCCAGTCCCTCCAAGTCCATTTTGATAATTTCCGTGGTGCAGGTACCAATCCAGACAATGACACTGGGGTTGCGATCGCGCTTGATTTGGAGGCAGAGGCGCTTTAGCTCTTCATAATCATTGAGTTGCGCCGAAATATCTCCCTCTTCTAGCTCCGCCATGGCATAGCGGGGTTCGGCAAAAATCATCACCCCCATCGCATTCTGCAAAAAGTAGCCACAGGTCTTGGTGCCAATGACCAAAAAGAAACTGTCTTCAATTTTTTGGTACAGCCAAGCCACACAGCTGATGGGACAAAAGGTGTGGTAATTGCCCGTTTCACACTCAAAGTTGAGGGCATTGGGAGCAGTCGCAGTCATAGGGAGAGCCTCCAAATTTAGAAACGATTGGAACTAGGTTTGATGACTTTGAGCAGCCTCCTCACCGTGTTCTTCAGCCCGATTACTGACAAAGGGCTTAGGGGGTAGTAAGCGAGGTTCGGGGAGCAGTTGAGCAGGGTTATCGCCGTTGGTCAGTTCTTCGTCGGGGTTGAAGTTCAAGCCCAAGGCAGAAATAATGCGATCGGGATCGTTGCTGAGTTCGACAATGACGGGTAGAGCATCCAGTAAGCGCGGTTCCAAAGCCGTCAGCACCCCCAAAATAAAACTTGAGGAGGGGCGCCGTTGACCGCGATAGGTACTCCAAATCGCCAAGCGGACAATCCAATGGCGGTTTTCTTGGTAGTAGGCCAGCCACTTACTGCGTGCGCTTTGCCGTAATTGCTCAGGGTTCATACTCACTCCAGCGAAGGGGATCCGTGGAGTATTCTAGGGGAGTTTTAGACCGCTGCGAGTGACCGTTCTGACCCTTGGGGATTCAAGTAGAAGTCGGAGAGCAGGGCAAAAAGGTCGCGATCGGGGGCATCCTTGGGCACCACCCCCTCAGGCCGCGCCAAAATTTGATCGGCAATGTTCAAGTAGTAGTCACAGACATAGTTGAGACTGGGATCGCTTTCGGCCATCTCAAAGAGGGTTTTGCCCTTGACCCGTGACACGCGAATATCCTCAATCAACGGCAGCACCTCAAGGATGGGCATGGGCACGGCTTCCACATATTTTTCAATGAGATCCCGCTTACTGGTGCGATTACCAATGAGACCCGCGAGGCGCAGGGGGTGCGTGCGCGCTTTTTCACGGACGGAGGCGGCAATGCGATTCGCCGCAAAGAGGGCATCAAAACCATTATCGGTGACAATCAGGCAATAATCGGCATAGTTAAGGGGGGCCGCAAAGCCACCACAGACCACATCCCCCAGAACGTCAAAGAGAATGACATCGTATTCATCGAAGGCATTGAGTTCCTTGAGGAGCTTGACCGTTTCACCGACGACATAGCCACCACAACCTGCCCCAGCCGGGGGGCCACCCGCTTCGACGCAATCCACACCGCCATAGCCTTTGTAGATCACATCCTCTGGCCAGACATCCTCGTAGTGGTAGTCCTTGGCTTGGAGCGTGTCAATGATGGTGGGAATCAGAAAGCCTGTCAGGGTAAATGTGCTGTCGTGTTTGGGGTCACAGCCAATTTGCAGGACTTTCTTGCCCCGCCGCGCCAGCGCCACTGAGATGTTGCAACTGGTGGTGGATTTGCCAATTCCGCCTTTACCGTACACTGCGAGTTTCACGTTGACCTTGCCTCCTAAGTAATGGAGCGACACGATGACCTAACTGCTATTCTCGGCCAGCGATCGCTAGAAGCGGCAGTGGTTAGAAAAATAATCTTTTTGTAATAAAATTTCAGCTGATTTGAGGATGAGCAAACGCTTTTTCAAGTTTTGGAAGTCTCTCAGGAAACTGGCGGTTCTTTGAGAAGTTATCTTTAATTTTTTTGCTGTTAGTTTTTTAGTTAAATTAAACAAAAATACAAAAACTCCCCCCGCCAAGTCATTCCCTGATCGATTGCACCCAAGGCTAAAATTGACCTGCCCAGCGATCGCGCCAAAAGAAATCTGAAAAAAGGAACGTTTCCCCCAAGGGGCGATCGCCCGCATCGCTGTAAAGAATAATTAAGAATCTCGAAAGTAAATGATTTGTTACAATTTAGGCAGCTGCATCCCTTTGAGCGCTACTTTCTCTCGTTTTCCCTAGGAAGTGGTTAGAATTTGAGGGAAGGCGATTGTGCTACAGCGTTTTTCTCTGCCATCTCTCTGGACGAGCAAAATTAGCTCCTTGGAAAGGTGCGGCATCGTTAAGCTGTAGGGTAGCCTTCAGTCCGCTGTTGATACCGCCCGTAAGAATGGCCAATGAACAAAGATCAATTTGCCATGAGTGACAACCCCTACGAAAAGCTGCAAGTGCCGGAAGACGCTTCTTTCGAGCAAATCAAGGAAGCACGGGATGCGCTATTAGCGGCTCATCCGGGGGATGAACGGCAGCGTACCGAAATTGAAGCAGCCTACGATGCCATTTTGATGGATCGGCTGCGGCAACGCCAAGAGGGCAAAATCAAAGTGCCTGAGCGCATTCGCTATGCTGAGCAACTCAATGAACCGGCGCCAGCTAAGCCCAATCGCATTGCGAATCATCCCGCCCTTCAGTGGTGGCAGCAACAGTTAGACACCCCCAACCTGCGGGGCATTGCCATTACCTCAACGGTCTATGCCGTTCTGATGGCGATCGGGCTGTCTCAGGCCAATCCTGATACCTTGGCATTGGTGCTGTCACTGGGGGTTGGCTTTAACCTCGTGTGGCTGCAACGCAAGGAACAACGCCTTGGCCGTGCCTTTTTGATCACCCTCCTTGCCTTGATATTGGGCGCAGTGATCGCCGTGGGCATTTACCAGCTTGGTCTGCCGGGGGTCTTCCTCAATGTGGATCAACTGGTGGGCATTGGCGTTTTCGTCACCTTTTGGCTCACCAGCAATTTCCTGCGCTAACTGCGAATTTGAATCGGCATCACCAAGTATTTCATCTGGGCTTCCCCAAGGGGGAGGAGGATCGCAGGCTGGGTTTCGCCGTTGAGTTGCAGTTGCACCTCTGAACTATTCATCACCTTCAGTCCTTCGAGAAGATATTTGACATTGAAGGCCACCTCCATCGACTCCCCAGAAATCTGAGCCGGTACATTCTCTTCGCCACTGCCCAATTGCGGCGCCTCAGCCGAGAGTTTGAGTTCTTGAGCCTCGGCATCAATGTTGATTTTGACGACGTTATTCTTTTGAGCCGCAAGAATTGCCACCCGTTCTAGGGCATCTGCTAGGGTCGATCGCTCCACCGTGACTTGGCGCGCAAAGGTTTTGGGAATGAGTTGGCGGTAATTGGGATACTGCCCCTCCAACAGACGGCTGGTAATGCGAGCATCGTTGCCAATATCAAACACCACTTGAGTCGGGTCACAGCGCAGCGCTACATCCCCGTCTTGTTTTGCCATCAGCCGCTCTAGATCCTTGAGGGATTTTGCCGGAATTGTAATCGGCGAGAGGGCTTCCGGCACAGGCTGTTCAGTCAGCGTAACGGCGAGGCGATGACCATCGGTTGCTGCAAACTCAAGGCGATCGATCTCAAACGTCACATGCAACCCGGTGAGAATTTGCTTGGTTTCATCGGTGCTCGCCGCAAACAAACTCCCCTGAAGTCCCCGCCGCAATGCCTCTGCAGTCAAGGTTACAGGTGTCACATCCTCTAACGTGGGCAGAGCAGGAAATTCCTCGGCACTCATCCCCTGAATCTCAAAGAAACCGCTGCCATAGTCGAGGATCACCCGCGTATCTTCCGCCGTAATCTCAATATCGCGATTGGGCATTCGCGCCACCATCTCACTAAAGAGCTTGGCAGAAACAGTAATTGCCCCCGGCACCTTCACCTCTGCATCCAGCCAGATTTGCATCCCCAAACTGAGATCAAAGACGGAGAGTCCGAGGCGGCCACCTTCAGCTTGCAGGAGAATATTCGCCAAAATCGGGTGCGACGGATTGCTCGGCGCAACGCGACTCAGGGGGGCAAGCTTACTACTGAGAACTGATTGTGAACAAACAACTTTCATGGTGTACTCCACGGCAGAGGCAGATGGGATGAGAGGCAACGGAGAGAAGAAAAAACGCGGCTCGTTATTGGCCGATCTACTAGCATACTATGCAATCTATGACTGGTATCGCTTGGGCAAAAACCGCCGTACTTTGCTCAGGAAAAACTCTAGCTCCGGTAGATTTAGGGGCGAGATAGCCGCTGCAAAAACAATTAGGCTGACACTGCCGGCGATCGCCAACTGCAACAGTTGCACCCCCAAGCCTTCCCGCCCCCAGAGCAATTCCAGTCCTTTGAGGGCACCCCAACCTGCCCCACCACTGAGCACACTGGCTAGGGCAATTCCCACCAAGGGCACAATTAGCTCCCCCCAAGGTAGCCCCCCCAAACGACGGTGCAAAATCCAAGTCAGGGCAATAAACGATACGGTATTCACTCCAACAGTGGCCATTGCCAACCCAACAGCGCCAAAGGCTTGGGTAAAGAAAAAGCAAAACAGGGCATTAAATCCCAATCCCCAGAGGGTGATGTAGAGGGGTGTGCGGCCATCCTCTAGGGCATAAAAGACCCGCACAATAACATCGCGGGCAAGGTAGAAAAACATACCAATGGCATAAACCAATAGTAGCGCCGCCACCAGTTGGGAGGCCTGAAAATCAAAGGCACGCCGCTCATAGACCACCCGCACTGCCGGCAATGCCAAAGCTGCCATCATGCCACCGAGGGGCATCATACTCAAGGCAGTGAGTACCAAACTCTGGCGAATGCGTTCCTTGAGATCCGGCCAATGTTCTGGTTGTGCCAACTTTGAAAAAATGGGCATATAGGGCACAAGGATCACATTGGAGAGAATCCCTAAGGGCGTTAGAAAGAGCAGTTGGGAGTAACTCAAGGCCGACGCAGCCCCCACAGGCAACTGGGAGGCAAAGAAGAGACTGATATAGACGCTGATCAAGAGCATTCCCGAGGATAGGGTAGCAGGCCCCATGAGTTGAATTAACTCCCGCACCTCAGGACGATTGAGATCAAAACGTAATCGCAATGTACCCATGCCGGCTTGCCATTGGGCAGGAATTTGTACAAGCCATTGCAGCACCCCTCCCGCTAGGGTTCCCCAAGCGAGCACTGCTGGGCCAAATTGATCAGCAAAGAACCAAATGCCAATAATCACTGCCAAACTAGACAGCAAGGGACTCATCGAGGGCAACCAGTACTGATCGGCAGCATTGAGGGTACCAAAGCCAATGCCAATCAAACCCGAGAGCACGGCCAAGGGTGCCATAATCCGAAACTGCTCTGCGGCTAAGGCTTGAATCTCTGGACTGGCACCGGGGGCAATGAGTTGAATTAAGGGGTCAGCCAGCACCATCAAAATGGCGGTCAGCACCAGTAATAGGGCACCCACAACGGTGGTAATGGTTTCCACGAGGGGCGCGGCTTTTTCGGGCGGCTGCTTGAGAACCACACTGATGATCGAACTGTGGAACGGGCCATTGATCCCCCCCAAGAGCACAAAGAGAAACCCCGGAATCACATAGGCATAACTGTAGGCATCCACTGCGGCGCCAACACCAAATTCGGCGGCGATCGCCTGCTGGCGAACCAGTCCCGCGACTTTACTCAACAGCGTTGCAACGGCAACAATGGTGGCAACATGGGCAAGCGAACGCGATTTCTTTTCCACAGTGGTGGCAATCCTAATAAAACTGGCGGATTTGGGGATAACTCTGGCGATGATCGTACCAGTGATCTAGATCTCTTTTATTTCCGCTGGCAGCAGAATCGTAAAGCAGGTGCCTTGACCGACTTCGCTAGTCACCTGAATCTGACCGCGGTGGGCTTTGACAATGGATTGGGCGATCGCCAGCCCTAAACCCGTCCCTTCAGACTTTGTGCCCTGAAGGCGATAAAAGCGATCAAACAGGCGGGGCAGTTCACTGGCGGGAATCCCCGGTCCATTATCGGCAATCACCAGGCGGTAGAATTTGCCCTGCTGATCCAACCTCACTTGAATCTGACCACCGGCAGGGGTATATTGCACGGCATTACTGAGGATATTCGTTAACAAACGACTCAGGTGATCGGGGTTGCCCCACAGACGATAGGCCTCTGTCTCTGAGGTCTGGGGATCCGCAAGCTCCAACGCCAGTTGAAGGTGTTTTTGCTCAATCAAGGGCGTTTGCTCCTCAATCACCCCCAAAAGCAGGGCATCAAGGTGACAGGGCTGGGCTTGCAGGGGAATCATGCCGCTATCTTGACGAGTTAGAAAGAGCAAATCATCCACTAAGCGACTGAGGCGACGACTAAGGCGTTCAATGACTAGGAGTTGTTGGCGCTGGGTTTCCGGATCCGCAGTGGCTAAGGCAACCTGGACATTGGTTTGAATGAGGGCCACGGGGTTGCGCAATTCATGGGAAGCATCAGCGGTAAATTGCTTCAAATAAGCATAGGACTGCTGCAGGGGGGCGATCGCCAGCCGTGACAAAAACCAGCCACTAATACTCACCAGTGTCAGCGTGATGGTCATACCAACCAAGAGATCCCAGAGTAGGGCTTGACTCGGTTGGGTCACCTCGAACCAAGGATGGCTGACCCGCAAATAGCCCAGTAGGCGATCGCCCACCACTAAGGCCACCGTCATCTGCCGTAGCCAGCGATCCTCCCCCACCTGCACCGTTTCTGCTGTCCGATTCAGATGCAAGGGCAGATCAAGGGGTTCTGAAAACGTGCTCCAAGCCAACTGCTGATCCGGAGTAAACCCCTCTAGGTCAATGTGATCCTCCTCCAGTGCCGCAAGGGGACTACTGCCTAAACTGGTTTGCCAATCAATGGCTTCCGCCGTGCCCGTGTCAATAATCAGGGAACGACTCACCACCTCAACAACGTGGCTGAGGGTGTCATCAATGCGCTCGATCAGGGTTCCCCGCACATAGAAAAAGAACCCCGTGGCAAAGATGAGGAGCAGGAGTGCCGTTACCCCCACATACCACAGGGCAAGGCGGTATTGAATGGCACGAACCATCGTCATCGGGGCAATGCTAAGGGAGACCAATCACCACTGGAAACAAACGCCGCCCAATAGTAGGGGGATTCATCCTTGAGTCGCTGAAGCTGGACTTGCCGCAGGGCTTCTGTGCGCCCCATGCCTCGGCGCAGATTTTGGTAAAAGGCCACCATCATATCGCGGGTTACTTGATCATCCACTTTCCATAGGGTACTCACCTGCGATCGCGCCCCGGCTATGGTAAAGGCACGGCGCAGACCATAGACCCCTTCACCGTTGACCACCTCCCCCCGTCCCGTATCACAGGCCGATAACACCACTAATTCTGTGCCGCTGAGGTTCATGCCGGTCACTTCCAAAGCAGTAAGGACACCATCATCCACATCTGAACCACTCTGGCGTTGGTTAAATCCCGCCAAGGCCAACCCGGATCGCAAGAGGGGGTTGTCAAGGATGCCCTTGTTTTCTGAATTAGCTAAAAAAAAGCCGTGAGTGGCCAAGTGGAGAACTTTAGGGGAATTTGCTGCCTTAACCGCTGCTTCTGTGGCTGCTGCTTGGAGTAATACCTGAGCTTGGGGAAGGAGCACCCTCAGTGCTTGCGCTTCCTCAGTCGTCCCCGGTAGGGGAGCAAAAGTCAAACTCCGCAAATCAAGAGAGCGCACCGTTGCTGAAGGGGCATTGCCGAAGGAGCGATCGAAACTAGGGTCAGCAATAATCAAAGGAGTATGAACAGTTACAGATTGGGATTGAAGGCGCAAGAGTTCGCGCCCAGAGGTCAGCAATGTGATCATGTAAGACTCCACTAAATAGCGCCCTTGGGCATCCACAAGTGCCTGAAAGGGAATAGTATTCAACTCCCCATCCGGGGCAATGAGCAAATGAGTCACATTGCCAATCCACGGACGAATCGGCGTCATCACCCGCTCGGCAAGAACTTGAGCTGCCCGTTGAACTTCACCCTTGGGTAAGCGAGGGTCAGCCAAACGTAAGCGAGTCTGGCGTACTTGGGTATCAATTTCAGCAGCGGTGCCAAGATCTCTCCCTAGGGGCTGACCCGTGGCACGCAATACATAGACGCCATAGCGCGGCTCACCAAACCTCTGTTTGCCCAAGTCGTAGGGGCGATAGCGAATAAACTCAATCAAAGCAGCATTAGCCGGAATCGCTCGTTGAACCGCAGCGATGGTTACGGGTTGAGTGAGTTCGCGAAAGCTAGCACTGCGCAGACTCAGTTCGGCTTCCAGTTGATTGGCCTGGGCTTGAAGCTGCTGCACTTGGGAGAAAGCTGCTGGCTTTGCTGAAGCAAAAACGAGTTTAGCGATGGTTGTGCGCAATGTGGTGAGTTGCTGGAGCTTCGCTTGATCTGGCGCCGCTAGTTGCCGTCGCAGTCGTGCTTGGTTCTGGCTGAGAAAATCCAGTAATCGCCCTTTGCGGCGCAAGAGTGTTGTCAGAGCCAAGGCGGTGGCCTCAGGATCTTGGGGCAGGTTCTGCAGGTGCAGCGTGAGAATGGCATTCGTCGTGTCTTGAAAGGTAGCTAGATACCTGCGCTTGTAATCCTCAGCACCAACGACCAGATTTTGAGTGAGGTTCTTTTCTTCGATTTCTTGAACATTGTTCAGTAGGGCAAGGGCTTGCCTCAAATCTCCCTGTTGCCAATAGACCGCAGCAAGGTTTCCTAGCGCAGCAGCGGTATGGGGATGGCTTTCCCCAAGGCGGGATTGGGCGATCGCCAGCGCCCGTTGATAGAGAGGCAGTGCCGCTGCGTAGTTGCGCTGATCAAAATAGAGCGTGGCTAAATTATTCAGGCTGGCAGCAATATCGGGGTGACCTGCGGGCAACGTTTGTTCGCGAATCTGAAGGGCACGTTGGTACAAGGGCAAGGCGTCAGCATAATTCTTTTGTTCCCGATACAGGGCTGCGAGGTTGTTCAGCGTTGTTGCCACGTAGGGACTCTTCTCCCCAAGGGTTTGCTCAAAGATTCTGAGGGCGCGTTGATACAAGGGCAGGGCGGCTGCCCTCTTTTTTTGCTCAGTGTAGAGGAGACCGATGTTATTGAGAATGACCGCCACTTCGGGATGATTGAACCCTAGGGTCTTTTCGGCGATCGCCAATGCCCGCTGAAACACTGGCAACGCAGTATCATAGTTCCCTTGGGCACGGTAAAGATTGGCCAAGTTATTGAGTGTTGCAGACACCTCTGGTTGATCTGACCCACCAGCACGCTCGTAGATAGTCAATGCCCGCTGATAGAGGGGGAGTGCTGCTGCATAATTTCCCTGCTCAACATGGAGCTTTGCCAATTCGTTGAGACTGGCTGCCAAAAGGGGATGGTTGCTGTCCAGTGTATTTTCCACTAAGGTCACAAAGCGCTCTGCTAGGGGAATAGCAGCCTGCATATTACCTTGTTCCCGCAGTTGATCAATTTGATTGGCGAGTTCCTGAAATTGCTGGGGGGATGGCTGGGCTAGAGTTGGCGAACACAGACCAAGAATCAGACTACTTCCAAGGGCGATCGCGCCCCGGACAAGGCATCTTCTGGTGTTCATTTTTTTCCTCGGTGGTTCCTCAACAGCACCCGTCACAATCAAGAATACTGATGGGAAACGCTCACCCCCAGTTCCTGCCAAATGGCATCTAAGAGAGGCTCTAACCCCTGACGCGCCACCGCAGAGATGGCAAAAACCCGTTGACCGGCATAGGCAGTAAGGGTGTCTTGAACTGCAGCAATTTGGGAAGGTTCTAGGGCATCAATTTTGTTGAGGGCAATAATTTGCGGGCGATCGGCCAAGCCGTGACCATAAGCCACTAGCTCATCGCGAATGGTTTGGTAAGCAGCCACCACATCCTCAGCCGTGGCATCAATCAAGTGCAGCAGCAGACGGGTACGCTCAATATGGCGGAGAAACTCATGCCCCAACCCCAACCCCGCATGGGCACCGGCAATGAGACCGGGAATATCAGCAAACACGGTTCCATCACCATTGGGTTGGCGCACCACACCTAAATTGGGCACCAAGGTTGTAAAGGGATAATCGGCAATTTTCGGTCGCGCTGCCGACAACACCGAAATTAGGGTGGATTTACCGGCATTGGGCAGGCCAATAATGCCCACTTCCGCCAGTAGTTTGAGTTCTAGTCGGAGATGCCGTTCTTCCCCCTCTAGCCCCGGTAGGGCATAGTCTGGTGCCCGTTGATGATTACTCAGGAAGTGCTTATTCCCTAAACCCCCTTTGCCCCCCTTAGCCACCAGCAGCGTTTGACCGGGGGTGGTGAGGTCTCCCAGCAATTCCTCGGTTTCGGCATCCCAAACCATGGTGCCACAGGGCACTTCAATCACTAAATCTGCACCACAGGCACCCGTACGGTTATGCGGCCCGCCCCGTTGGCCATTGTCCGCTTTGAAGACATGGGCATAGCGAAAGTCCAGCAGCGTTTGTAAATGGGGTACCGCTTTGAGAATGACTGACCCACCATTGCCACCATTCCCCCCTGAGGGGCCTCCCGCAGGCACGTATTTTTCACGGCGAAAGGCAATAATGCCGTCGCCCCCCTTTCCAGCTTTGACATGAATTTCGGCAAGGTCAATAAATTGCATTTTGGCCGCAATCGGTTGCGTATAGGTTGGGTATCTGAGTATTGTATCCTGCCACCTTGTTGACAGTTCTTTTTACAGGGATGACACCGGCTCCAAAGGGTGAAACTCCGTATCGAAGACGCTTCATGTACGTCATAGGAGAAAAGGGCTATATGGTAGGCTTAAGGGAATTTTAGTGTGCCGAGGCAATAGTGTTTATTCGATGGCAACACCGACGACGACCCGCTCCGCCTGAAGAAGGGGTTTTATTTTGGCGACTGGTGTTGTGGCTAGGGGTTGCCTTAATCTCCGGCAGCTTGGGGGCACTCTGGGGGCTATTGAGTCAGAGTACACCGCTTATGCAGCGATCGCTCAGCAGTCGGGAGTGGCAGGTGTTTCAACGGGGCGATCGCTGGACAGGGGCAAGGCTCCATCAACCCTTGAATTTACTGCTCATTGGCTCCAAGGTTTTAACCTCCGACTTAGATGAACCGCCTGACCCCAACCTTACCTACCATGCCCTAGTGAATTCCGTTGAAGGGCTATCGGACTCACTGCTACTCGTGCGTTTTGACCCAGTGCAGCAACGGTTAGTGGTGTTGTCAATTCCCCGCGATACGCTGACCTTTATCCCCGGCCGAGGCGACGCCAAAATTAACGAAGCCAATGCCCTCGGTGGACCCGCACTGGCGGCGGAAACCGTGAGTGATTTGCTGGGGGATGTGCCCATCGATCGCTATTTGCGCATTAACGTTCAAGGCATTGAGAAACTCATTGATGCCCTTGGGGGGGTGACAGTGGATGTACCCACAGCCATGCGCTATCGGGATGACAGTCAGCGCCTCTACATTGATTTGCAGCCCGGACGACAACACCTGAATGGCAACCAAGCCCTACAATTTCTGCGCTTTCGCTACGATGCCCTTGGCGATATTGGCCGCGTGCAGCGACAACAGATGTTTTTGCGGACACTAATGGAGCAAACGGCTCGCCCCGAAACCCTTGCCCGTACCCCCCAGCTTCTCAGTATTATTCGCGAAAACTTGGATACCAATTTAACGGTTGAGGAACTGATGAGCTTGGGGCAATTCCTCACTAGCTTGCCGCGATCGCGGGTGGAGTTTCTGATGCTGCCGGGGAACTTTAATGGCAGCACCGATGAAGTGGAAGTGAGCTATTGGTTGCCCGATTACCAACGGATTGCTTGGCTGACGGATCACTATTTCCGCGATACTCCCACGGCTGATCCGCGCGAGACGGGTTTGACCCCCCCTGCCCAGGTGCGCATTGCGATTCAAAATACCACCCTGCCAGAATCATTGGTCATGCGTCTGAGTCAGCAACTGCAAACCGCCGGTTACCCTGATCCTTTGCTGGCAGAGCCATTGCCCCAACCGCTCCCGATGACACGGATCATTGCTCAGCAGGGGGATTTGGCGGCAGCGCGGCGGGTGCAGCTATTGCTGGGATTTGGTGAAGTGCGGGTGGAGAGTACAGGTGTGTTAGCATCGGATGTGACGATTCAACTGGGCGACGATGCCCGCGATCGCCTGCAATTGAGACCCACAAAATCTCTGTGAGTGAACCCTACGTGATTGGTGTTGATCTTGGTGGCACTGCCATCAAAATGGGGCGCTTTAGTCCCAAGGGAGATTGCCTCAATGCCCTGACGTTGCCGACCCCTCAGCCCCCCTTTCCAGAACGGGTGATTAAAGCCATTGTGCAGGGGATTAAAGAACTGGATGGGGAGGATCGGGCGCTGGCGATCGGGATGGGGATACCGGGGCCTGTAGATGCCACTGGTCGTATTGCCCGCCGTGCGATTAACCTTGACTGGTACGAAGTGCCCATTAGCGACAGCCTCGAACAGTTGACGGGCAAGCCCACCGTGATTGGTAACGATGCCAACTGTGCCGGCCTCGGAGAAGCATGGCTAGGGGCAGGGAGTCAGTTTAAGGATCTAATTTTGCTGACCTTGGGGACGGGGGTCGGCGGTGCGATCATCCTCAATGGCGATCTCTTTGTCGGTCGGGATGGCGCCGCCGGCGAGTTGGGGCTGATTACCCTCGACTACACAGGGCCTCCCTGCAACAGTGGCAATCGCGGTTCCCTTGAGCAACATGTTTCTGCCCAAGCCCTGCGGCGGCGCTGGGGCTGTGAACCCCATGAGATGGCAGAGCGAGCCAACAATGGTGACCCTGAGGCGATCGCCCTCTGGCAAAGCTATGGCCGTGAATTAGCCGCTGGCATTGCGAGCCTTGTGTATGTCCTCACCCCCGAAGCAGTGATTATTGGTGGGGGGATTAGTGCCGCCAGTGACCTCTTTTTTCCCTCGATGATTGCTGAATTGGAAGAGCGGGTGCTGCCCACCTCCCGCAATAACCTCCACTGTTTGCGAGCCACCCTTGGCAATCACGCGGGCATCGTCGGTGCAGCCAAACTAGCGTGGAAATACGTCAAAGACCATCTCTAAGTCGCCTTCGCTAGGATCAAGTTATTCGGCTTGAACCAACTGTTATGACTTCTACGACAGCCGTGGACAGCTCGCCGCTGCTGCTCAATGTCCGCAATGCAACGGTGCAGGTGACCCCAGAGCAGTTTGATCAGCTCTGCCGCGATAATCCTGATCTGCGCCTAGAATTGACCAAGGCTGGAGAATTGATTGTCATGCCGCCAACGGGGGGGCAAACGGGTGCCCAAAATTTTGAGCTGATTGTGGAGTGGGGCTTTGGAACCGGCAAACGCAACTGGGGCGTGCCTTTGATTCCTCAACGGGCTATGACTTTACAGCTTTGGGGGGCGGCAAACTCTCCCCAAATGTCTCCTGGATTGCTAGCCTCCGCCTAGAGGGCGTTGCTCTGACGGGCTTTATCCCCATCGTGCCGGATTTCGTTGCTGAGTTGCGATCGCCCTCGGGTGCGATTGACCGCTTACGCGCCAAAATGCAGGAGTATCGGCGACTGGGGGTGCGCTTGGGGCTGCTGATCAATTCCCAAGACCGTCAAGTGGCACTCTATCGTCCCCAAGCGGAAGTGGTGGTTTTGGACTCCCCTGAGGTGGTTGATTGTAGTGAGGTGATGCCGGGGTTTCTCCTACCGATGGCGCAGTTGTGGATTTAGAGCCGCTCGACAAATTTTGCCAGTCGCGTCAGGCCTTTTTCAATGGTGGCCAAATCTGTGGCGTAGGAGAGGCGAATGTGATCATCCATGCCAAAGGCTTTACCGGGAATCGTGGCCACTCTTTCTTCCTCCAGCAGACGATCGCAAAACTCTACGGAACTTAAACCCGTTTCGCTAATATCCACAAAGAGATAAAAGGCGCCTTGGGGTTTGAGACAGCGCAGGCGAGGAATTTCAGAAATGCGTTCATAGATACAGGCACGGCGATCGCGGAAGGCGGCCACCATTTCGGCCACACAGGCTTGACTTCCCTCTAGAGCCGCAAGGGCACCGTATTGGGCAAAGGTACAGACATTTGAGGTGCTGTGGCTCTGAATTTTTGTGGCGACTTTAATGACATCGGTTGTCCCTGCCAGATAGCCCACACGCCAACCGGTCATCGCATAGGCCTTGGCAAAGCCACTACAGACAATGGTTCGCTCAAAGGCCGCCTCACTGACAGCACCGATGCTCAGGTGTTCAGCCCCATCGTAGAGAATCTTCTCGTAAATCTCATCGGAGATCACCCACAGTTGATGCCGCACAATGACTGCCGCTAGTTCGCGAATTTCCTCGGGGGTATAGACCATGCCCGTGGGGTTGCTGGGGGAGTTGAGGACAAAGAGCCGTGTTTTGGGGGTAATGGCATCCTCTAGCTGGGCAGGGGTAATCCGATAGCCGGTTTCCGCAGTGGTTGTCACAATCACCGGCGTGCCACTGGCCAAGTGCACCATTTCTGGATAGCTCACCCAGTAGGGGGCAGGAATAATCACCTCATCGCCGGGATTGATTAGGGCTAGCATCAGGTTAAAGAGGGCTTGCTTGCCGCCATTGGTCACTAGGATATTTTCGGCGCGATAGGGCAGGTGGTTGTCGTTGTTGAGCTTGGTGGCGATCGCCTGCCGCAAGGCCGGTTCCCCTGCCGCCGAACCATAGCGGGTTTTGCCTTGATCGAGCGCTGCTTTTGCCGCCTCACGAATGTGGGCAGGGGTGTCAAAGTCGGGTTCGCCCGCACTAAAGCTACAGATATCCTCTCCCGCTGCGCGCATTGCCTTGGCTTTGGCATCAATCGCCAGCGTTACCGACGGCGTGACCCGCATCACCCGCGTTGCCCAGTCCATCCTTTGTCTCCTGCACTACTTTCCGTATTGTGGCACTTTGGCAGGGGAGCGGCGAATCAAATATCGACCGTTCACGTTGAGGTTGCCAATGGAGGATACCCCCAGGGGAATTCGAATCCCCGTCGCCTCCGTGAAAGGGAGGTGTCCTAGGCCTCTAGACGATGGGGGCAAGACTCAGCATTAGTTAATGTAGCGAATGCCCTGAGCGTTTGTCAACCCCTCGGGAAATTTTTGCATCGCAGCCGCTCCTAGGGAGAAAATGAGGGCGAGTGACTGAGGGACTTGCTGTGGAACTTGCTGGCCTACGTTCCTTCTCGATTGTGATGCCCGCCTACAATGTGGTGACCCAACGGGGAGAAACGGTCTTTCGGGAAACCCTTGAGAGCATTGCCGCCAGTTGCCGCTACCTCCAACAGCACTTCCCCTACGCCACTGCGGGGGAATTCATCCTGATTAGCGATGGTTCAACGGATCACACCTGTGATGTGGCGACGGCAGGATGGCCGAATGCCGTGCCCCTACAATTGGTGGGCTTGCCGACGAATATTGGGATTGCGGCAGCGCGGAACATGGGGGTGCGCTTGGCCAAAGGGGAGGTGATTTTTTTCTGTGATGCCGATGATCTCTACCGCCCTGAGCATCTGTTTTTAGCCCTATCGGTGTTGAATCAGCCTTTACCCGCACCCTATGCCCCAGCGTATTTTGGGGCGGTACGCACGGGGGTCTATTGTCGCGATCGCCTGCATCCCTACTGGCACAAAAGCCTCGAGCAAACGCTGGTGCTCAATCTCGCCGTGCGCCGCGAAGTCCATGAGTTTATTGGCGGCTTTCCCGAAGAGGAGGTGTTTCGCCAATTTCGCTATGGGGCTGAGGATGTGGCCTATGCCCATTGGCTGCACCAGTTTTGCCACACTGCCCAACTCCAGCAGCAGACCGTTGAGTACCGCCGCTTTCCCAATAGTTTCTTTGACCGTCAACTCAAGAAATTCCAAGCGGCTCCCGGCACCGTGGCTGATGATCTGGATGCGAGCGATCGCCAGCAGGAGGCGCAGATTCAGCAGATTATGGCCACACGACTTCAGGAATTGCAGGCCAAGGCGGCTCAACTGGTAGCCTAGGCTTTTTTGTGGCGCTGGACAATCGTCGCGGCCAGTTTCTCCGGTACTTCTTGAAGATGGTCAAATTGCCAATGGAAGCCACCTGTGCCCATTGTCAGCGATCGCAACTCCACCACAAAGTCATGCATTTCTGCTTGGGGTAAATAAGCCTCAATCTGTTCCCAGCCGGGCCAACCCTCCTTATTGCTGTAGCCCAAAACCTGACCGCGCCGCCCCGTCAACGCCTGCATCACCTTAGCCGTAAAAGCTTGGGGCATCCACACTTGGACTGCCATGATGGGTTCTAGGAGTTGCGGTTCACACTGGGGAATTCCCGCTTGCATGGCGAGGCGAGCCGCTTGGCGAAAGGCCTGCTCAGAGCTATCCACGGAGTGATAGGAGCCATTGGTGAGGGTCACCGCCACATCCACGATCGGAAATCCCAACGGTCCTTGGTTGAGAAATTCCCGCACCCCTTGCTCGACACCGGGGATATATTGCTTGGGCACAACGCCGCCGACAATGGTTTCACTAAATTGAAAGCCGCTGCCGCGTTCTAGGGGAGCAATATCGAGGTAGACATCGCCAAACTGGCCGTGGCCACCGGTTTGATGTTTATAGCGGCCATGACTGTTTTTCGTGCTGCGGCGAATGGTTTCCTTGTAGGGGACTTGGGGGAGATGGGTTTGCATCGGTAGGTTATATTTGCGGCGCAGGCGATCAAGGGCAATCTGCAAGTGAATGTCACCCTGTCCCCAGAGAATAATTTCATGGGTATCGCCATGCTGTTCCCAGCGCAGCGCCGGATCTTCCTCAAGGAGTTTTTGCAGCGCGCTGGTGAGCTTCACCTCATCACTGCGTTTACTGGGGGTAATGGCCAAGGCATAGACGGGTTCTAGTTGGGGGGCACAGGGCAAAGGCACCGCCTGACCATTGATACTGAGGGTCTCACCCGTACGAATGCCCTCTAGCCGCGCCAAGAGAACGATGTCCCCCGCTGTGGCTTGTCCCAAGGATTCCAGTTGTGTACCTTGGGCACGGTAGATACCCCCCACGCGCACCCCATTCAAGCTCATACCATCGGTCAAGGTACCCTGCCAGACCCGAACGAGGGAGAGCTTGCCGCCTCCTTGGGGTAGATAGAAGGTCTTCAGCACTTGGGCGAGGGGTTCTTCACCATTGATCTGGCGATGGGCAGCAGTTTCTGTGGCATCGGGTGCTTCGCGATCAAGGGCTGCCAATAGGGGGCGCACACCGTAGTCCGTTTGCGCACTGCCAAAAAAGACGGGCACAATTAAATCGGCTCCCAACTCCCAGCGCAGATCCGCCATGATTTCACTTTCTGGCGGCGCAATATCCTCAAGGAGTTCTTCCAAAAGGTGGTCATCATAGTTGGCTAGAGCCTCCAGTAGCTCCGCCCGCGCCGCCTGTTCAACGGCTTGTAATTCCGAAGGAAAGGGAACTAAATCCGCCGCTGCCCCCGCATGATAGTGATAGGCCTGCTCCGTCACCAAGTCAATGTAGCCCAAGAGATCATCCCCCTGCCAAATGGGGTACTGGTGGGGTACCAAGGGGCGACTGGAAACTTGGCGATAGGCCGCGAGGATCTCCATGTAGGGGTCATGGGCGCGCTCCATCTTGTTGACAAAAAGAATATGGGGAATCTGCCAGTCATCGAGGAATTTGAACAGGGGGGTTAGGGTAAAGGCGCGATCGCTCAGGGGTTCACAGACAACGATCGCCATATCCACCCCCACGAGGGCATTGAGGGTTTCTTGCAGCAATTCCACCGAGCCGGGACAGTCGAGAAGCGTCAGCTCCAAGTCTCCATACTGGGTATGAACGACATTCAGTTCTACCCCCATTTGGCGATCGCGAGCCTCAGGGCTGGTATCTAGAAGACTACTGGCCTTACTGCTCGTGGCGTGGGTAAGGCGCAAAATGCTTTCTGCAAGGGTTGTTTTGCCACTGTTGTAGCTGCCCACAAGGGCAATGTTGCATCGTCTCGCCATCGCACACCTACCTTTTGATTTGCCATTCGGGTCAAAATTGTCCAGAATAGAGCCTTAGTTTGCCTTAACTAGATCTCTTAACCCTTGGCGATCGCCCTTGGCGGAATTTGCAGTATCTCTTAAGAGAGCTGTAAACAACCGTTAAGTTGGGGTTAACGTTTGCGAGGAGGACTCACTCACGATGCGCTTCAATTCCCTTTTGTGGGCTAGTATTGCCAGTCTTGGCCTTTGGATGGCATCGCCAGTACACGCCAATAGCCAAGTCAGCACGCTGATGCAAGAAGGGCGACGGCTAGTGGAAGCAGGAAACTATGCCCAAGCCTTGGCCATTTATCAGCAACTGCTCCAGAGCGAGAGCCGTAATCCCCGCGTGCATTCTGCCATTGGCTACATCTATGCCCAGCAGGGACAATTTGCCGAAGCCGCCCGTGCCTACCAACGCGCTATTGAGCTGGATCAACAAAACGCTGATTTTTACTATGCCCTCGGCTACAGTCTGGGGATGATGGGGGAAAACCACGGGGCTGCTGCCGCCTACCGCCAAGCCATTCGCCTGAATAACCGTAATGCCCAATCCTACGAAGGACTGGCGGTGATTCTCGCCCGCATGGGGGATCCCCAAGGCGCTATACAGGCCTACCGCTCCGCCCTCAGTCTTGACCCCCGCAATTGGGCGGCTCAAAAGGGATTAGGCGTTTTGCTGCTCCAACAACGCAATATTCCTGAAGCCCTCAGTAGTCTGCAACAGGCGGCAGCCCTTGCCCCCGGCAATGCCTCGATTCAACTCAACTTGGGGATGGCACTTCTGGCCGCCGGCGATCCTAGCAATGGCTGGCAAGCGATTGATCGCGCGGCTAACTTGGGTCAGCGGAATGCGGATCTGCTACAACAGGTGGCAGAACTGGCCGTTGCGGCGAATCAACCCGAGCGAGCCATTCAAACCTATCGCCGCCTAATCACTTTGCAACCGGAACGGCTAGCCACCTACTTTAGCTTTGGCGAGTTGTTAATGCAGCAGAACAACCCCCTTGAAGCGGCGGCAATTTATCGTCAAGCTACGCAGATCAACCCTAGAGATCCCGAGGGATTTTATCGCTTGGGCAAAGCCTTGGCAGCGCAAGGGCGGCGGCAGGAGGCTCGCAGTGCCTATCAAGTGGCTTTGAAACTGTACCGTGAGCAAAATAACCGCGCAGGAGAAACCAAAGTCCGAGACGCGATGCGGCAGCGCAATTAGCGACTAAGCCCCCTGCCCTAGATTCATGACGACCTGCTGCAATTCAGAAATGAGAGCACTGGGACGGCCATTGAGGATATTTTGGTTTAGTCCCTCTAGGCCTTGGCGCAGGTGATTGAGGCGATCTTGAACGGGCTGTAAAATCTCCCGCAGTAGATTCGCTTGGCCGCGCTTGGCAGCGAGTAACCGTTGCTCTTCAATCAGTGCCTGTTCTTCTTGACTGAGTTGATCTTTTTGCTGCTGTTGCAGTTTGCGGCGCTCTTCAAGGTCGTGGCGCAGACTTTCGAGATCAGTATAGGCCTGCTGCAATTCTTCCGCGAGTTGATTGACAGCCACACTGTACTCTTGAAACTGGCGCTCCAGTTCACTGAGGATGGGAATGAGGCTAATGCCCTGTTGGGAGGCGGGATCTTTGCGCGCCTCTAGCACTTGTTTGTGGATTTTGTAGATCGCTTCTTTTTCACGGATATTTTGCCGCTGTCCTTCAAGCGCCTGATTGAGCAGATTACAGCGCTGGCGTTCGTCCTCCAGTTCTCCTGCCAGTTGCAGGCGATCGAAATCACTGGCGTCTTTGACTTTTTGCTCCAGTTCTGCTAAGGACTCCAGAGCCATTTTTAGCTCTTCTTCTTGATCGTTGACAAAGGCAGAGGCACGTTTGAGGTCATTACCGCGGTTGGCGACTTCTTTTTCGAGTTCCTCCATGGGCATTTTCATCAGGGCATTCACATCCACGGCCTCTGTGAGATCACTGACCATGGCTTGGCGCATTTGCTGGATCATTTCCTCCTGTTGGGCAAGGAGGTGACGTTCTTTTTCAAGCACGGACTGTTTGTAGCGGCAGAGTTCCTCCTGCAGGGCGATCGCCCGACTGTCTTGCCAAAATTGTTCTTGGGCGGTGCGCCACGTCTCCTCCTTTGCATGGAAGGCTTGCAGTTGTTCCTCTAGGGCAGCTTGCCGTTGACTCAGCTCCTGCTCCAGTTGCTCCAGTTGCTGCCAGTATTGACTCAGCAAGGCCTGCTGCTGGTCTAAAATTTGAAAACATTCCGCGATTTGAGGACGCCCACCACTGTTGAGGGTCTCTGCCAACTGCCGCAAAATCGAGTCCACTTGGCGAATTTGCTCTGGGGATAGGCCAACGCTGTGGCTTGATTTAAGTTGTTCCCAGCGCTGCTGCTCTTGGTGCACTTGGTGGCGTAAATTTTCAAGGGCTTGGCGCTCTGCTTGAATCCGCTGTTCCTCGGCGGTCAATTCTTCTCGCAATTTGTTGAGTTGTGCTAGCTGCTCTTCAGCGCCGGCCAGTTGCGCCTCTAGTTCTTGGAGTTCTTCTCTGCGCTGCTCAAATTCCTGTTCCCGTTGGTTCAGAGCTTCTGCTTGATAGGAGAGGGATTGCTTCCAGCCCTCAATTTCTTCCTCTTGACTTTGGAAGCGCTCACGCATCCGTGTGAAGCCGTGCAAGATACCGGTGAGACGGCGCGTTGCTTCATCCACGTTTTGAATCTGGCGGTTGGCGGCCATTTCAACAAAGACCAACACACCATTGCCGTAGTCACGACTGTTGTCAAAGGGAATCGTTTCTTCGTTTTGGGGGACAGGGTGCCAGTAGCCCGACTGCTCACGCATCAACAACTTCAACTCGGATTTCGTCCCCATGAAACCCGTTTTTTTAATCACCTCGGCAAGATACTGCACAGCCCTTGACCTCTACCCTAACGCTGAGACTGACACACAACTAGAACATACAACAACCGTAATAATACGCATGACGAAATTAAGTGAATGAAGGATGCAACTTTTCGTCTGTCCGCGATCGCTGGAATCCAGAACCCTATATTTTTATTAAACACCCATCGGCAAGTGTTCAGCAGTGGCCTGAATCACTCGGTCGGGGACTGGAGAATTGCCAAGGCCAAGGTGGTTGAACTATTGGTCATTATAGCGAAAGGAGGGTTGCTACCCGCCAAAAGTCATTAATGTCATTAATCATCGCTGGCAGCGGGCATCCAAGGTTGCTGTGGCAAAAAGACGCGATCGCGCGGCAGGGGGGCAACGGGTTCTGTGAGGGTAAAACGACCACTGTGGATCCAGTCTTTGAGGACTTCGGCAATGCGCTGACTAAAGTAAAGACTCGTTAGGGGAGCGGTGCGCACAGTTTTGCCTTCAATCTTGATTTTGCCTGACTTGAGTTGAGCATAGTTGACCATGCCAAAGGTGGGACGCACGCGGCGGGGAATTGAAAAGTCAATAATCGGCGCCACCACTTCCTCATCGCGAATGGCACAGCGGGCAATGACCTCTTGATCCAGCACCGGCAGCGGAACCCCCACCCCCAGCATCAGGGACGCTCCATAGTGCTTGAAATAGCAACCGCGCACCCAAAAGGGATCCATCTGTTTGGCATCACCAATCAGGGCAAGGGTGGCCGCTGGACCAATGGGGGTGTCGTTAGCCAACCGTTTTTGCAAGGGGAAGTGTTGAGTGCCTTCCCACGCCACATAACCAATGCCGCCGCCGAGAAAAATGCGCGTGCCAATCCCCACCAGTCGCAAGTAGGGATCATTCAATAGAGGTGAAAGGGCACCGCCACAGGCATAGACAGCATTCCCCAGTTGCGGTTGCAGCGGACCAAGGTAGGTATAGAGCGGGCGATCGCCCCCATTGACACCGACAATAAAATTTTGATAAAGATTGCGGGGGTTATAGAGATAGAACTGATTGATCGTCTCTTTGCTAATCACCGTTTCTAAACTGGCGCGGGGATAACAATCCGTGACATAGCCCACTGCCCGTAGGGGAATGGCTTTACCCGCAATCAAATCGGCAATGACATGGCCCCCCCCGCGCTCCCGCAGACTGTCGGCTTCGCCCGCTTCGGAATTGGGATCCAGCGATTGGGCTGCCCCCAAGTACAGATCGACGGCGCCAAAACCACTGTAGGCAGGAATGCCATCGAGCCAACACTGCCGCAGTTTAATCGGTGGATCCGTCGGCCCCAAGTTAATCATCGCCCCAGACGATTCCATGGGTTCAAACGTGCCCGTCGTGATCACATCCACTTGGCGCGTTGCTTCCGCAATGCTCAAGCTTTCAAGGCGGGCTTTGAGTTCTGCCAATGTCCAAACGGTGGCTTTGCCTGCTGTAATCTTTTCATTGATTTCGGCAATCGTGCGTTCCACAGGCGTTACCGCAGATCTTCAGGATGGCGGATTTGCCAAGTGCCGTCAGGCAGCCGTGAGACCTTACCTCCTAGACGTTCAATATTCTCGATGGCCGTTTGTCGCGAGCGATCGCTGACCGCATTCACCAGTGCCCAAATCCAGGCATTGATCTGTGCCATCCGACTATCGGGATCCCGCCGTAGGGTTTGTGCCAAGGAGCGATAATACTCTGCTGCGGCGCGGACTTGTGGATCTGGATTCATTTCTGCCCAAGCCGCCGCGCGATCGTAGGACTCTGCTGCCGCTTGCCCCTTGCCCAAAAAGAGCAATTCATCCATCGCCCGAAATACCCATGCCAAGTAAGCTGTCGGTTGATAGGCAGGATCCATCGCTGCCAGACCCCGATCCATCAAGGCCACAGAGGTTTGCGGCTGTCCTGCATACACCGTAATTGCCGTTGAAAGATAGGGATAGGTTGGGGCAAAGCGGGGGTCTTTAGCGATAATCACCGCAAAGAAAGCAGGTGCATCGTCGTAACCCGTGACTTGGCGGGCAGCGGAATCACCAAAAAACTGCAAAAATTGCAAAAACGCCCAATCGGCAACTAAATTGTCAAAACCAAAGGAAGGGAGATTTGCCAAAAGCCGCATCTGTGTAATGGTCTGGGCATTCTGGCGCTCATATTCAGCATCAGTGAATTGTTCTCCCGTTTGAGCCTGTAACTGACGCAGGGCATCCTGCTGCATAAAGGCAATAATGCTCAAGGCCACAACCGTCAGACCTAGACCCACAGCTTCTGACCAGTGCCAGCGTTTTTGAAGCATGGCCCACCCTCAAGCCAGTTAAGAATTTTTGTTGCTTGCTTCTCCCGGTTCAGTAATCCGCTGAAAGAGATAGCCTGTTCCCCGTGCTGTCAAAATTAATTCTGGATTACTGGGGTCTTCCTCTAGCTTAGCCCGCAAGCGGGAAATGTGGACATCCACCACCCGCGTATCCACATGGCGTTCTGGCGTGTAGCCCCACACCTGCTCGAGAATTTCTCCCCGTGAGAAGGGTTCCCCCGAGCGTCCCACCAGCAATTCCAAGAGCATAAATTCCATACCCGTGAGGCGAATGCGCTCATCCCCCTTATAGACTTGGCGCTTGTTGGTATCAATGCGAATATTTCCCACCTGAATCACCCCAGAGCTAGGGATACCAGAGGTGCTAGTTTTCTCAATGCGTCGCAGCACCGAGCGAATGCGGGCTTCCAACTCCTTGGGGGAAAAGGGCTTGACCACATAATCATCGGCGCCCAGTTCCAGCCCTGTAATGCGATCGGCGACATCGCCAAGGGCAGTGAGCATAATGATGGGGACATCAGATTCTTTGCGCAGTTCTTGACAGACGCCATAGCCATCGAGTTTGGGCATCATCACGTCAAGCACTACTAAATCTGGCTGCTCCTGCCGAAATGTGGTCAGGGCTTCCTCGCCATCGGCAGCAGTGACGACGGTATAGCCAATCATTGACAGCCGAGTTTCTAAAATGCGGCGAATACTCGCTTCATCATCAACAACGAGTATCTTTTCTTTGTGGCTCTCCAAAGTAACGGACACTCCTACTCAATGAGAACAGTAATGGATAAGAAATTAAAATGTGAATTTTTTGTACTCTATCATTTTTTTACTGGCTATAGAAAGACTCCCAGCCCTCACTAGGACAGGATTTTGCCGATTTTTCAGAATTGAGAATCTTTAAGATATTTTAATGTGGTCTTGTCGAGAAAAAAAGCGGACACCCCTGCAAGAGCATCCGCTAGTGTATTGATTCACCAGTGGTTAGTGGCAGCGTTCCCTAGTCGCGGTGGCTTGGCTGAATCCCCACCAACGAGGGCGAGAGGCTTGACCAAGACTGCTTCACCAAGTCGGCCTCGGCCTTGACACTGCCAATGTAGTTGCCCGCTGGCAGGGTGGGGAAGCGTTTGTAGGGCACGACATCTTCGCCAAAGTAGCGGCTGTACTCAGGGCTATTCACCATCGTTTCGACAGCAGCCTTGAGGCCTTGATCCGCCAAGATTTTGTTGTATTGGCGAATTTCCGCTTGGGTGGCCGGGGCGCGACCGAGGAGGTGACGGAAGAGGAATTCAATCACCTTGGTGTTGGGATAGGGGGTGTAGAAGCGGTTGCGATAGATCTCCGAGCTGGCCAAGGTACGCACAAACTCGCGAACCGTAATTTCACCGTTGCGCAGGCGGCTCTCGAGATCAGGGCGCCGGAACTGGCTGGGCACTTGGCCACTGAAGACATCCATCACTTGGCAGTAGATGGCATTGATCACCAGTTCCACTTCAGCACTAGGTGCACCCACGGTCATGCGGAAAATGCGAGCAGGACGGCGACGGGTGGTACCGACCCCCACTTCCACCGATTGACCATCGCCATTGCGGAAGGAGCGTCCCAATTCGATAAAGCGGGGTTTGCTGGGATCCGCTTGACGCGCTTCGGCCTCTTGTTCGGCGATCGCCCGACTGAGGAGCGGCAGCTTCGTGTTATCGAGGCGAGGTTTCACGGGTGCGAAGCTGGGCACGACAATCGCATCACTTTGCTTCGTGAGTTGATTGTGCAATTTCTCAGTGTTGGGGAAGTTGGCCGCCGGCAGGGTGGGGAAGCGACGATAGGGCACCGTATCCTCACCAAAGGCTTCAGCGTATTCAGCACTACTGACGAGGGCTTGGACAAAGGCCTTTAAGCCTTGGGTGGCCAGAATTTGGTTGTAGCGGCGAATTTCCGCTTGATCAAGGGGCGCTCGACCTAAGAAGTGCTTGGTGCCCAGTTCGATCACCTTGGTGTTGGGGTAGGGGGTGTAGAACTCCTTCTGATAGAGTTCCGAGCAACCCAAGCCCTCGATAAACTCCTTGAGGGTAATCTCGCCGTTGCTGAGCTTCGATTCAAGGGCAGTAAATTCATCGCGGACAATGTAGGGCGCCACATCCCGCTCAAAGACCTGACGATAGGCCGCCTGAATCACTAGTTGCAGATTTTGCTTGTCATTGAGATCTGTGAGCTTAAAGACCTTGGTTTGGTCGCGGCGCTTGCTCACCCCTTGATTGGCACGGAACTGAATTGCTGGCTCGGTTCGTAGTTCGGTCACCGCCCCCAGTTCGACAAAGCGAGGTGTTTCTTCTTTTTCAGGGGGTACGCCAGTTTCACCAATCGTGCCAGTGCGGAGCGATCGCAGAGCCAGACCTTGGGGCGTAATGTAGCGCTCGTAGGGAACCGTATCTTCGCCAAAGGCTTCGCTGTACTCTTGGCTGTCAATGATCGCATCCACTAAGCCATAGAGACCTTTCTTCGAGGCAATGTCGAAGTAGGTATTCATCTCTTGGCGACCATAGGTGGGACGACCCAAGAGGCGACGGTGAATATATTCAATCGCCTTCGTGACGTACAGCGGTGTCCAGTAGAGGCTGCGGAAGAGGTTTGACTTGGCCAAAATCCGCACAAATTCACGCACAGAGATTTCACCATTTTCCAGTTTGATCTCGGCCACTTTTTGGCGCTGCCCTTCATAGACATCGCGGCCAAAGACTTGCAGATAAGCGGCACGAATCACCCGCTGGGTCGAACTTTCAGCAAATTTGACGCTGTCGCCGCCCGTCGCGATCGAGCGTTTGCCAATGCGGGCATTGATGCTGGGAAGCTGATCCAGTTTGAAGACTTTTGGCCCTAGGCTGCCGGGGGCGACCCCACGCGCTGCGGGATTGCTCACCTGATTGTTGATCCCTGGCCCGCGCGTAATGAGAATGCGGCGGGTGTCTTTGTTGAAGGGTTGGGGGCGAGCATTGGGATTTTTCTTCTCTTTCGGGAAGATGGCGCCAAACTGAATTTCCAAGGGATCGTTGCCCGCACCGTAGGGGTGTTGATCCGGCAGCGGCTGATCCTGAGCGGCAAAGGTGGTGATGAATTGCGGGACTTTACGGAAGGGAGCACTGTACTTGAAGAGATCCTGTTGGGCACCCCAGTTGCGGCACTCTTGAGCCTCTTGACCCAGACCCCGCAGATAGGGCACCGTCTCTTCACCAAAGTAGTCGCTGTATTCCTTGGAATCCACAAGGGCATCCACTAAGGCTGGAAGACCCCCTTTGGAAATAATGGCAAAGTAGGTTTGCACTTCCTCACGGCTCGAAGGCCCACGACCCAAAATATGGCGGAAGGCCAATTCTAGGGCACGGCTGTTGATATAGGGTTCGTAGAAGTTTTTGCGATAGAGGGGCGATTTGGCCAGTTGGCGGATGAACTCCTTCATGGAGATGGAGCCATTTTTCACCTTGGATTCAAGGTCAGAGATGCCCAAGCCGTAGGCACGGGAGATGTCGCGCTCAAAAACTTGCCGATAGGCGGCTTTGACCACTTCGTTTTTCTCGGCAGCGGATAGCCCCGGCTTCATCACAAATTTGGGACGGCGCTCGGCGGCATTGAAGTAAATCTGGGGTAGTTGCAGACCTTGAAGATCCGTGGAGTTGCGCTGCCGCACTTTATCGGAGGGGGCAGGGGCAATAAATTCGTTGATCAGAACTTCAAAGTAGGTTTCCACAATGCCCTTGGCTTCGGCGTCTTTTTCAAAGTAGCTAAGAGCCGCCCGCCGCATTTCCTGTAGGGCAGCAATGGTGGCATCAGTGGAGCAAGCAGCCTCAATAATTTCCCGCAAGCCGCGCGTATTCACCGCCAGAATGTTGGGATCGCCAGCCACAATGGCATAGGTGGTATAGCGGAGGAACCAATCCAAGTCGCGCAGGGATTTTTCCATGCGGGCAGGGCCATAGCGGGCAATGTTGATCGGCTTGAAGCCCACGGGTGCACCACCACCAGAGGCACTAAAGACGGAGCGCAAGCCCTCTAGGAATCCACCACGGGTGTCCACATAGGTTGCGGTTCCCAACTTCATGGCTTCTTTCATGTCAATGGCTTCGCCCCTTGCCCCAGTGGTGAATTGGGGGGCTTCTGCAGTTTGGGGACGGGAGAGGAAGGCCATGGGGGAACCACCGACAAAGATGCGGTTGGCAGCACGGGAAACAATGATGTCGGCGTTGCGGGTGAGGGTGGTGGCAATTTCAAGGCGTTTTGCCCCAGAGCGCAGATAAACAGCGAGTTCATCCAGCTCACCCCGATTCAGGAAGCGATCCTGCTGTTCGGCTTGAATAATCGTTGAAACGGGGACTGTTTGATAAAGTTGCGGGCGGGCAACCGAGCTTCCACCACTTGCTTTGACAACCATGGTTACTAAGAGGCTCCCTTTACTTTTAGTTAACGCGCTAACTTAGATTAGAACGATTCGGGGGTAGCTCGGTATTTTTTTAAGAAATGTATAAATTTATGGGGATTTATCGGCGATCGCCCCTAAGCTTTATGAATTTTTGTAATATTCCTTGACGGCGGTGCCCGACCTCAACACCCATGCCTGCTTCAGGCAACTAATTCGCCCACTCAACCGATCGCCTAAAAGTGCTGAAAAAGTTGATCGGGCTGCAGGGGCAATAATTCACCATTGAGCTTGAGTTGCACTCTCTTTTCAGGAATCATTTCCCCAACAATGGCGGCTTGCTCACCCGCTGCCCTACAAAGTTCTTGAGCCAAGTCTGGGGCAAGGCACAACACCAGTTCAAAATCTTCACCGCCATAGAGTGCCCAGTTCAAGGCCTGCGGGCGATCGCTATAGCCCACCATCGGAATTTGCTCTGCCCAAAGAATCGCACCCACCCCACTGGCTTGACAGAGTTGCAAGACAGCTGCCGCGAGGCCATCACTACTATCCATGCCAGCCAGACGCGGCGGGGGCACCTGTTGGCGCAGCCATTGCACAATATCCAATCGAGGTTGAGGGCGTTGATGGGCTTGGATCCACGCTTGCCGTAGTTCTGCGGACACAGTACTGGCCCACTGCGGATACAAAAGGCACTCGAGACCAGCGCGGGAGGCACCATGAACCCCCGTCACGACAATGACATCCCCCACCCGGGCGCGATCGCGATAAATAATCCGTTCTGGCGGCGCACTGCCCAAGACGGTGATGCTGAGACTGAGAACGCTAGAGCGACAGGTATCACCACCGATAATGCTGGTGCCATAGGCCTGACAACAGGCGGCCATGCCTTGATAAATCTCCTCAATTGTTGCCACAGGACAGTTGCGCGGTGCCGCGAGACCCACCGTTAACCCCAAGGGCAATGCCCCCATGGCTGCAAGGTCGGATAAATTGGCGGCCAGCGATCGCCAGCCCACATCCACTGGCGTCATGGTCACAGGGGTATCGCCCATGCCTAAACTAAAGTGCACCCCCTCCACTAGGACATCGGTACTGACAATCAGTTGCTCCCCAAGGGGTAGCGACAGAACCGCGGCATCATCGCCAATCAATTCCCTGTGGCAATAGGGGCGCAGGCGCTCAATCAATTCCAGTTCGCCACAGTCGGTGAGGGTGAGCATCACTAGTCAAACATCCGAAAATAGGGGGGGCGAATGGGGGCGCCGGGTTCTTTTTCGAGATCAAAGTTAATCACATCCCAGCGCTCCTCTTGGCTAGCGGGGGGGCTAAACTCAACGGGCAAACCAAAGAGGCGCAGCATTTGGGGATCCGTGGAGCCTCGCCAAGGGGTGCTGCGTTCGAGGTAGGCACAAAAGAGATCCCGATAGCGTTCGGCAATAATGACTTTGGTGGCGCGGTAGCCTTGGGTGTAGAGGCGATCGAGGGCATCGTGAATTTCAAAGCGAATCCCGTCGGGGTGGGTGTGCTGGCGATACCATTCGCCGTTCCAGAGGCGCCAAATGCGGCCGGATTGTAGGTGCATTAATTCCCCCGTTTTGGCATCAGCTTCAAAAGGACCGTGGCGCGGGCACAGGTACGTATCGGTGAGGGTCAGGGCGGGAATGACTTGCCGACAGTGGGGACAACGAATTTCAGGACCAAAGATCGGGTAGTGAGAGCCGGATGAGATCATGGACAGTTACCACACAGCGGCAGCAAATCCACCGCGATCGCCCTTATTATAACGAGTTGACTTCAGGAGCGGAAAACAAGGCGCCGTTCCCCCTCAAGTGGGTGGTTTGGGCTACCCTTAAGGGGTGGCAGATGCCAAGATAAAGAAATGTGTAAATTGGGATTGAAGCGTCAAGAATGATCCTTGGGGATGAACAGCGGGACATTTTGATTATTGGTGGCGGCACCATGGGGCTGGCGATCGCCATCGAATTGGCATTGCGGGGGGCACGACCCACCGTTCTCAGCCGCCAGTTTCGGGAAGCAGCGCTCCATGCCGCAGCGGGAATGTTAGCCCCCCAAGCAGAAGGCTTGCCCGCAGGCGCCATGTGGAATTTGTGTACGGCGAGCCGCAATCTCTATCCCAGTTGGATTGATAAGCTTGAGCAACTGACGGGCATGGATGCGGGCTACTGGCTCTGTGGTATTTTGGCACCCGTGACCGATGAGCGGCAGCGCGATCGCGCCCACCCTATGGAACCCGACAGCCGCTGGCTCGATGCATCTGAACTTGGGAACTATCAACCGGGCTTTGCGGAGAGTGTGCTAGGGGCTTGGTGGTTTCCCCAAGATGGGCAGGTGAATACGCGCAACTTGGCTAAGGTCTTGGTGAGTGCCGCTCGCATTCTAGGAATCGAAGTGATTGAGGGCATTAGTGTCCAGCGGTTTCAGCAAACCCCCCAAGGGGAAATTACAGCCTTGGAGAGCGATCGCGGGCGTTGGTCTGCGGGGATTTACATTCTGGCCACAGGCGCATGGGCACAAAGCCTACTTCCCCTACCCGTCACCCCCCGCAAGGGGCAAATGTTAGCCCTAAAACCGCCGGGGCAACCCCTACTGAACCATGTGATCTTTGGCGATCAACTCTATCTCGTGCCCCGTCGCTCTGGCAAAGTGGTGGTGGGTGCCACCAGTGAGGATGTGGGTTTCCAAGAGGGAACTACGGTTGCTGGCCTGCAAGCACTGCTGAATCGTGCCACCGCCGTTATTCCAGAGTTGGCCAGTTACGAGGTGATTGATACGTGGTGGGGCTATCGTCCAGCCACCCCCGATGATTTACCGATTTTGGGGGAAGGGCCAGCGGCGAATCTTTACTTGGCCACGGGGCATTACCGTAATGGCATTTTACTTGCCCCGATTACAGCGAAGCTGATGGCCAACTTGATTTTGCATCGGACGGGCGATCGCCACCTGAAAGCCTTTTCGTGGCAGCGATTTCAAACTCCGTCGGCAGCCAGTGCCTAGGCCGTCACCAACTCAGGACTAGGACGTTTGCTATGGCGGATGCCCGCGATCGCTGCTGCGTAATCCGGTGCCTTGAAGACCGCTGAACCAGCCACAATGGCATTGGCACCGGCTTCGAGAACTTGCCACGTATTTTCCGCCTTGAGACCGCCATCCACTTCGATCCATGGGTCTAAACCGCGCTCTTCGCACAGCTGCCGTAGCCGCCGAATTTTTGGCAAAACCGCTGGAATAAATTTCTGGCCGCCAAAGCCAGGGTTGACACTCATAATCAGCACGAGATCACAGACATCAAGGACGTACTCAATGAGTTCAAGAGGGCTAGAGGGGTTGAGCACTACCCCCGCCTGTTTACCCAGTTCCCGAATTTGACAGAGGGTGCGATGCAGGTGAGGCGAGGCGTTGTGTTCCGCATGGACAGAGATAATATCCGCCCCCGCTTTGGCAAAATCCGCCACGTATTTTTCTGGCTCAACGATCATTAAGTGCACATCGAGGGGCTTTTGGGTCAAGGGGCGAATTGCCTCAACAACCAATGGCCCAATCGTGATATTGGGAACAAAACGACCATCCATGACGTCGACATGGATCCAGTCGGCTCCCGCCCGATCCACCGCTTGGATTTCTTCACCCAAACGACTGAAGTCCGCAGAGAGAATGGAGGGAGCAATCACGACGGGCTTAGCACTCATGACCGATTCATTCCGTAAATAACGTTACAATTGTTTTTCAGTGTACCGAGCGATCGCCCCCACAGCAACTCTCCACCACCCAGACCACTTTGGCAAGTGCCTATGCATAGCCACTGCAGACCAACGGTACATTTTATAGTAGGCAACAATAGAGTTCGTCTGCACCACCAATATCATCAGCCAAAGGTGAGACACCAAATGTTGAAACAGCGCGCCACGATCATCACCATTGCCATTGGGTTGCTGGCCTCAGGCATGAGCGGCTGTGGCTTTATCGTCACTGAAGTCGAAATAGACCCTACCAATCAACCCAATCAAGCGGTGGCGCCACCGGCAGCAGCTGCCCCAGACCTTGAACCCGAACCCCCCAGTGTCACCGCATCTGCGGTTGCGGCATTAATTCCTCCTACCAACCCTAAAACCTATGTTGAGGGACTGACAAATGTCGGTCGTGCGAATCCCTTCGCCCCGCTGCTTCCCCCCAACAGGAACGAAGCTCCCAAGGGTGAAACGCCAAACGGTGCGCCCGCCGCTACGGGTAATGCGGGTAACGGTTCTCCTCAAACAGCTGCTAATGGAACAGGTACTCCCGCTGCCGCCATTCCACCCACCCCATCACCCCTGCCGCCCCCAGTGGACGCCCAAGCGGTGAAGGTTTTTGGTGTGGCTGCCGTAAATGGTCGCCTACAGGCAATTATTCGCTCGCCCAAAGAGAATGTCACCCGTACGGTGCAGGTGGGGGATACGATCGCTGGCAATGTGCTTGTGCGCGCCATTGATGCCTATGACACCACACCCGCAGTGGTTTTAGAACAATTTGGTCAAACGGTGCGCCTTACGGTCGGTCAGCCCACCACTGCGCAAGAGGCAACGCCACCCACTATCTAAGGCTAACTGTGCATACGAGGCAAGGGGTAGGGCGTGCTGAGAATCTCACTCTCAAGGACAGCCAACTGCTGCAATCGCTCTGCTAGCACCTCTTGACCAAAGGACTCATAGGCCAAGTACCAATAGGTGCCATAGTGGCGTGCCTCAGAGGTCACAAGGCTGGCAAAAAATTCTGCTAACTCCCGATCTGGGCAATGCTGAGCCAACAGTTGCAACCGCTCATGGCTGCGAGCTTCAATCAACGCGCAAACCAATAGGGTATCGAGAAAGCGATCGGGTTCCTGCGGGCGGACAGCGGCATTCAAGCGAGAGGCGTAGGGGGGTGCACTGAGGGGGGCAAGGGCAATGTGGCGGCGTTCCAGTTGCTGATTGACTTGACGGAAGTGATCGAGTTCCTCTTGGGCAATATCGGTGAGGGCATCTACCAATCGCTTGTGGGAAGGATAGCGAAACATGAGATTGATAGCTACGCCAGCCGCTTTGCGCTCACAGTGGGAGTGATCGAGCAAAATCGTATCCAAGTGAGCGATCGCCTGCACCACCCAATCGGCACGGGTGGGTTGCACAAGAAACTTAATGCGAACGGGCGTCTCAATCACGGCGGCGCTGAACGGTGAGCACAGAACAGGGGGCATTGTGGAGCACATAGTTGCTGACACTGCCAAGGAAGAACTCGCTCAAGCCCTTGAGACCCCGCCGCCCCAGCACAATCAAATCACTTTCCCAATCTTTGGCCAGATCACAAATGGCCCGACCCGCATCCCCTAAGGCTTGGGTAAATTCTGTGGGTACCCCTTTTTCAGTGGCAATTTGGGTGAGGTTGCGCAGCATATCCAAGCCTTTTTGCTCAAAGTTTTCCCACTGCTCCGCATAGGCACGCATCACTTCCTCGTGGAGTCCCACATAGACCCCGGAAGCGAAGGGGGTGGTAAAGATGGGGTCAGGATAGGATTCATTGGTGGGTGAAAGGACATGAATCAGCATCATGCGGGCTTGGTAGTGCTGTGCCAAATCCAGCGCCGTTTGAAAGACCTGTTCTCCCAGTTCACTGTCATCCACTGCAACGAGAATTTTCTTGTACATAACGCCCTGCCCTCCAATTTGCCTACCGCCTTTTTCACAGTCATGGAGTCCTGCTCAAGACTGCCCAAACCCATTCCTATTCCTAAAAGCGAATCTCACTCCTGACTCCTCAACTGTTCATCAAAAAATAGAAAAAGGCTCTATCTCTAGCTTAGAAGATTCCCACGGGGCTAAAACCTACATTTTGTAACATAGATTACTTTTGCGCAACAGTAATCGCCATTAGCCCGCCCAAGAGGGGATAGTGTTTCACGTGCTGAAAACCCACGTTTTGAATTAGATCACAGAGGGTGGCTGGGCTGGGGAAAGCCTGAATACTCGGCCACAAATAGTCATACTCTGCGGCCAAGCCATACTGACGGGCGGTGGGCACCACCCACTGTTGCAAGTACCATTGCTGAAATTGCTGGAGTGTGGGGGTTTGGGGATGGCTAAAGTCAAGAATGGCGACTCGCCCAGCGGGAATCAGCAGCCGAAACATTTCCCTGAGAGCTTGGCGAATATCCACGACATTGCGCAGCCCATAGCCCATGGTGATTCCTTGAAAGGTTTGATCTGCAAAGGGCACAGCCAAAGCATCCCCCTGAAGCCATTCAATTTGCGGGTAATGGCAACTGCGCTGACGGGCGATCGCCAAGGGTGCCGCCGCAAAGTCTAACCCCACCACCCGCCCCTGCCGCCCCACCCGCCGCGCCAGCACACGAGTCAAATCCCCCGTGCCACAGCAGAGATCTAAAGCCGTTGCCCCTGCAGGCAGTTCGAGCCAGTCCACGGCCATCTGTTTCCAGACATGGTGAAGGCCAAAGCTGAGTTGATCATTGAGGCGATCGTAGAGGGGGGCAATGCGCTCAAACAGGGCTTGGATATCGGTCATGGTTTAGCCTTAGCGCTGGCGACGCTGACGCAAATAGTTCGCCTCACGGCGTAATTGCTGAAAGTACTCCGTTTCGGTAATTTCTGCCACCTGCTGCCGCCGTTTTTCGTGATCAATTTCCACCCTTAGCTCTTCGATTTGCTGCTGCATCGCTTGCTCACGCTGTTTGCGCTCAGTAATGTCCTGCACCAATCCTTCATAGTAGAGAATCTTGCCCTCGGCATCCCAGACCGCCCGCATATCCAATTCGACCCAGATGATCTGGCGATCGCGCCGATAGGCCTTGAATTCAAAATGTCCCGTTGTTCCTCCAGTTGCAAAATGATTCAGAATCTCATCACGGGTGCTGGCTTCCACATAGATTTGGTCGCGAATACTGGTGACGCTCTGCACCATTTCTTCAGGAGAGTCAAAGCCAAAAATTCTGGCCATGGCGGCATTGACCCGAATAAACCGATTTTCTGTTGACGCCTGAAAAATCCCCTCAAGGGCATTCTCAAAAATACTGCGGTAGTTTTCCTCAGCAATGCGCAGTGCTTCCTCGGCGCGAATGCGATCGCTAATATCAATACCGACGGCAACCGTATGGGTACCCTGCATGTATTTTTGCAAAGCCACGAGGTAAAATGCGGTTTGACCATTGCGCTTAACGGAGATCACGCGTGAGGCAAATTGATCGGGAGAATCCACAAACTCCTGCATAAAGGCTGCCAACTCTCTATCCTCACGCAAAAAGCCCAAGGGACGACCAATAAACGCCTCTGGTGGCAAATTCAAGGTTTCTGCCAACTTGCGATTCACCCCCTTATAGATGCCCTCGGCATTAATCCACGAGATCGTACCCGGTACCGCATTGAGTACCGCCTCAAACTGTTCATTGGCCTCAAGCAGTTCATCACGAATCTGCTCAAGGGAGTGGTTTTTCTGGGCTAACTCCTCAAAAGAGATCCGCAACTGGCGCATCATGGCATTAAAGGCATTGGCCAGTTCCCCCACCTCATCAAGGGAGTGCACCTGTACCAGTGTCGTCAAATCGCCTGCCTGCACGCGGCGGGTCGAAGTCGCCAAGGATTGAATGGGTTTGACAATGGCATTGGCCGTGAGATAGGCCCAAACACTGGCCAACAACAGGGCACCAAGGGTAATGGCAAAGGCCACCAACCGTTTCTGGGTGGTCATGGTATGAATCCACGCTTGGGACTTCCCCACAAAGGCGATACCAATGGGCGGTGGATGCGGCAAATCGAGCTGCTGGCGAAAGTCCTGCAATGGACTGTAGATCGTTACATAGGGAGAACCCAAAATGTCAGTTGTGCCGAAAAACGTTTTGCCCTGATTGAGCACTTGAGTGGCCACTTCGCGAGCAACGCGGGTACCAAGGGCGCGAGTCTGACCATCGGTGTAAGGTACATTGGTGGCAATCCGCAAATCTTGGGCAAAAATTGTTGCCACCGTATCTACCGTGGACCATTCTGTGGTGGCATCCACAAGATCCGGCATATTGTTGAGTAAAATGCCCGTCAGAATTAGCCCCTGAAATTGGTTGTTTTCATAGAGAGGCTTTGCGGCAAAGGCCAGTAAGCCAATATTGCCGTCCGCAATGGGGTAGGTACCGACAGGGGCTGGCCGTTGCTTGGCGGGTAGAGTTGCAATGGGTTGAGGACGCAATGTGATCTTGGCCTGCTGGGCTAAGCCCAGTTCTTGTAACTGCTCACGACTGAGGAGCACCAGACCGCTAATCATCTGCTGGCGATCGCGAGCCACTTGAAACATCGGTAAGTGAGCAATACTGCTGGCTTGATGTGAGCTGAGACGATAGTAGGAATGAGTTTCGGGGGTCAAGTCGAGGAGTGCCTCTCCCGTTTTAGCCAAGACCATTGTTTGCTGGGCGAGTACCTGACCACTAGCATCGCTCACCAGCATCAGATTCATGGGACGCTCAGTGGGATCCACCTCCTCAAGCAGATCGCGGATAGTGGAGGGATTCATCATACGGGTGAGGGGTTGACCCACGTGCTGCACATACATCCCATTGGCAATCAAGAGGGCTTGAATGCGAGACTCATAGGCCAAGTTATCAATTTCCCACTGCAAATCCTGCAAACTAGAGCGCAGTTGCTGCTCAAGTTGACGATCGAAGTTATGATCACTGACCTGAATCAGGGCTTCGGTAATAATCACGGCTGGAAAGAGCGCCACAAGAGCCAAGGCCAAGGTAAATTTCCAACGCAGACTTAACCGCTGCCATGCGGTCGAGAATCGTTGAGATAAGGCTCTAGCGGAATTTTTCATCAAGATTGATACCGAGGCTACTGCAACTGCCGCAATTGCTACTTTCCAAGCTTGAGCGTTGCTGGCAGTACATTGATCTTAGACGACCTTAAAAACGGTAACGGAATTCAATAAAGCCTGTGCCCTGACCACTGGTGCTCACCTGTCCGCCAAGGCGAATCTGCTCTGTCACCTGAAACCCAAGGTTAAACCGCGTCGGATCACTGGGAGCGGTGAGCAACTGCAAGAGGGAAACCGAGGTAAAACTGTTCACTTGAAAACCCAGTTCAGCCCCTAGGGCAAGGGTTGGGGCTTGGCTTTGGGCCTGGCGATCGGGGGGCACGACGGCTGGAAACATCCGAAAGGAAGTGCGGTTACCCGTGGCCTGATCAATCAATGCCTGTAGGTTGTTGAAAAGAGCTGATCCGGCAAGACTGGCCACCGCCGCTTCTCCCCCCACTTGGTTGAGATCCGCAATTGAACCACCGCCCATCAAGGCAAGGAGTTCGGTCGTGCTGCGCGAAGGGGTACTGGATAGCTCAAGCACCGCAGGCAAATTGGTTTGCAATTGACTGGCACGACCATTGATACGGGCAGTGATCCGAATGGTGTTCAATGTTCCCAGACTGGTGGCTGTGAGGGAACCCGCATCGGAGAGTCGCGTCACGGTGCCGGGGGTATAAACTTCAGTGGCAGTGGCAGCAAGGGTGAGGTTGAGTTCGGGATCTAAGCCATTGGCGGGGGTAAAGAGCACATAGTTATCCGCTCGCCGCTGGAGCAAAAAGAGGGTGGTGAACAGATTCAGTTGCCCGCCTGTGAGGCGAATTTTGCCGTCAGGCTGGAGACTATTGAGACCCCCATTGAGGGTTAAACTGCCAGTGGCCGTTAGGTTGAGAACGGGCGATCGCGTCACCCGCAAGGCATCTGAGATATTAATTACCAAGTTATCAAAAGCTAGGGGTTCAAAGGGACTGTCAGCAGGAGTGGCTAACCCATTGCCATTGACCAAACCATTGATGGCGCCTAAATCCAAACGGCCTTGGCTGAGTTGGACACTGCCCCCCAAATCAGGACTCAGGAGCGTATCCGTAATCACGAGGGTGCCATCTACGGTGCCGCGATAGATATTGCCGGCATTCACTTGCAAGCGTCGCAAGGACGCGGTGAGGGGTGTGGCAGTATCGGGATCATCTGAGGCTAAGGGAGTCTGAATTGGTAACACCCCTGCCATGGTAATTTGCCCTTGGCTAAAGAGACCTTGAATGCCATCCACCCGCAGGCGATCGCGATCGAAGCGCACCCGCGCACTGAGATTAGTCACCGGTTCCTCAAAGGCGGGAGTTTTAATCACCGCATCATCCACACTCAGGACGCCATTCACCATCGGCTCCGCCCACGTTCCCCGCAGTTGGGCTTGGAAAACTCCCCTTCCTTGTTGCCATTGCACCTGATCGGTAAAGAGGTTGATCAACGACAATCCCTCATCCTTGACACTCACATCTAGGGCTAACTGCGGGTCCACCACGGGTCGCGGGTCAAGGGGATAGATCAAGGGAACCGAACCTGTCACCATGAGCGGTTCTGGCGTATCCAAGCGGGCGATCGCCTGAAGGGCAAGACGATTTTGGGCGTAGCGGAATGTGGCATTCGCTGCCTCCAAGGGACGTTGATTCAACCGACCCTCCGCAAGGGTCGCCTCACCGGCGAGAATGGGCTGCTGCCATGAGCCAGTCAACACCGCTTGGGCATTCACCTTACCTTCCACATCCACCCCCGGCGGCAAAAGACTTGCCACAAGACTCACAGGGAATTGCTCTAGCCGCAGTTGGGCATTTTGCTGGTTACCGCCAAGAATGCCATTGACGTTTAATTGCCCACCATTCACAAGCAGATTGAGGGTTGTCAGCACCAGTTGATTTTGGGCAAAGCGACCGCGACTCAGAAACTGATCAACTGCGTAATTTCCCCACTGCCAATTGGCGCCCTTAAGATCAAAGCTGGCCACCAGACCCGACTGCGGGGTTTGACTCAGATTGATTTGGCCATTAAAAGTCCCCTGAAGTTGCTCCAAGGGGGGCAGCAGCTCCGGCCGCCGCACCAAAGCCGCTTGGGCTTGTAGCATCTCAATTTCGGCAAGGCGGCGAATTTGTGTGAGCAGTGAGACTTGCAGACCTTCCCCTGCGGTGGGTGTGCCCAAATCTGCGGCAGTCCCCCGAGCGGTGGGTTGGCCAATCCCGAGGACGATGGCGAGTCCCGTTAAATCCGCTAAATTGCCTTGGGCAATCGTCAACTGCGCCCCCAATTGTTGAGGCTGGAGATCGGCAGTGAATTGATAGCGACTTTCCCCTTTTGTAAAAAGGCCAGATTGAATCGTCAGGCGATCGCGACTCAGACGGAATTGCGCTTGCAGGCGATCGCCCCGCCATGCCCCTAACCCCGGTCGCTCTACGGTAAAACTACCCTGCCCCCTCGTCCAATTTTGCAACTGGAGATTGCCTGAGGCCACTCCTGCGAGAATGGCTTTTTCGGGGAGTTCCGGGAGCCGTAACCGCAGGGATTCCACAGGAAACTGCTGCAGACGCAGATCAAAGCTCTCCCCTTGGCGCTGGCCGATCAGTTGCGCCTGTTGCCGTTGAACCAGCAGTGAGCGGGGTAAGCCATCAGCATCCAAACGAAATGCCAAGCGATCGCCCCCCCCCTGTACATTGAGGGCTGCCCCCTGTTGTTGGCTCAAGGTAACCGTGCCCGTGAGTTGAGGGGCAAAGCGCAAATCATTCACCGCCAATCCTTGGGTGAGCAGTGCCCCCTGAAACTGGAGCCTATCGAGGCGGCCTGTGAGTTGGCCTTGAAAGGACGTGGTACCGGCAAGGGTGAGGGGAACGGGGAAATTCGGTTCCAAGAAAGTGCTTAAGGTACTCAGGGGGAGATTTCTGGCTTGGATGCCCAATTGAATGTCAGTGGGTTGTAAGGCCGCTAAATCAACACCAATAGTGCCCTGGGCGCGGATCGCACCGAGAGTGGCTTCTTGCACTTGCAATTGCTGACCATCCCAGTTCACAACTGCAATCAGCGGATCACCCGTGGGGGTTTGATCCACTTGCAGATTGGCACTAGCTCGAATCGCTGGTAGCGTTAGTTGATCCACCCGTCCTTGGGCGATCGCCTGGCCACTGAGACGACCTTGTAACTCTTGATTCAACTGCCGTAGGGGAATATTCTCAGCCTGAGCCTGCAACTGCCACTGACCGGCGGCGGCTTGCACTTGACCCCGCAGACGCCCCCCTAAAAACTGCATTTGAAACTCCGGAACGAGCAGTTGAGTTTGCGTCAGACGGGCGGTGCCCCGCAGTGGATACTGAGCCGTCGGTAGTTGAAAGGCGGCATTGGCCTGCCAAGCCTCTGGGGTACGCAGATTGCCAGCAAAGTCCAGTTGTGCAAACCCCTCCCCTAGGGACACGGGCGGAGCCACATCGTAGCGGCGGGCGATCGCCTGCAGATTCACCTGCTGCACTTGTGCTTGGCCACGAAACTCGCCCGTGGGTTCTACCCCAACCGTTGCCTGTACCTCACCGCCATCCACCAACTGGGCGCGAACCTCCATCAGCCTAACCCCTTGCTCAAGGGACGCCATAAACGGCAGCCGTACCTGTTGCAGTTGCAGTTGATCCACTTGGAGCAGCGTTTGGCTGCGCAGTTCACCCCTGACTTGGGGATTCTCCAGATCCCCCTGCACGCGAAGGGTGGGAACTTCCACTTGACCCCGCAGGGGAACCGGTGGCGTAATCTGCAAGGCCGTTAAGGTAGGGGCGAGATCAAACCTCGGCACTTGCGCTTCAATGTTCCAGCCGCTTCGGAGACCGACGGTGCCTTGAGCCTGCCAGCGGACATTGGCGATCGCCCCGCGCAAATAGTGCAGCTTTGCCTGATTGCCCTGCAATTGCACATGGGCTTGTAATCCCTTGATGTCTTGGGGCACAAAGGCCGTGCGTAAAGTACCATCCCGCAACCAAATTTGACCCGTGACTTCGGGGGTTTCTGGTAAAGGCAGACGAACCCGTAATTGCCCCTCCAATTGGCCGCCTTGGACACGAATGGTCTCTGGCAGAATCTCATTCCCGAGCCCAAGGGGAATCTTACTGAAGCGCAAATCCAGTTGTCCTGATTCTTGGGGTTGGTTCCAGTCCCCCTGCAATCGCCATTGGCCACCCCCGGCCAGTTGTCCCTCCGCTTGACCTTCGAGGGCAAAATTCTGGCGATCGGGCGTCAGGGTCAATCCGCCATGAATTTGGTACAGCAGGTAGGCAGGACGCCGAAAGGGTTGAACCAGCACAGAGCCATCCCGCACCTTCACCTTGATTTGATTCAGTTGAAAAAAGCTCGGCTCCTCCTCTGGCAGCTGAACTTCTGTGCGCCACCACCGCCCTTGGGCATCCTGAACCACCGTGAGTTGGGGTTGGTGGAGAGTCACATCGAGATCTAGTTTTTGACCTGTCAGAAGCTGCCATGGATTAAAGGCGACTTCAATGCCATTGATTAGCGCGTTGTCCAACTCGGGAGTGCCATCTTCTGACGTGTAGCTGGGAACCGCTGAGGAGCCAAAACGAACAACATTCAGCCCGACGTGCTCAACGTCGCCAATTTCCACTGGCCGATTGAGACGCTGTTGTAGTTGTTGGGCAATTTCAGGAGCCAATTCATAGTGCACAAACCACCACGCCCGCGTTCCACCGAGCACCACCAAGGCAATCATTCTCCATCCCCACTGACGAGACCAAAGGGTAAAGGGGGGTTGTGGTTGCTGCGTCATTCATCCCAACTCCGTCACACCTAGGCAAGACGCTTAACAGCTCAATCCTAATACGCAGAACAAAGGCTCGTCTTTCTAAATTTGATTGCCCAAGCGATGGGTAGGTTCTGGGCAATTCAAGAAACGCTAGGATAAAAGGATGAACGTAAAGAAATGTAACAAAATGAGTGTCTTAGCAGATCGTGTGGTGTTAGTGGTGGGTGCCACAGGTGGCATTGGTCAAGCCGTTGTTGAGCAACTCCAAGAAACGGGTGCCAAGTTGGTCTTAGCGGCTCGCTCGAGCGATCGCCTGCAAGCTTTGGTAGAGCAGCTTCCCTCCTCAGTCACCGCACAAATTCAGCCCTGTGACATCACCCAGCCGGCGCAAGTGAGCGAATTAATGCAAGCCATCCGCAGTGAGCAGGGACGACTCGATGTATTGATCAACGCGGCGGGGGCTGGCCTCCTCAAGCCCTATCAAAAAATTACTGCGGCTGAACTGGATCAGATGTTGGATCTCAACCTTAAGGGTTGCTTTTACACCAGCCAACAGGCTGCCGAACTCATGAAAGAGCAACAACAGGGACACATCTGCACCGTTGTCGGTATCCTCGGTAAACATTCAATGGCGATGGGGTCAGCCTACTGTGCTGCGAAATTTGGAGTCGTGGGCTTCAGCAAGTGTATGGCCGAAGAACTCAAGCGCTATGGTATTCGCTTTAGTCTATTCTACTTTGGCGGTGTGGATACGCCCTTTTGGGATGCCGTCAGCCTCAAAATCGATCGCCAGAAACTGCTGCGACCGGCCACCGTTGCCCGTCTGATTCGCGCTACCCTAGAAACGGATCCCCATGCGGTTCCCCTTGAGTTGAGCTTGATGCCCGATAGCCACGTCTTCTTCTAAGCAGAAAGCGTAGGCAGCGAAGAAGGATGCAGGAGTAGTTCAGCCGTGGAGCGTTTTTCCACCATTTCGGGCGTGATGGTACATTCGCGCAGGTCTTTGCGGGAAGGCAGTTCGTACATCACGTCCAGCATAATCTCTTCAACAATGGCGCGCAGGGCACGGGCACCGGTTTTACGACGGTAGGCCTCTTGGGCGATCGCCTCTACCGCCGCCGGTTCAAAGCGCAACTCCACACTGTCCATGCGCATGAGTTTTTGGTACTGCTTCAGGAGCGCGTTTTGAGGTTGGGTAAGAATTTCTGCCAAGGCGGCCACATCCAACGGCTCTAGCACGGCCACCACGGGAATACGGCCAATGAACTCTGGAATCATGCCGTACTTCACCAGATCGTGGGGTTCCAGTTGCTTGAGAATATCCGCAGAGCGTTTTTCCTTGGGGAGGGGTTCGCCATCGCGGACAAAGCCCATTGCCTTCTTGCCCACCCGCTGCTCAATGGTTTTCTCTAAACCAACAAAGGCGCCCCCACAGATAAAGAGGATATTCGTCGTGTCAATTTGAATGCAGTCTTGGTAGGGATGCTTGCGCCCCCCCTGCGGCGGCACATTGGCGATCGTCCCCTCTAGCATCTTCAGCAGCGCCTGCTGTACCCCTTCCCCGGACACATCACGGGTAATTGAGGGATTTTCACTTTTGCGGGCAATCTTATCAATCTCGTCAATATAGATAATCCCCCGTTGTGCTTCCTCCACATCCATATTGGCGGTTTGCAGCAAGCGCAGCAGGATATTTTCCACATCTTCCCCCACATAGCCGGCTTCCGTGAGGGTAGTGGCATCGGCAACGGCAAAGGGAACATCGAGGAGCTTCGCCAATGTCTGAGCTAAGAGGGTCTTGCCAGAACCCGTCGGGCCAATCAGGAGAATATTGGACTTTTGCAGTTCGACGTTGTCATCGCCCCGCTGATCACCATCCAAAAGACTCAGGCGCTTGTAGTGGTTATAGACCGCAACTGAGAGGATTTTCTTAGCTTCATGCTGGCCGACCACGTGCTTATCAAGAAATTCCTTGATTTGCCGAGGCTTGGGCACTTGGCTGAGGGGCCGACTGCGGGGTGTGCTGCGGGGCGATCGCGACGGTGTAGCCTCTCGACGGGGAGCCGCCGCATTGGGAACGGTGGCCAATTCCTCATCGAGGATTTCATTACACAGTTCTACGCATTCATCACAGATATAGACCCCAGGGCCGGCGATGAGTTTACGCACCTGTTCCTGTGACTTACCACAAAAGGAGCACTTGAGGTGGGTATCATATTTGGCCATAGGGAACCTCTAGGGTTGCACGTAGGGTGTACTTAGTGGCTAGGGAGGGTCTGCCGCGTCACCACCTGATCAATCAGACCGTAGGCCTTGGCCTCTTCAGCGGACATAAAGAAATCCCGCTCCGTATCAGCTTCAATGCGCTCGATGGGTTGCCCCGTGTGCTGTGACAAGAGTTCATTGAGCTTGCGCTTGTGGTAAAGAATTTCCCGCGCTTGGATTTCAATATCCACTGCCTGACCCTGGGCACCTCCGAGGGGCTGGTGAATCATGATCCGCGCATGGGGCAGCGCCATCCGTTTGCCGGGGGTACCGCCAGACAGTAAGAAGGCACCCATACTCGCCGCCAAGCCAAAGCAGAGGGTACACACATCGGGGCGAATGTGCTTCATGGTGTCGTAGATGGCCATGCCGGCTGTAACCGAGCCACCCGGTGAGTTGATGTACAGGTAAATGTCTTTTTCCGGATCCTCGGCATCAAGGAATAGAAGCTGTGCCACGATGGAGTCAGCAACCGCATCATCAATGCCGCGGCGATCGCCCGCACCCCCCCCTAGGAAGATGATCCGCTCCCGCAGGAGTCGCGAGTAGATATCAAAGGCTCGTTCACCCCGCCCCGACTGCTCAACCACCATCGGCACAATATTGGCATGGGTAGGCGGCAGGTTGAGCGCTGGAGAGCGCAGAATGGCACTGAGGGGATGGTCGTAACGCGATTGCAGCATAGTTGCCTAGAATGACGGTTCGTTTGTAATTAATTGTAACTAGCGGTTTGTCCCCGTAGGGATCATCACTTTCATTATGCCGAACTATTCTTGGGCTGGGGCAGAACTTGCTTTTTTCCCAGAGCGTTTTTGCGGCTTAGATGGCTTTTCAGCAACGGCCTCCGTCTGGGTATCTTTGGGCGCTTCAGCAGTCGCTGTGGGCTGCTCAGTGGCTGTGTCGGACTGCACTGGCTGAAATGTATTTTGCTCTAGGAGCCAGTTGAGGGCTTCCTCCTGCTGCACTTCATCGTGGGCAAATTCGCGGAGTCGTTCTAGATCCTTGGCTGTTTGGTTGCCCAACACCTCTTTGTAGCGGTTCAGCCGTTCCTCCACTGCGTCGGGACTAGGTTCAATGCCCTCTTGACGAGCGATCGCCCTCAACAATAAACGGGAGTGTACCTCCTTCGCTGCCCCCGGCTCTGCCTCTTGACGCATTTTTTCGTAGAGTTCCTCGGTCATGATCTTGTTGAGATCAACGCCTTGGGACTGAATTTGCATCAGCGTCGTCCGCACCTTCACATCTGCCTCTTTGCGGATCAGGGTTTTTGGCAATTCAACTGGATTTTGGGCAATGAGGGTATCAATGAGGGCAGCTTCTCTCGCTTTCTTGTCTTGATTTTCAGCTCGCTCCTGATGGTTTTGTTCTAGATAGGCCCGCAATTCTGCCATCGTACTGAATTCACTGTGCTCAGCGGCAAAGGCATCGTCTAGGGGGGGCAGTTCCGGTGCTTTAATCCCTAAAAGTTCAATCTCAGCAGTCAATTGTTTGGGGATGTCTGCTTTCCCTTCCTTGACTTCCTCGGCAACAGACACCGTCACCGTTTTGGCTTCACCGACACTCATGCCGACAACAGCAGCAGGAATTTCTTTAATCAAAAAGGGTTGCTCTTCATCGAGGGACAGGGGCAGTTCATCTGCTGAGAGTTCCTTCACCACCTCGCCATTTTCATCTTTGGTCACCAGTTTTAGGGTGACATCATCGCCCCACTGAGCGGGTCGGTCTTCGACAGGAATGAGGGTGGCGTGCTCCCGTTGGTGCCGCTGCAAGAGCTTCTCGACAGTTTCGGGATTGTAGGTGACGGGAGTGTACTCAATGGTTAGCCCTTTATAGGCTGTGACTGTCACTTCTGGTTCGACATCAAACGTGACGCTGAAAGAAAAGTTGTCGCCCGGCTGAAATTGGTTCAGTAGCTCTGTAATATCCCCTTGGAGTTCGAGGTTGCCTAGATAGGGGATGTTGTTCTTTTCGACGGCGGCTTTGACGGTATCCTCAATCAGTTTTTCTATGGCCACATAGCGCAGCCGCTCTTTGCCAATTTGCTGCAAGACAAGCTGCCGGGGGGCTTTGCCCTTGCGAAATCCGGGTACCTGTGTATGGCGAAGGAGATCATTGACCACTTGGTTATAGACCTGTTGAGAGTGTGCCCCCGAAACCTCAATCGTGGCGAGGAGTTGGCTATTGGCACGGGGTTCAGTCGTCATGGAAATGATGTCAGTCACGTCAGTCAAGGTCATTCCCCTTCGCAAATGGTGTCAGTGTAGTGTCAGTTGGCTGTGCGCGATCGCACAAATTATAATTTTAGCGCAGATTTCCCCTGCTCTTTGCAAATGGAGTTGCGCTTAAAGACACAGGACAATGGGTGTAATGTCAAGGTTTGATGACAAAACCAATCGTCAAGATCCCCACTGCCTATAGAATAAAAGTTTGTCATGGGTGCCGTGTAGCCCACACCTAACTATTTTCACAAATTGCAACGATTTCTAAACAACCCCTATGAGTTCAACCCTGCGATTCCTCATGTGCCCTCCCACCCATTATGAGGTGGACTATGTGATCAATCCTTGGATGGAGGGAAATATCCACAAGTCCTCCCGCGATCGGGCACAGGAGCAGTGGCAAAAACTCTACGAAATTATCCATGCTCGAGCCACGGTTGACCTGATTGAGCCGCAGCCGGGCTGGCCGGATATGGTGTTTACGGCGAATGCGGGCTTGGTGCTCGGCGATCGCGTGGTGCTCAGTCGCTTTTATCATCCAGAACGTCAAGGGGAAGAACCCTATTTCAAAGCGTGGTTTGAATCTCAGGGGTATCAAGTTTTTGAGCTACCGAAGCAACTGCCCTTTGAGGGAGCCGGAGATGCCCTCTTGGATCGTGAGGGTCGCTGGCTGTGGGCAGGGTATGGCTTCCGTTCAGAATTGGATTCCCATGCCTATTTGGCGAAGTGGCTGGATATTGAAGTCCTCTCCCTGCGGCTCATGGATGAGCGTTTCTACCACCTTGACACATGTTTTTGTCCGCTCACGGATGGCTACTTACTTTACTATCCTCCCGCCTTTGATGCCTACTCCAACCGCCTGATTGAACTGCGGGTACCAGCGGATAAACGAATTGCCGTTAAAGAGGCTGATGCAGTCAACTTTGCTTGCAATGCCGTCAATATCGATCGCACGGTGATTCTCAACTGTGCCAGCCAAGAATTGAAGTCTGCCCTTGCCCAAGTGGGCTTTGAGGTGGTGGAAACGCCCCTGACAGAATTTCTCAAAGCGGGGGGTGCAGCTAAATGCTTGACCTTGCGGGTGACCGAACCCGTGCGCGAAGAACTCCATGCCACGGCGACAATTCCCAGTCGGGTCATTCATCTGGAGGGACACCTCCTCGACTCTGGCCTTGTGAACCGTGTCCTAGACACAATTGTGGAAAGTGGCGGCAGTTTCCAAGTCCTGCAATTTAATCTTGGCGAACAACGGCAAAGTCCCTCCCAAGCGGATATTCGGGTCATGGCGCCCGATGCCGAGGTCATGGATGCGATCATGGCGCAGTTGATCACCCTCGGTGCGATTTTACCGCCCTCAGAGGTGTGTGATGCGACCCTCGAAACCGTCACCCAAGCGGGGGTTGCCCCGGATGACTTCTATGTAACCACGATTTATCCCACAGAGGTACGAGTTGCCGGCGAGTGGGTTCGGGTTCAAAACCAACGCATGGATGGGGCGATTGTGGTGCGCTCAACCCCGGAAGGCACGGTGGCGGAGTGTCGCATTCTGCGGGATTTAGAGGTGGGCGATCGCGTGGTCGTGGGCGTCGAAGGCATCCGCACGATTCGGAAAACGGAAAGCCAGCGCAGCACCCAAGAGTTCACCTTCATGGGATCAGGGGTCTCCAGTGAACGCCGCGTCGAACTGGTGGTGGAACAAATTGCTTGGGAACTGCGGCGCATCCGCGATCAGGGGGGCAAAGTGATTGTGGTGGCCGGCCCAGTGGTTATCCACACCGGCGGTGGTGAGCATTTAGCCAAGCTGATCCGTGAAGGCTATGTCCAAGGACTCCTCGGCGGTAACGCGATCGCGGTGCACGATATGGAGCAAGCCATCATGGGCACCTCCTTGGGGGTGGATATGCAGCGGGGCGTTCCTGTGCGGGGCGGTCACCGTCACCACCTGAAAGTGATCAATACCATTCGTCGCTGTGGCAGCATTGCCAACGCCGTGGCTCAGGGCATCCTCACCAGTGGCGTGATGTATGAGTGTGTGAAGAATAATGTGCCCTTTGTCCTAGCGGGGTCAATCCGTGATGATGGCCCACTGCCCGATACCCTCATGGATTTAATTGAGGCGCAGCGGGAGTATGCCCGCCTGATTCAGGGCGCAAACATGATTTTGATGCTCTCGTCAATGCTGCACTCCATTGGTGTCGGCAATATGACCCCCGCCGGGGTGAAGCTCGTCTGTGTGGATATTAACCCAGCGGTCGTCACTAAACTAGCGGATCGGGGTTCTGTGGAATCCGTGGGCGTGGTCACCGATGTGGGACTGTTCCTCAGCCTGATGGTGCAGCAGTTGGAGCGGCTGAATCGTCCCTATACCCTTGCCTAGAAGCTTTTCAGCCAATGGGGTAGGATCGAAAGGGCAATTTTTGTATTCGAGGTCAGCAGTGACAGTTCGTGTTCGTTTAGCACCGAGTCCGACAGGAAATCTGCACATTGGGACTGCCCGTACCGCTGTGTTCAACTGGCTTTACGCCCGCCATCGGGGAGGGAAATTCATTCTGCGGATTGAGGATACCGATCGCGAGCGGTCTCGACCTGAATATACCGAGAATATCCTTGAGGGCTTGCAATGGCTGGGGCTGACGTGGGATGAAGGCCCCTATTTCCAGAGCGATCGCCTTGATCTGTACCGCCAAGCGATTCAAACCCTCTTGGACAAGGGACTTGCCTACTACTGCTACTGCACCCCCGAAGAACTCGATGCCCTGCGAGCCGCACAAAAAGCCAAGGGACAAGCCCCGCGCTACGACAACCGTCACCGCCATTTGACCCCAGAGGAGCAAGCCGCCTTTGATGCCGCAGGACGCACCCCCGTCATTCGCTTCAAAATTGAGGACGATCGCCAGATTGAATGGCAGGATCTGGTGCGCGGTCGAGTGAGTTGGCAGGGGGCTGATCTGGGGGGCGATATGGTGATTGCGCGAGCTGCCCCCCGCGGCGAAATTGGCTACCCCCTCTACAACTTGGTGGTGGTCGTCGATGACATTGCCATGGGCATTACCGATGTCATTCGCGGTGAAGACCACATTGGCAACACACCCAAACAAATTTTGCTCTATGAAGCCCTTGGCGCCACTCCCCCCAACTTTGCCCATACTCCCTTGATTCTCAACTCAGCGGGGCAAAAACTCTCGAAACGAGATGGGGTGACCTCCATTTCTGACTTCCGAGCCATGGGGTATTTAGCCCCCGCCTTGGCCAACTACATGACACTCTTGGGTTGGTCGCCCCCTGAAGGGATAGGGGAACTCTTTACCCTTGATCTGGCGGCGAAGCACTTTAGTTTTGAACGAATTAACAAGGCAGGTGCCCGCTTTGATTGGGATAAGCTCAATTGGCTCAATCGTCAGTACATTCAGCAACTAGAGCCAGCAGAACTTTTGGCGGAACTGATTCCCTTATGGCAGGGGGCAGGCTATGCCTTTGATGAGGGGGGCGATCGCCCTTGGTTGCTTGACCTTGCCCAACTCCTTCAACCGGGTCTCAACACCCTCAAGGAGGCCATTGATCAAGGGGCAGTTTTCTTTGTACCCACCATCACCCTTGATGCTGAAGCAATGGCTCAACTGAGTCAACCCCAGAGTGCGACGATTTTGGCGTACCTACTAGCACACTTGCCGACAGAGCCAAAGCTGACGGTGGAGATGGGACAACACCTGATTCAACAGGCCAGCAAAGCCGCAGGGGTGAAAAAGGGAGCAACAATGCGATCGCTGCGCGCTGCCCTCACGGGTGCTGTCCACGGTCCTGATTTAATGGCCACGTGGCAAATTCTCCACCAACGGGGCTGGGATCAACCGCGACTTGCGGCAGCATTGAAACAGGCACAGGTTACTTCCTAGGGGCTGGGGGGCGATCGAAGATCGTTTGGCTTAAATTAGCCCCACTCAAATTTGCGCGATCGAGATCTGCCCCCTTCAGGTTTGCAGCCGTCAAATTCACATCAATCATGTTTGCCCCCTTCATGACCGCATTCTCCAAATTGGCACCGCTAAGGTTGGCATTGACAAGGTTGCTAAGGGTGAGGCGTGTTCCCACCAGTTGTGCCCCTGCCAAATTGGCATTGACCAAAATCGCTAGATAGAGACTGGCACGGTTCAAGTTTGCCCTTTCCAAATTGGCGCCAAAGAGATTCGCACCCGCCAGATAAGCGCCCTCCAAATTGGCACCTGCTAAATTCGCCTTAAACAAATTGGCATCCATTAGGTTCGCGCCCCGCAGATCACAGTTTGGACGCCAAATCGCTGGGCACGGTCGATTAAACGGTCATCGGGATGGGCAGCAACATCGGCTGCTAAGGCCGCCCAATCCAGCTTCCAAGGACGACGGGGGACAACTGTGGGGGCTAAGTCCTCTCGCTTCAGCCAGCGATGGATAGTGGCGCGGCTCACCTGAAAAATTTGAGTGGCTTCACTGATTTTGCCACCTTGCTTGATGTAGGAGACAACCCGCTCTCGTCAGTCCAAGCTATAGCTCATATTCTTGAGTAACATTCATGACGCTTTGAGTATAGCCTATCCCTCTTGAAAATATCTCATCTCCTTTCGAAATGGCTATAGTTCGTGACCTAGCAGGTCAGCAATAATCATTTCCTTAACTAACCCCGGCTGCAGTAGGTTGCGAATACCAATTGTTTGAGCAAGTTGAGAGGCTTGACGGATCAGAGCAACAATTTGACGATAAACTTGCTGTTTCACCAATCAAAAAGCCTCCCCGCGATTTCATACTCTGCCTCACGTAATCTCTCGTTTGCTGCTTGGACAAACTTTTGATCTTGCTCAATAGCAATGAAATGCCTTCCCAAGCGTTTACAAACTACAGGGGCTGTACCGACACCGGCAAATGGATCAAGCACTAAGTCACCCTTATTAGAGCTTGCCTTGACTAAGCGTTCAATCAGCTGCTCTGGCTTTTGAATGGTATTGAGTGCTTCGCGAGCTACTAGTTTTTTTGATTTATACGTGAGCTGTTTAATATCTCCCCAGACATCTCCTGGGTTTTTACCTTCTTCATTGAATTTAGTTTTGCCATACTTACCATTAATCACTGATGGTACCCGCTCACAACGACGACGGTGCTCTAGCTCTACTAGCTGTGGTACCCGAATAGCATCTAAGTTAAAGGTTTTGGGACGCTGGCCTTTAATAAAGTAACAAATAAGATCATAGTTATTTGTGTAGTTGATCCGTCCTTGGGCTAGGCGACTGGGCTGATACCAGACAATTTTTGCCTGTAAGTTAAGAAATGGACGGTAGTCAATAAAGTCAATACAATCAGGTTTACCAAAAAGGTAGAGTGCTCCTCCCTCTTTCAATTTTTCAGCAAAGATAGTGATGAGTTTGAGGTTAAACTCTTGGATGTTAGAGATGCGATCCCATGGATTGGTGGTTACACCGTAGGGGCCGTCGCAAATAATGAGATCAATGCTCGCACTTTCAATCTGGGGCAAGAGGGTAAAAGCATCAGCTTGGTAGATACGATCAATCTCTAGCATGCTTTCGCTCAATGATCTAAAACATCCCTTCTAGGGCGGCTTGACAGCGATCGCACAACTGGGGATGCAAGGCCGATTGTCCCACACTTTCAGCATAATTCCAGCAGCGGACGCATTTCTCACCCTTGGCATGATCGACGCCAATCCACAGCCCTTCCTCTTCTAGGACATAGGGCACGTCAACGGCATGGGGTTGTGCCATGATCGCCACTTGGGAAACCAAAAAGAGATAGCGCAGTTCATCCACCCCATTGCCACTGAGGGCATCGCTGGGATTCATGTCCTGAAGGCGATCGCGCCACTGTGGATCGGCAACATAGAGCCACACTTTGGCTTCCAAAGAGGAGCCAATGAGCTTTTCGGCACGGGCCTGTTCGAGCACCTTATTCACCTCTAGGCGTAGTTGCCGCAGGCGTTGCCACTCACTGGCTAGCTCCTGATCCTGCCACTGGGCAGGAAGCTGTACCCAGCCGCTTTGAAAAACCGAAAGATAGGGGGTTTTGAAGGGCAAATGCTGCCAAATATCTTCGGCTAAATGGGGAAGCACTGGGGCAATAGCACGGGCGAGGTTTTGAACGGCAACGGCCAGAACCGTTTGACAACTGCGCCGGCGATCGCTCGCGGCAGCACTGATGTACAACCGATCCTTGGCAATATCGAGATAAAAGTTCGACAGATCAACAACACAAAGATTTTGAATCGTTTGGAAAAAGCGATAGAACTGAAAGCTATCAAAGGCCGCCGTTACTTCGCTGAAGACTTCATGCAGCCGATGTAGCATATAGCGATCCAAGGCGGGCAGTTGGGCATAGGGAATGGCATCTTGATCGGGGTCAAAGTCGTGAAGATTCCCCAAAAGAAAGCGAGCCGTATTGCGAATCTTGCGATAGACATCCGCCAACTGCTTGAGGATATTTTTACCAATGGGGACATCATTGGCATAGTCCACGGAGGACACCCACAGGCGCAATACATCGGCACCATAGGCAGGGTCTTGCTTTTGGTTTTTGCCCCCCTCAATCACTTCGCGGGGATCCGTGACATTGCCGAGGGACTTGCTCATTTTCCGTCCCTGCTCATCGAGGACAAAGCCGTGGGTGAGGACTGCTTTGTAGGGGGCTTGGCCTTTAACGGCAACCCGTGTTAACAATGAGGATTGAAACCAGCCGCGGTGTTGGTCAGAGCCTTCGAGGTAGAGATCCGCCTGTTGATCGCCGAGAACCGCCGCCCAAGAAGAGCCAGAATCAAACCAGACATCCATCGTATCGGTGCCCTTTTCGTAGCGATCGGCTTGATCTCGTAGGGATTCAGGCAGCAATTCCGCAACGGAGAGTTCCCACCAAGCATCAGACCCGCGATCGCGAATAATGGCTTGCACATGGGCAATGGTTTCTGCCGTCAGCAGGGGTTCCCCCGTGGCTTTGTCATAAAAGACGGGAATGGGCACGCCCCAACTGCGCTGCCGCGAAATACACCAATCGGAACGCTCCGCCACCATTGCCGTAATGCGGTTTTCCCCTTGGGCAGGAATCCACTTCACCTCGGCGATCGCCCTGAGGGCGGCATCGCGAAAGCCTTCAACGGAAGCAAACCACTGCTCCGTGGCGCGGAAGATGGTTGGTTTTTTCGTGCGCCAGTCGTAGGGGTACTTGTGGACATAGGGTTCTTCCTTGAGGAGGGCGCCACACGCTTGCAGTGCCGCAATCACCGCCTCATTCCCTTCCTTGAGGACATTGAGACCGGCAAATTGTCCCGCTTCTGCTGTAAAGCAGCCATTTTCATCCACGGGCGACAGGATTGGCAAGCCATAGCGCTGACCCACCGCATAGTCCTCTAAGCCATGGCCAGGGGCCGTGTGAACCAGACCCGTCCCCGATTCAGTCGTGACATAATCGCCGCCAATGACAATTTTGCTCTCGCGCTCAAAGAGGGGATGGCGATAGCGCCCATTTTCCAAGTCAGCGCCTTTGGCGGTGGCCACCACCTTGAGGGTACAAGCAAGGGTTTGGCTAAGGCGCTCCACCAGATCCTTGGCTACGATCAAATATTTGTAGCGGGCACTGGGTTTGACTTCAACAAGGGCATAGGGGAGATCCGGATTGACACTCACCGCCAAGTTGGCCGGAATGGTCCAAGGGGTTGTCGTCCAAATGGCAACGCCTAATTGGCCGAGGGCTTTGTACCACGATTTGGCTAGCCCTTGCGGCAGTTCGATCACTTCAAAGGCGGCATAGAGACTGCGGGAGGTGTGGCCTTCGGGATATTCTAGTTCGGCTTCGGCGAGGGCGGTTTTAGAACTAGGACTCCAGTGGACGGGCTTGAGACCGCGATAGATGTAGCCCCGCAGCACCATTTCGCCAAAGACACCGATTTGTGCCGCTTCATAGTCGGGAGTGAGGGTCAAATAGGGGTGCTCCCAGTCGCCCCAAACCCCATAGCGTTGAAAACTCTGCTTTTGCTCGGCCACGGTTTTGAGGGCAAAGGCCTTGGCCTGTTGGCGGAGGGTCAGGGGGGTTAGCTGCGCACGCTGTTCGGGTTTCAGGTTTTGCAGTACCTTGAGTTCAATGGGCAGGCCGTGGCAGTCCCAACCGGGGCGGTAGTGAACCTTGCGTCCCCGCAGCAGTTGATACTTATTGATGATGTCCTTGAGGATTTTATTCAGGGCATGGCCAATGTGGAGAGCGCCATTGGCGTAGGGGGGGCCATCGTGGAGAATAAAGACCTCACCCGGATTGGTTTGCTGCAGGGTTTCATAAATTTTGTGCTCTGCCCAAAAGGCTTGCAACTGGGGTTCCCGTGTGGCTGCATTTGCCCGCATTTCAAAGGTGGTTTGCGGCAGGTTGACGGTGTCTTTGTAGTCGGGGGTCGCGTCAGTCATGGGTGGGTACAGCGGGGTATGATCGTTGGAGGGCAAGAAAAAATCGGGAATGGATTCAATTGTAGGAGAACTGTTCTTATTCACTCAAGGATGATTTCCGTTCTAGGTTTGGATCTGGGGCGCAAGCGCATTGGTGTGGCAGGGTGCGATCGCTTGGGGCAGTTGGCCACAGGCATTACAACTATCCAGCGGCGGAATTTTGCCAGTGATGTGGCGCAGCTTCGCCAGATTTGCCAAGAGCGAGGGGTAGAGAAGCTAATTGTGGGCTTGCCCTACACCCTCGATGGTCAACTGGGTTCCCAAGCTCGGCAAGTGCAACATCTAGCGGAAAAAATTGGCGCGGCCTTGAACTTGCCCGTGGAATATATGGATGAGCGACTCACCTCATTTCAGGCGGAAGAGATTCTCAAACAGCGGCGGCGATCGCCCCGTCACCACAAGGACTTAGTGGATCAAATTGCTGCTGCCCTCATTTTGCAACAATGGCTCGATGCCCGTTCTCAAGCCGCAAAAGCAACACTGGCACCCGCTGATCCGCAGCTATAACGGAGGCTCAAAAGTTGTCTGCTCAAATTCTTGGGCACGGGCTACCATGTGCGGGGCTGAAACTGCGCATCATTGAGAATCGCCACCCCATCTCCCGACTGCGCCAACACAAACAAGCCCTGCCGATAGGCGTAGCGAGCCACCTCAGGGGGCACGATCATCCCTGCCACCGCTCCCAAGAGCTGGGTGTCTCGATACTGGTGTGCCAAACGACGAAATTTCGCGATCCGCTCTAAATGCTCATCCACATCCCCTTGGCTCAGTTTGGTTTTCACCTCGACGAGAACCGCTTGATTGGTGTTGACGACTAGCAGATCAATTTCTAAACTCTCATTGCCATCTTGGAGAATGACATCGCTGTAAAGCTGAGAGACGGCAATGCCGCGACTCTGAAATAGGCGCAGCACGGCGGGGCGCACCTGCCATTCCACAAATTCCCCAAGGCGATTCCCCAGTTTCCCCAGTTGCTGATTGAGTTGGCGCGCTTCTTCCCGCAACAAGCGTTCCGTTTCTTGAAATCGCCGATCCGTCTCTTGAAATCGCCGATCTGTCTCCTGAAATCGCCGATCCGTCTCCTGAAATCGCCGATCTGTCTCTTGAAATCGCCGATCCGTTTCTTGGAAGCGGCGCTCTGTTTCTTGAAAGCGGCGCTCTGTTTCTTGAAAGCGGCGCTCTGTTTCTTGGAAGCGGCGCTCTGTTTCTTGGAAATGGCGTTCGGTTTCCTTTTGAGCTTCTAACAGCTCCCCTAGTAATCGCCAAACATCGTCAGGAGTGTATGCCTTTGTCATGACTTAATTGACAGGATTAATTTACCGAGCCGTGCTTGCAAGTGCCGCCCCTTGAGTGGGGGAATGAAAAGGGGACTTGCTACAGATCTTTATCTTAAATCCTTTGCGGTAGCATCTATCTATCGCTCTGCAATCACTATCGATGAACCTAGAGACACTGCGCACCTACCACGACACCTACCCCGCCCTACTGAATAAGATCTACCTCAACTATGGGGGACAAGGGCCGCTGCACCAAGACACATGGCAGGCCATCATCCAGAGCGATCGCCACATTCAAGAGGAAGGCCCCTTTGCCAATCGCGTCTTTCCGTGGCTGAGCCAACAACTGCAAACCCTGCGGCAAGAACTGGCACAGCTTTTGGGGACGAGCGCCGAGACCATTGCCCTCACAGATTCTGTAACCACTGGCTGCAATATCGTTCTCTGGGGGATCAACTGGCAAGCGGGCGATCGCCTGCTGATTTCTAACTGTGAGCATCCGGGGGTAGTGGCGATTACCGAACAATTGGCGCGGCGGTTGGGGGTGGTGGTGGATCGAGTGGCCTTTTGGCCTTGGTGTGACGATGAGGTGGCCGCCATTGAAACCCAACTTCATCCCCGCACACGCTTGGTCATCCTCAGTCATTTGCTGTGGAATACCGGGAAACTTTTGCCGTTGGAGAAAATTGTTGACCTTTGCCACCGTCGCGGCATCCAAGTCTTGGCGGATGGTGCCCAAAGTGTGGGTATGGTGCCCCTCAATTTACCCGCCTTGGGGGTGGACTACTATGCCTTTACAGGACACAAGTGGTGCTGTGGCCCTGCGGGTCTTGGCGGGCTGTACATTCGGCGCGATCGCTTGGCCACATTGGAACCCACCTTTATTGGCTGGCGCGGCATTCACCAAACCCGTGATGCCCAACCCGCCGGCTGGAAGGAGGATGCCAGTCGCTTTGAAGTGGCCACAACCGCCTTTTCCTTGGTACCGGGGTTAACCACTGCCCTGCGGGTGCATGATCAATGGGGGACTGCCCAAGCGCGATATGAGCGCATTTGTGAGCTGAGTCATTATCTTTGGCAACAGTTACAGGGCATGGTGGGTTTGACCTGCTTGAGTCTCGTGCCGCCGCCGTCGGGCTTGGTGGCCTTTCAGTTAGCTAATGGTCAGCATCGCCAATTGGTGCAAGACCTTGAGGCAGAGAATATCTTGGTGCGGGAATTGCTCTATCCTGCCTCGGTGCGAGCCTGTGTGCATTACTTTACGCTGCCGCAGGAGTGCGATCGCTTTGTTGCTGCCCTCAAACACTGGCTCCAGAATCATCCTTAGGACGCTTGAGAATTGAATTAGAGCGATTAGAGTCACCTACCATGTACGGGGCTGAAACTGCGCATCGTTGAGAATCGCCACCCCATCTCCTGATTGCGCCAACACAAACAAACCTTGCCGATAGGCATAGCGAGCTACTTCAGGGGGTACGATCATTCCTGCTACGGCGCCCAAGAGCTGGGTGTCCCGATACTGGTGTGCCAAACGACGAAATTTCGCGATCCGCTCTAAGTGCTCATCCACATCCCCTTGGCTCAGTTTCGTTTTCACCTCGACGAGGACGGCTTCATCAGTATTGACGACTAGCAGATCAATTTCTAAACTCTCATTGCCATCTTGGAGAATGACATCGCTGTAAAGTTGAGAGACGGCAATTCCCCAACTCTGAAATAAGCGCAGCACGGCGGGGCGCACCTGCCATTCCACAAATTCCCCAAGGCGATTGCCCAGTTTCCCCAGTTGCTGGTTGAGTTGGCGCGCTTCTTCGCGCAGCAAGCGTTCCGTTTCTTGGAACCGTCGGTCAGTCTCTTGAAATCGCCGATCCGTTTCTTGGAAGCGGCGCTCTGTTTCTTGAAAGCGGCGTTCGGTTTCCTTCTGAGCCTCTAATAGTTCCCCCAATAACCGCCAAACATCTTCAGGGGTGTATGCCTGCGTCATGACTGGATTAACAATTGCTCACGGATACATCCCCAATCCTAATCCGAATCAATGCTCCCCACTGAGAAAAGGATGCTGACGCAATTCCCAAGCCAATCAGAAAAGCGGGTGGACCCTCGCCCTGAGAGATCCTTACTATTGGCTAAGGATCAGCAGGAAGCTTGTGATTGCCGCGCGGCAATGTCGGCGATCGCCTGCTTGAGAATGCGGTGTTCTTGGACTTGAATGCGGGCGTGGAGGGTGGCGGGCGTATCATCGGGGAGAACGGGCACTGCTGCTTGGACTAAAATTGGGCCACTATCCACTTCCTCTTCCACCAGATGGACGGTACACCCAGTAATTTTCACACCTGCTGCCAAGGCCTGCTCAACGGCATGCAATCCCCGAAAACTGGGGAGCAAACTGGGATGCAGGTTAATTACCCGCTGGGGGTAGGCACTGAGGAGAACAGGCGTCACAATCCGCATCCAGCCCGCCATCACTACCCACTCGACCCCATAGGCTTTGAGGGTTTCGACAATGGCCGCATCCAGACTTTCACGGCTGGGGTAGTGGCGATGGTTGAGCAGCACACTGGGAATCTGCCACTGTTTGGCGCGCTCTGCCACCAAGGCATCGGGATTGTTGTAGATCAGAACTTGAATTTGGGCAGCCAATTCCCCTTGGGCGATCGCTTCGGCGAGAGCAGCAAAGTTGGAGCCATTGCCAGAAGCTAAAACGCCTAACCGCAGGGGATGGGGCGCGGGCGCGATCGCTGGAGCAGAAGGGACAACAAGAGCCTCACTGGACATGACGGGCGTTACTGATTTTAGTGCTCAATAATTCTAAGGCCTTGGCCACCATTGGATCCGTGGGTCGTGCCACCAAGTTGGGATTGAGCCGCAATTCCAGATCACTACTGGGATCGACCGTCACCAGTACATCGGGGGTGATCCCCCCTGCGGCAATATCGCGCCCCTTTGGCGTCAGATAACGAGCTACTGTTACCACGAGGGCAGAGCCATCCCCCAGTTCATGAACTGCTTGAACCCGCACCTTGCCAAAAGTTGGTGTCCCCACCACGGTTGCGCGCCCCTGATCCTGCAAAGCAGCGGCTAAAATTTCACTGGCACTGGCGGAGGCCTGATTTACCAAGACCACGAGGGGCAACTGACTCAAGGCGCGTTGGCGGGCACGAATCGTCTCTTCTCGCTGGTTTTGCTGAATGCGCACAATCACCCCAGAATCGAGCCATTGGCGGCTAATTTCAATGCCGGCTTCTAGGAGTCCCCCCGGATTGTGGCGCAAATCCAGAATGAAGCCTTGAACTTTCTCCCGTTGCAGGATTTGGATCGCCGCTTGCATCTCTTGTTGGGAGCGGCTATTAAAACCACTGAGGCGGATGTAGCCCACCCGAGGATGATTCAGAACCTGAAAATTCACTGTACGCGGAATTTCACCGGCGCGGGTGAGTTCGACACTAAAGGGTTGGGGTTTGCCCTCACGGCGCACCAGTAGGCGCAATTTACTCCCCGCTGGCCCTCGCAACGCCAGATTGGCTCGCTCCAAGGTCAGGCGATCGCTCCCCCGACCGTTAATGGCCAGAATTTCATCTCCCACTTTCAAATTCGCCTTGGCAGCCACTGACCCCGCTTGGATTGCCTGAATGCGAAAGAGTTCCCCCGACTCCACGAGGGTGAGACCCACATCCACCTGCTGGCCTTGGGTTTGCAGGAGCAGTTGGCGGTACGCTTGGGGCGGCAGAAAGCGGGTATAGGGATCATTGAGGCGGACAAGGGTTTGTTGAATCACCCGATAGGCGGCCTCGCGATCGCCATAGGGTTGGGAGAGCAACTCCTGACGAATGGCCTGCCAATCCAGACGATTGAAACTGCGATCCAGATAGCTTCTGTAGATAATTTGCCACGCCTCATCGACCAAGGCCTTGGGAGCATCCTTGAGCGTACTGGTGCCCCCCAGTGCTGACGGCATTCCCAATAGTGCAACACCGACGCCGAGAATTGCCCAGTATTTCACCCCACAAATCCATTGACAACGCCTCGCCCCTATTCTATCGTTCCCACATAAAAAAATCCCCCTCACAGGGAGGGGGAAACAGGTCAGTGCGGATTTAGAAGCTAAAGGTTGTCCGCACAGCGCCAACAACAATGGGGTCGTTGTTTGAGTTGCTGTTGGGGTTGAAGATGGCAATCACCCCAGGGGTAATCGAGATATTGCGACTCACGGCAAAGCGGTAGAAGCCCTCTAAGTGATAGGAGTTGAAGCGCGTGTAACTTCCATCGCCAAAAGTAGGAGGGACGTTTGTGATGCTAATGAGCTGCGGGGGCTGGCCAAAAACAAGACCCAGCAGATCTCCCTTCCGCCAGAGGTCAGGGGAAGCAAAGGTAATGGCCCAGTTGACAATTTCAGCCTCACGGCGGCCACTTGGCACAAAAGCATTCGGTCGAACACCATAAACATTGGCATACCCTGCCCAGCCCGCAACATTCAACTGCTTGATCGGGCGATAGGTAAACTGGAAGCCCACCGCATCCGCTGCTTGGTTAGGCACGTTGTTAGCTACACTAGGTGGTGGTGGAGCCCCCAAAGGGTTTGCCGCTGAGCGGAAACCAGAGCTACCTGTTCCCCCAAAGGGATCAAGGCCATAGGAGTGGGTGTAGGTCACCCCCAAGGCGAGGTTTTTAATGGGGCGCACATCCACCTGAGCCAAAGCAGCATAGGCACCATCAAAGAAGCCATTGAGGCCATTGTTCGCGACTCGATCAGGGTCGTTGGCAAAGGGTGCAAGGTAGCCCACATTGAGGGTGACGCCGGTGCCCCGTTCTTTATTTTGGATGAGGTCGTACTTAAAGGTCACACCCGCAGCATTGGCAGCACTTCCTGCACGGTAGATGGGATGGTAACGCCCAAAGCGAGAGAGGGCACCCGTATCACTGGATTGGAGGAAGGGGTTGAAATTGTTGACATTGTCGTTGAACTCACCCCCCACAAAATCTAGGATCATTTGACCGCGACGGGTCACTGGAAAGCTGTAGAAGGCTTTTTGCAGTTCAAATTGGTTATTATTATTGCCATCATAGCCAAGGCGCCCCATATTGGTGCCCATCAATCCGGCATAACTAGTAATATTAGCTGCTTGCAAGCGCAACCGTAGGCGATCCTTGCCATAGAAGCTGGTATCGAGGTTGAGACGAACGCGGTTGTTAACAACAGTGTTGTCATCAATTGGGGGTTGCACACCACCTAGACCAGGACGTAGTGCCCGCTCGTTCGTCAATATATCGGAGACGTTGAAGATAACCGTAGCGTTGAGCTTAGTGAGGGTGGCAAATTGAGTGGCTTCGAGGTTGGCAACGCGGCCTTCAAGGTTGGTGACGCGGCCTTTGATGACGGCGAGTTCATTGGCAAATTCCTGCATCAGGCGGCGCAGGGTTTCAAGGTCTTCCTTGGTGGCAAAGCGATCGCTAATTACATCGAGGCAGGCATTCAAAGCGGCTGCCATTTCATAACGAGTAGCGGCACGATTGCCACGGAAGGTGCCATCGGGATAACCGGCAATACAGCCGTATTTCTCGACAAGGGAGGCTAAGGCTTGATAGGCCCAGTCTGTAGGGCGCACATCCGAGAGTTGGCTAACGGAGGTCACTTGACCCATGCTCGATGTCGTAGGGACACGCCCCGCTTCTAGTTCAGCCACTGAGGGCACAGAGAGGTTGCTGCGGCGATTTTGGGCAACAAGTGTCGTGCTGGTGGGCAGTGTGGTTAGGGATTCAGTACCAGCAGTAGGGGTTTGAAACTGAGTGCTACTGAAGTTGGTCAAAGAGGTATCAGCGGCTGTCGCTGCACCTGCCAGCACACCCAACAATAAAACAGGCGAGGTCAAAACCAACCCCGGAAAAATGCGGGACATAACGTCTTACTCCTTCACTCCTCAATGAACTTGTCCTAAAGAACGAGTCCCTAAGACAGAATTCTCCTTCAATTATTGATCCTACTGAGATGCTCGCTAAAGTTATTCATCTGCCAGCAAGCTGAGCTATCAGGCTTTCTTACAGAGGCTTTAGCACATCTCATAGAAACTATCCCCCAAGGGGCAGAGATAGTTACTTACCAGCCAGATTCTAACACCGTGTTCGTTGGCTTAAGGTTATCTCAAGGTTAGGAGTCGTTTAAGAATTAGGCCGGCTCAAGGTTTGGATGAGGTTTTTTGGGCTTCAGAACGACTCCAGCCACTGCTAACGGATTGACCAATTCCCTGCAAAATGCCGCGGCCAATCAGCCCCAAACCGCGACCAATCACCTGCGTCAGCAGATACACCACTCCCTTGCCGACCCAAGCCACCACTGCCCGTACTGGGGGGGCTAAAGCATCACGCGCCTCCAGCGCCAAGGTTAGAGCGTAGGGAATCCCCTCGAGTTGCATCAGTTCCTGTTGACGGGGGACGGTCAGCGCTAGTTCCTGAATTCCTCGCTCCGTGAGCCGCAGTAAGACCAAACGACTTTCAAAGATATCTTGGGGTTCCTTGACCCAGCGCCGCCAGCGGTAATGCCAAGAGAGAGCGTTGCGAAAGCGTTCCATTTCCCGCGTTGAGGTGTATTGCGGCTGAAAAAATGTCTGTTGAATCACTGCACTATAGCAACACCGATTCAGCAGCGGATAAACAATGCCATTGGCGACAGTGAGCAACCAGTGATCGAGGAGGGCATCGAGGATCTCCAAGGCGGCAGCAGTGCCGTAGCGATAGGTCTGCTGATGGAGGGTGAGGGGCTGTTGCACCAGTAAATGAGCCAGCATCTCCGCCACAAAGGGGATTGGCTTCAGATAGACGCTGGCCACAGTTTCTCTTTCTGTGAGCAATTGCTCAATCAGGTCGGCGTCACTGCCGAGGGCAAAACGATAGGGACGAAAAAACTCCCGCAGGCTCTGTTCCCACAGGTCTTGCAGTAGGGAGCTACCCCGCTGGTGCAGAAATTCAATACTGGGTGGTGTTGCTTGTAAAGTGCGCACGAGGAGATCCCACTGCCGCAGGATGGTATAGAGCAGTTCCCGCCGCTGTTGTAGGGTGAGCACCTCTAACTCCAAAGGCCGCGACGTTAGGTTCAAGAGATCCGACTGCATCCGTTGTAAGCAGCGATCCACCAATTGGGAAATGATCTCAATCTGCGGACGCACGGGGGACACTACTGGCGCAGGAGGGGCTTGAGTTGGCTGTGGCAAGAAACGGGAGACTAACCAGCGGGCGGCACGAATTTCCCGATGGCGACCTTCACACACCAGCCGTTCGAGGGCAGAGAGGCGCGATCGCCCCAAGTACTGATCCAAACCCTGTAACCACGCATCCATTTCCCCCAATCCCTGCTGCAAAACCTGATACCGCCAACGATCCCACGGATTGGGAAAGAGCACACTCAAGGGGGGTTTTGGGGGCGTGACGGTGTGAACGATTTCCCCTTGGGCAATGGCCAGAATTGCCGCCAAGAGATCACTCAGCGCCGTATTGCGATGGTAAATGCCTTCGACACCCGCCTGTTGGGCAAGGGAAACTAACTCAAGGGCAGCGGGTCGGACAGTGAGAATTATCCGCAGGGCAGGATAGTGCTGCTTCAACCACTGCCACAGCCAAGGGGTAGTGGCATCATTCACTGTGAGTTGGGCATCACAGAGAACAATCCAAGGCGTGCGTTCTTGATCGAGGGGCGTGTTTTCCAGATAGGTGATCAGACCATGGCCATCGTGAAAGACCAGCGGCTCAATCCCCAACTGCTGCTGAATTCCTGTCCAAAGGCCAAGGCGCACCACATCCTCTCCCTCGACAATGATGAGACCAAAGTTGGGGGAGGCATCAGCAGTGATAGGGGACATCGACATTTGCGCAAGACTTAGTTGGGGTTGGGACTATTCAGATATTGACTGACAAGCCGCGCCATGACAATTTGCCATGACAATTAAGGAATTCTTTTTAGGACTCACCTAACTCAACGTCTGCATAGAGATCACTGAGTTTTAAGGAAGTCTGTAACGAGGGCAGTAGTAGTTCCTGCGTAATATCTTGCCAAATCGTGAGCAGCCATTGATATTCAGCCTGCCGCAAATATTGTTCAACACAGGGGCGATCTTGGCTAATCAGGAGATATTCTTGCAGGGTTGGAATCTGACGATAGTCGAAAAATTTTGTCCCGCGATCGCGATCCGCTGTCGAAGGCGATAAAACCTCAGCAATGAAAATCGGCTGCATCACCACATCGTTGCGTCCCGCCACTAGGGGCACCGGCTTCGGCGTCACCATGACATCAGGATAGTAGTACGACTGCGTTTCCGGAATCCAGAGGCGTTGATCTGTGACAAAGACGCGGTAGGGCTGTCCCTTGAGTGCCAAACTCAACAGAACAGTTAAGGAACGAACCAACTCATTATGATTAACGCTGCCCCCGGGCATAGTGTAAAGTTCTCCTTGGCGATACTCATGGCGCTCCGTTGCCACCACTTCTTGAGCTAAGTAAGCTTCCGGAGTGAGGTACGTGACCGCTGGCTCCAATACTGTGGTCATCAGAGTTCCCGTCAACGCGATAGTTCAATCCTAAGCAATTCAACGCCCCTTTCTAACATATGGGGTACACGGTGAAATGTTCTTCTACTAGGGTTTTGAGCGTGGTCAATTCTTGGGACAGAGTCTGTCAGTGAAACGTCGCCAAATCAACCGCTTACTCCTCTGGGGAAATGCAGGCTTGGTAGCCAGTTTGACCCTCCGCTAATGGCGTGAAGCCCAAACGCGGGTTCCCGATGACAGCGAATTTCACCTGTTGTTTGGGACGGCAAGGTCTATATTGCCGCACGGGATGGTTATCTCTACTGTTTGGGATAGGCTATACTGCTGAAGCTGTGGTTTTCGCCGACCAATGGAGCCAACGCCTGACTTTGTTTTGCCCATTCCGGCTGCGGATACTCCCCTCTCTGAGGAGGAATTTCTTCAACAGGTGCGCCAAGCGTGGCAGGTGTGTGAGCGCTTTGATCTACAAACAGAGATCTGGCGGGGGCAAATTCTACGGGCGGTGCGCGATCGCTATCGCCATCAAGGGGATGAGCGGGGTATTGGCTTTCAGCAGTGGCTCCAGGAACACGAAATCAGTAAACGCCGTGCCGATGATTTGATTCAGTTGGCCGATCGCGCCGATGAATTGCTCAAGGAACGTCCCCTGCCTCCCGAAGCCATTTCTCGCTTTAGTAAACGCGCCTTTTTGGAAACCGCCGCAGCGGATCCTGAGGTGCAAGCCCTGATTACCCAAGCCGCAGCAGCGGGCGATCGCATTACCCACCGTGAAGTGCGCCAACTCCAAGCGGAATGGACGGCTCTGCACTCTGATCTGCTACCGCCAGTGGTGCGCCAAAAGGCCAGCGATCGCACCCTTGCCCCCCGCTACGTTGCCCCCTTAGTCAAAGAATTAGAAAAGCTCCCCCCCCAACAGCAGCAGGAACTCTCCCAAGAACTGGCCAGCGATCCCAGTGTGGAAACGGTTAAGGAAATCACGGCGACGGCTCGCCAACTCAGCCGCTATCTTGAGGCCGCTCCCCAAATTCAAGCCCTCAAGACCCACCCTGTGGATCTGGAACAAGTCCTGATCGAAGCCCAGCGCCTTGAGCAACTGCAAACCGTTGCCGATCTCCTGCAGCAGGCCGCCCAACTGGAAAGCACCATTGCTCGGCTTTATACCACGTGGCAGCGCCTCAGCCATTTGAGCGATCGCCTCTACCAAGAATCGGGTGCCAGCACACCGCAATTACAAGCCCTATTAGAAGCCTTGGATTTTCTTTCTGGCGATATTGTGCAAATTGACTTAGCGGGACAAACCATTAAATTACATATCTTTTCTGAGAGTCAAACTCGCGCCCCCGAATTCTAACCCAATGGATCACCGATGTCCCCATTACTGGTAACGTGGTATGGAAGCCATTCAATGGCTGGCGGAGTAATTATCGATTTCAGCACGGTTAGCATGAGAGTCCTCGTAATTGGCGGTGATGGTTATTGCGGCTGGGCGACAGCCCTCTACCTTTCAAATCGTGGCCATGATGTGGCGATTTTGGATAGCCTGATTCGGCGCCACTGGGATGCCGAACTCTGTGTCGAGACCCTCACCCCGATCGCCCCCATTCAGCACCGTCTGCAACGCTGGCAGGATCTCACTGGCAAGAAAATTGGCCTTTATATTGGCGATATTTGTAACTATCACTTCCTTGAGCGCGCCATGCTGGAGTTTCAGCCCGAGGCGATCGTCCACTTTGGCGAACAACGCTCCGCCCCCTACTCCATGATTGACCGGGAGCACGCCGTCTTTACCCAAGTCAATAATGTTGTCGGCACCCTCAACCTGCTGTACGCCATCCATACCCACAACCCTGACTGCCACCTTGTCAAACTAGGCACGATGGGTGAATACGGCACCCCCAACATTGATATTGAAGAGGGCTACATCACCATTGAGCACAATGGTCGCAAGGATACATTGCCCTATCCCAAGCAGCCCGGTAGCTTCTATCACCTCAGTAAAGTTCACGATAGCCACAACATTCACTTTGCCTGCCGCATTTGGGGACTGCGCGCCACCGATTTGAACCAAGGGGTAGTCTATGGCGTGCTCACCGAAGAAACGGGCATGGACGAACTGTTGATCAACCGCCTTGACTACGACGGTATCTTTGGCACCGCCCTCAATCGCTTCTGTATTCAAGCTGCCATTGGTCATCCCCTGACGGTCTATGGCAAGGGCGGGCAAACTCGCGGTTTCTTGGATATTCGCGATACCGTGCGTTGTATCGAATTGGCCGTTAACAACCCCGCCGCACCGGGTGAATTCCGCGTCCTCAACCAATTCACAGAACAATTTAGTGTCGGTGACCTTGCCCACAAAGTCCAAGAAGCGGGTAAAGCCCTCGGCCTCAAGGTGGAAATCCAGCACCTCGAAAACCCCCGTGTTGAAAAAGAAGAGCACTACTTCAACGCCAAAAACACCAAACTGCTGGATTTGGGACTGCAACCCCACTACCTGTCGGATTCGCTCCTCGACTCCCTGCTGAACTTTGCCATCAAGTACAAAGACCGGGTGGATGTTAATCACATTCTGCCCAAAGTGAAATGGCGCGCCTAAACCCACGGCCGCTATGACCCCCTATGCCGTAACGGCGTCTTGGTTGGCTGAGCATTTGGCCGATCCCACAGTGGTGATTGTGGATTGCCGCTTTGACCTCATGGACATCACCCGCGGGCAACGGGAGTATGATCAGGGGCACATTCCAAGAGCCTACTATCTCGACCTAGAGCAGGATCTCTCCAGCCCTCGGCAAGAGCGTGGCGGGCGTCATCCCCTACCCGATCCAGAGAAGTTGGCAGCACGGCTCAATCAAATGGGGATTACCCCAGACACCTTGGTGGTGGCCTACGATGATTCGCGGTTTGCCTATGCCGCTCGCTGCTGGTGGCTCTTACGTTGGCTGGGACACGATCGCGCAGCGGTGCTTGATGGTGGCTATCGCGCCTATGTCGAAGCCGGGTATCCGACAACCCCTGAGGTTCCCTCGCCTCGACCGGGCAATTTCCAGCCCCATCCTCATTCGCAGTGGGTGGTGGATCGGACTGGCGTGATGGCTGCTCAAGCTGACCCCCAGACAGTGATTGTGGATGCCCGCGAACCCCGTCGCTATCGCGGTGAAATTGAACCCATTGATCCGATCGCGGGTCATATTCCCGGAGCAGTGAATTATCCGTGGCAGGCCATCTCCGATGCACAGGGGCGCTTGAAATCTGTGGCGGAACTGCAAGCCCACTGGCAGCCTTTGGCTGAGGCTGAGCAAATTATTGTCTATTGCGGATCGGGGGTAACGGCCTGTGTGGATATTTTGGGGCTGGCGATCGCTGGCCTGCATCAAACCAAGCTCTATGCGGGCAGTTGGAGCGATTGGTGTTCCTACTTGGCGGCACCTCATGACCGTTCGCTATGATCAAGCCTAAGCCCTCTTCCTCACCCGACCATGGAACGTCTTCCCAGTAATGCCCCCCCACCATCCCATCGAAGTACGACCCAGCCTCTCCACCGTCTTGGCCGTGAACTGCAACGCTTTGGCTGGATTGGCTTTTGGACACAGGTCGTCCTTGGCTTTGTCTCGCTGTTGATTATTATCATTGTTATCTTTAGTCGCCAATTCAATATCAATCGTCCGCAAAATGGCATGAATAGTCCCACACTGGGCTTAGTGCTGGCGATTATTGGTCTAGTGTTTTTGGGCGTGAGTATTTACTGCTGCTATCGCTATCCGCAACTGGGACGACGCTTGGATCGCCCAGAAAAACGCCCGACCAAGGAGCACGTGATCCGCAGTTTGAATATTGGTCTCTGGGTAAATATTGCGGGCATGATTTTTACGGTGGCTGCCGCAGAGTGGAATGTGGGCATGTTGTTGCTCAAGGTGCTGTCAATTCCCCAAGGGGCGGCGGTCTATGCCACTAATGTCTTGATTGAGCCGTTGGAGATTTTTGTGATTCAGGCGAAGGTGAATACGATTGCCGCTCAGTTGACGGGTATTATTGTGGCGCTGTGGTTGTTGCGCTGTGTGCGCCGTCCCCTGTGAATCGTCTGAGGAGATCCAAGAGACTTGTTTAATTCTCAAGAGGCTGTTGCCAGCAAAATTATTGTGGCCTTGGATGTGCCCAATTTGGAGGTCGCGATCGCCACTATTCATACGCTGCCCCAAGTGCAATTTTGGAAGGTGGGGCTAGAACTCTTTTGTGCCAGCGGGCCGATTATTCTCGATGTCCTCAAGGATCAGGGGAAGCGTATCTTTCTCGATTTGAAGCTCCACGATATTCCCAATACGGTGGCCGCCGCAGCCCGGGCGATCGCCCCCTATGGCGTGGACTTTGTGACTATCCATGCGGCAACGGGATTAGCGGGTCTGAAAAGCGCGCAGGCGGCTCTAGGGGGAAGCGCCACCCAACTCATTGGGGTGACCTTGCTCACCAGCATTGACGCAAACACCCTGCAGCAAGAACTCCAGATTCCCCTTGATCCGGCCACCTATGTTGAACGCATGGCTGATCTAGCCCATCAAGCGGGACTGGCGGGCATTGTCTGCTCTCCTCAGGAGGCGGCACGGGTAAAACAACGCTGCGGAGAGGAGTTCTTGAGAATTTGTCCGGGGATTCGCCCCCTTGGTACTGCCACAGGGGATCAAGCGCGATCGCTGACGCCCAATGCCGCCTTTGCTGCTGGTGCCTCTTACCTTGTAATTGGCCGTCCGATTTTACAAGCAGCGGATCCCGCCGCAACCTTTGATGAAATTTGCCGCAGCGTTGTTTAAGGCAATTTACAAAAACCTGCAATCCAAGATATGATTAAGAATTGTCTGAACTAGGGCGATTAGCACAGTGGTAGCGCACTTCCTTCACACGGAAGGGGTCACTGGTTCGAATCCAGTATCGCCCATTGCTTAGTTCAAGTTATAAGATGAACATAATCAGACGAGTTTAGGACTCTGCCATGAGTACCCCGATTCCGCCGATTCAGCTTCCCCCTTGTGGTGACTGCACTGCGGATGCGGCATGGTTGGAGGCAGCTCTTCTCGATTGGCTCAACACCGAGTATTTGCCAGAAGCTGTGAATCGAGCGATCGCCCAGCGAGCCGCCCAAGTGTACCGCCGTCAGCGGCTGGAAGGGGAGCATGATCTTGGCGGCATTCTCTTGGCTCTGGTCACGGAGTTGCAAGAGTTTGATTTTTCCCAAAGCTTCTATAGCGAGTTTGCGGTTGCTAATGCGGTGAGTGATCTGCTCCTGCGGCGGCTGGGCATTGAACCCTGCTGTGGGGCGGGCTAGGCTTTGGGGTGCCAGTTGGGCTTGACCACTTGACGACAGCGGGCAATGACAAGGGCATTAGCCGGTACATCTTCTGTCACCGTTGAACCCGCCGCCACCGTAACATTTTCGCCAAGGGTTACCGGAGCCACTAAAACACTGTTAGCCCCGGTCTTGGTGCCGCTACCGATATGGGTGGGGTGCTTGCGCACGCCGTCGTAGTTGGCGGTAATGGTTCCTGCCCCGATATTGACGCGATCGCCCAAGGTGGCATCGCCTAGGTAGGACAGATGAGAGGCCTTGGTGTCACTGCCCAACTGCGCTTTTTTTAGCTCGACAAAGTTACCAATGCGGCAGTGATCGGCAACCAGGCTTTGCTGGCGGATGTGGGCAAAAGGCCCCACTTGGGTATCATGGCCAATCTCACTGTCGCTAATCACGGCATAGCGAGCCGTTACCCGTTCGCCAATCACACTGTTTTCAATCAAAGTGCCGGGGCCAATGATGCTACCACTGCCAATACGGGTTTGGCCGCGCAGGTGAGTTTGGGGTTCAATCACCACATCGGGAGCCAGCTCCACGGTGTCCTCAATGGTAATGCTGGCCGGATCAATCAGGGTCACCCCCGCCTGCATCCAAGCAGTTTTGATGCGATTTTGCAGCACTTGATAGGCTGCCGCCAACTGCACGCGATCGTTAACGCCCAAAATTTCCTCATAGTCTTCCACGTCTACCGCCATCACAGGACTGAGGGCATTGACGGCATCGGTGAGGTAGTATTCCTGCTGATCATTGTTGGATTGGAGATGGGGCAACACAGCAGCCAGTTGGGGCCAGTGGAAACAATACACCCCAGCATTGATGCGGCGGTTTTGCTTTTGGGCTGTGGTGCAGTCACGGTCTTCAATAATTTGCTTCAAGATATTCTGACTGTCACAAATCACACGGCCATAGCCCTGGGGGTTGGGAATTTGTGCCGTTAAAATCGTGGCCGCATTGTTGTGTTTCTGGTGGACTGCGAGCAACTTCGCCAGCGTCTCCCCACGCAAGAGGGGCACATCGCCATTGAGTACCAAAAGATGGCCTTCATAGTCCTTGAGGTACGGCAAAAGCTGCTGTACCGCATGACCCGTTCCCAGTTGTTCCCGCTGCTCGACAAACTCCACGTGGGGTTGATCCGCTAAGGCAGCCCGCACTGTGTCGCCTCCATAACCAATGATCACAAACTGCCGTTGCGGTTGCAGAGATTGAACTTGGTGCAAAACCCAGCCCACCAGCGATCGCCCACCTAGGGGATGGAGAACTTTTGGCAGCGAGGATTTCATCCGTGTGCCTCGTCCTGCCGCTAAGACTGCCACAATGACCATGGATTTGTTGTGCCTCAATGCGCAAAGGGATGGCAAACGAGCAATACTGGGGAGAAGCAGCCCAGCCGCATCAGCGCCATGCACAATTGGAGTATACCAAGGTTGCGGTAGCCAAAGATAGCAGCGCCACAGGCGAGTCCATGCGCCCAAGATGCATCAACGACCCCAAAATCCAGTAAGGTTGATGCAGTAGTTGACGAGTCACTCACAGTCCATGACTGCTTCAAAATCAACCAAGCGACCTGTCCCCTTGGCGGCTCAGTTCCTAAAATTGGTGGGAATCATCCTGCTCCTCACCTTTTTGGTCGAGTGGAGCATTCTCTTTATTACTCCCCAGTTCAATAATAGCCAGTGGCAACTCACGGTCGTTAACCAATTCATTGAGCGCGGTGCCACCCCCTTGATTGGGTTTGTCTTTATCTACACTGGCTTTTGGATTCAAGCGGTTTCTGGCAGTACGACGCAGCCGGAGCCGGGGGAACCTGCCCTCAAGGATTGGCGATTTTGGGTCTTTGTCCTCTCGAGTTTGCTAGGATTGCTCTGCCTGCTGGGGATTCCCCTCTACCTATCGATTACGGGGCAAATTACGGAACAGGCGGTCAACCAAATCAATCAAGAGGCGGCACAGGCAGAAATTCGGGTTGAGCAGGAACAGCAGCAAATTAAACAATTGGCCAGTAGCGGTCAACTGGAGCAACTCCTGAAAAGCAATCAACTGCCCCCCGATCAACAGGCGATTCTCGAGCAGTTACAAAAAGACCCCCAAGCCCTTGATAAACAAGCGGGTCAGGCACGGGAGCGCATCCGCAACCAACAACAGGAAGCGGTGAATCGGGCGCAACAGGAAGCCTTTCTGAATCGTCTCAGGGTAGGACTTCGTAGTTTTCTATTGGCAGTGGGCTTTATTACCATTGGTTGGAGTGGTCTGCGCGAACACCGCTAGGCATCGTCACCATTGCCGCCTACCTGAGGAGTAGAATATGCTTTACCTCATTGTACGTTGGCGTCTTCTGTCGCAGTCGCTGGGTCTCGGCTGCTTGATCAGCCTGCTGCTCCAACTGACGGCCGCAGCAGTGGAATTGCGGGTCGCGGTTTTAGATCGGGTACGCCAAGTAACAATCAGTAGCTCCACCCCAGCACAATTACGGGATGAGGCGGGTCGGGTGCTGACAGTGGCACCGCAGCAGAATATTACGGCTGTGCTCACGGGGGCGGGGGTACAAGCAGGGGGTGTGCAGGGGCGGCAAGTTTTCCTCGAACCTCGAGACCATGGCCTCGTGCGGGTGGGCGATCGCTGGTATCGCGGGCGGTTGCAATTGGTGAGTACCAGTGAGGGGATTATCGCCATCAACCTCGTGGATTTAGAGGAATATCTGCCCAGTGTCGTGGGCAAGGAAATGTATCCCTCTTGGCCGCTGGAAGCCCTCAAAGCTCAAGCGGTGGCCTCCCGTTCCTTTGTCCTCTTTCGGCGCGATCGCGAACGCCGTCGTCCCGGTAGTCTTTTTGATGTCGGTGCCACCGTCACCCATCAGGTGTATCCGGGGGTCAGTTCAGAAACCGCCAGTACCCTAGCTGCCGTTGCCGCCACACGCGGTCAAGTGCTCACCTACAATGGCCAAATCATTGAAGCCGTCTTCCATGCCTCCTCAGGGGGTCACACCGAAAATTCAGAGCACATTTGGCAAAATGCCGTTCCCTACCTGCGCGGTACCCCTGACTTTGACCAAATCTCCCCCAACTTTCAGTGGACGGTGCGTTTCACGGCGGCACAACTGCAACAACGCCTCCCCGGTATTGGTACCATCGTTGGCTTTCGCCCCTTGCAATTGACTCCCCAAGGGCGAGTCATGGCAGTGCAAGTGGTGGGCACAGCAGGTAGCCGCACCATTTCAGGTAGTGAACTACGGCGGGTGTTGGGATTGCGCAGTACCCTACTGACGATTACGCCAGAGTATGGCAACGTGGCCAGTCAAAGGGGGCAAAGTGTGCCAGTGGCCTTTACAATTACTGGCCGGGGTCACGGTCATGGCTTGGGCATGAGTCAATGGGGGGCTTACGGTATGGCATTACAGGGCTACACCTACGACCAAATTTTGGGGCATTATTACCAAGGCGTTACATTGAGTGTATTGGACACGACTCAGCGTTGACGAGCTTTGTGCCCCTCGACTATGCTGCCCCTAGCGGTATGGGGTGAAGGTTGTGGTCTTAACACTCTATTTCTTGCGCCACGGGCAAACTAGCTTTAGTCGCGCCAATGCCTACTGTGGAGAACTGGATCCACCCTTAACGGATGCCGGTCTAGCGATGGCTGAGGCCTTTGCCGAACACTATGCTCAGTTGCCTTGGCAAGCCGTCTTTGTCAGTCCAACGTTGCGCACTCGAACCACGGCACAGTTTTTGTGCGATCGCGTGGGTCTTCAAATGCAGGTTCGCGATGGTCTGCGGGAAATTTACTATGGTCAGTGGGAAGGCCTCTCCCCGGAAGAGGTGAATGCCAAGTTCCACGATGATTATGTGCGCTGGCTGGCGGATCCGGGCTGGAATGCGCCCACAGGGGGTGAGCGGGGGATTGACATCTACTACCGCAGTAATGCCGTTCTCTTAGAAATTGAGCGGGAGTATCCCGACGGCAATGTTCTGCTGGTTTCCCACAAGGCCACCATTCGGATTATGCTCTGTGGTCTTCTGGGTATTGATGTGGGACGATTTCGCGATCGCATTGCTGCCCCAGTAGCCAGTGTCAGTATTGTCGAATATACCTCCCGTGGGCCATTGCTCCTTGCCCTTGCGGAGCGATCGCACCTGAGTCTCGAACTGCGGCACTTGCCGGGCACCTAGCCTATACGGTCATAATGTCCTTTTCTTTCTCGGCGAGCAGGGCATCAATTTTACCGATGTATTTATCGGTGAGCCTTTGCACTTTCTCTTGCAAGTCTTTCACTTCATCTTCAGTGAGTTCGCCGGCTTTGCCCTCTTTTTTGATGTGATCAATGGCATCACGACGGATGTTGCGAATGGCAACTTTGCCCCCTTCGGCAATTTTGGCGGCAGTTTTCACCAGTTCTTTGCGTCGCTCTGTGGTCAAGGGCGGAATATTGAGGCGGACGCTGGAGCCATCGTTGTTGGGCGTCAATCCTAAGTCAGAGAGTTGAATGGCTTTTTCAATGCTGGCCAATGTGGAGCGATCGTAGGGCTGAATCAAAATCGTGGTTGCATCGGGGGTAGAGATGTTGGCCAAGGAGCGCAAGGGGGTTTCCGTGCCGTAGTAATCCACCATCACCCGGTCTAATAACGCCGCGTTGGCGCGACCCGTGCGGATACTATTAAAGTCATGCTGGGTTGCTTCAACCGATTTTTGCATCCGCTCTTCGACATCAGCTAATTTCACAGGAGCCTCCAACCATCGTACCAATGGGTTCCCCAGTCAAGGCACGGTAGATATTACCGGCCGTTTCTAAACTAAACACAATGATGGGGATATCATTATCTTTACACAGGGCGATCGCTGTACTGTCCATCACCGCCAAGTTATGGGTGAGGGCATGGGTGTAGGTGAGACTGCGGTAGCGACGCGCATTCGGATTTTTGTAGGGATCGGCATCATAGACGCCATCGACTTTAGTGGCTTTGAAAATCACTTCGGCATCAATTTCGGCAGCTCGCAGGGCGGCTGTTGTGTCAGTGGTAAAAAAGGGATTTCCTGACCCGGCTCCAAAGATGACCACCCGTCCCTTTTCCAGATGGCGAATGGCACGGCGACGAATGTAGGGTTCGGCCACCTCCTGCATGGCAATGGCAGTTTGCACCCGCGTAGGGACATTGATCTGTTCGAGGGCATCCTGCAGGGTCAGGGCATTCATGACAGTGGCAATCATACCAATGTAGTCTGCGGTCGCCCGATCCATGCCAGCCGCTGCCCCTTTCATACCACGAAAGATATTGCCACCCCCCACCACAATGGCAGTTTGAACTCCCGCTTGCACCACCTGAGCAATTTCGCTGGCAAATGCCTGCACCACTTTTGGATCGATGCCGTAGTTCAGGTTGCCCATGAGGGCTTCACCGCTCAATTTGAGCAATACGCGGCGATATTTAGGACTCATTGCGAGGATTCTTGCACTCCAATACGCTCCCCATCAACGATAGCAGGTTAGACGCGCCCGGTTGGACTCGAACCAACGACCAATCGCTTAGAAGGCGAGTGCTCTATTCCGCTGAGCTACGGGCGCATTTTTGAACATTTTCCCACAAGGCATAAGCTGAAAGTAAGATCTTCATAGTAGGGATGATTGAGATGGAGCTAAATTCTCCCCCTTCACGTTTACTTTTGGTCTGCGCTGACAACCCCTTGTCACAGCGCATGGGGCAAGACCTCCAAGCCGCAGGTTATGACCCCGTGATTGCAACAACGGAAAAGGAATGTCACTTGGCCTGCGCAGAATGGCAGCCTGCCCTGATCATCATGGATCGCTATTTGGGGCGGCTCAACAGTATGGAGTTGTGCCAGCGGTTGCGCCAGCAGGGGATTAGTTTGCCAATTCTACTGATGCTGGAGAGCGATCGCCTAGAGGATCGGGTGGCGGTGCTGGAGTCGGGTGCCGATGATTACCTACTGCTGCCCTATAGTCCCAAGCCCTTTTTGCAAATGATTCAGCTTTATCTGAAGCCGCCAGTCACCCAAAGTGAGGTGTTGCGATTTGATAATTTGACCCTTGATCTCTTGACGCGGCGGGCGGAGCGCAATGGACGCACGATCGATCTAACGATGAAGGAGTATGAACTACTGAAGTTTCTCATGGAGCATCCCCGCGAAGTCCTTACCCGTGAGCAAATTTTAGAAAATGTCTGGGGCTATGACTTTTTGGGAGAATCCAACGTCATTGAAGTGTATATTCGCTATCTGCGGTTGAAGATTGAACCTGATGGCGAAAAACGATTGATTCACACAGTGCGAGGAGTGGGCTATGTTCTCCGTGAAGCCTAAGTTACGCTGGCTGGTTCTGGGATTGGTCACGTTGGGGTTACTGCTGGGCTGTCAAAGTCTGAGCCAAGGGGATCCGTCCGCACCCCCGCAAGTGGTTCGCGGCATTCCGCAATATCTACCCATTACGGCCAAGGCGCGCATTCACGATACATGGATTCAGTTGGAAGTGGCACGCACGCCGGCACAGCAGCAGTTGGGCTTGATGTTTCGTTCGGAGTTACCCCCCGATCGCGGGATGCTGTTTCCCATCTCTCCGCCTCAAGTGGCTAGCTTCTGGATGAAAAACTGTCTCATTTCCTTGGACTTGATTTTTCTTAGGGACGGTAAAGTGGTAGCGATCGCCCCCGCAGCGCCCCCCTGCAAAACCCTGCCCTGCCCCACCTACGAATCTGGGGTTCCAGTCGATGCCGTTTTAGAACTGGCAGGTGGCCGCGCCGCTGAATTGGGACTTAAGGTCAATGATTCTGTAAAGATACAGTTTACTACTGAACCCGAAAGTACTCGAAGATAGCTGAAGCTACAAGGCTAATTAATCCTTAAAAAGTGTTATCGCCCCAAAACACCTTGCTTAAACTTCGCGATGTCACCTTGATAAGAGACTCCTGTAGTTTCTTAGCCTCTTCTGCAGCTTTTATATCTCCTCTATTTTTACTTCTCTTTTCTTCAATCGCGGTAAGAATTAGACCCACTATGCCAATAGTGGCCATCGTCTTGGGATGTGTCAGTGCCTTAAACATCTTGTCAAGCATATTTCAAATCCTTGCAAAGAGTTTTACCACTAGCATGCTTAATATGCTCAAATCAGTACCAAAACTCTGTCAAGGTTTGTTTCACATTTTTTACACTAATTCTTGGGCAAACTGAAACAAGTCTTCATCGATCAGTTGCATTGGCTGAGGCAGCAGGCATTCATTATCCTGCGGTGGTGGGTATGGTGTTGTCAGCAGCCATTAACCTTGCGCCTGCCATTGTCCACCTCAATCAGCCCGTCAGTCTCATTCTCAATAGCGTGCTCTTGGTCTTTTCCCTTGTGGCGATTACGCGCCTCAAATGGCACCCAGCGATCGCCCTTGCTGTGGGAGCAACAGTTGGATTATGCGGTGGCCAATGGTTAACTGGCACGGCCTAGTGAAGAAAACTCAAACTTGCTGGTACGGGGCACTTTTCGAGTTTTGTAAGGGTCTGGGGTCTCAGGTTCAAAATTTCTTTAAGGTGAATGAGAGACTGAAAGGGAGATTGAGTACGAAACTCAATAATCTCTTTGATATATTTTCGACGGCTTGTTTCACCTACTCCTGCATTTATAAGCCACTGTTGGATTTCGGCTCTGGAGCCTTGATTAAGCAAGCGTATTTTTAACTGAGGTTGGTTGCGATCTACCGAGGAGCCTGATAGTGTTGTTGTTGGTGTGGGGGGTGACACCTGTGGCAGTGGTAAGTTATCTAGTTTGGCATTGATGTTTACTAGGGCTGCCTCCATTTCTTTTAGGGACTGAAAAATAGCTTGATTTTGCTCTAGAAGCTGCTGAAGGAGTGTCTTGGTAAGATTTCCGTTGGAGTTGCTCGCTGGTGAGTCAAAAGCTAAAGGCTCTGTAGTTTGTTCTTGGTTTTGTGCTTCTGTTACTTCAGAAATTGTGGAGTTAGACTGAATTTGACTGAGAATTGCAGTTTCTATTTCTGGCGTATCATTTTCTTCAATAATCAGGGCATTGATTTCTTTAAGATTGGCTTTTTGGGCAGCATAATACTGCTGATGACCTGACAAGAGTTTGAAGTGATGACAGGCTAAGCGATCGCCCAAACGCCGCACCACTAGCGGTGGAAAACAGATACCTGCTTTGAGAATTGAACTAGCCAGTTCCTCTATCCTTCCCTGATCTGCGGGCACAAGGTCAGGGCTCAGTTCAATCGCTGTCAATTGAATACGTTTGCTATTGACCATTGCATTTTAGGGTTGACTAGGACTGAGTAATCCAATTGAGTTCATCTACCAAATCATTGAATTCACGGGCAGAATTTGAATTGGGCTTAAAGCGAAAAATAGATTGGGGGGCTGGTATTTCACTATCGCCACTGGCAGTCACGCGATTGAGGCTATTGGATAAGTCAACAGATTCGGTGATAATTGTCTCTAGAATTTTCAGAGGATACTTATTCGTAATTGCTTTTTGAACAGCAATAAACTTACTTGAATTCTTAGTTCGGCCATGAATTTTTGAGGGCAAAATTCCCACAATATCTAAGGGTTTTTTACCCAACTTGACCCGCAAGTCTGCAAATCGTCGATTAATATCTTTCACAAACGACATGACGTACTTTAGGCCTTGATTGGCAAAGGGCTTAAAATCTGAGGGAATAATGAGATAATCTGAGGCAATCAGGGCAATTTCGGCGTAGAGATCCCAAGCTGGCGGTGCATCTATGATGACAATATCGTAGGCATCCTTGAGTGCTTCTAACTTCATAAGCAGTTGTAGATGAATGGCATCAATCTCCTTCAGGAGATCACGGGTTTCAATGCTCACTAAATCAATATGGGCAGGGACAACATCAATCTCTGGGTGATTAAAAGACTGGGATTTCCTAACCACTTTTTCAATGGGATACTCATCGGCATATCTGAGCACATGGAAGATATGAGCATCCCGCAGTGTATCCTCCTCTTCAAACAGAAAACTCATTAAGCCAGTGGCAAAGGTCGTATTGGCTTGAGAGTCCATGTCAATAACCAAAACCCGCTTTTCCCGACAACGAAAGGCAGCTGCTAAGTTGACAGCAACAGTAGTTTTCCCTACACCACCCTTGTTGTGATAAATGGTAATAACTTTCACGCTTCTTTCCTGTCGAGTCGGTTGTCGAGTCGGTTACTGAAGGCTGAGGAGGCGGTGACGGTGTCGCGATCGCCTGCACCTGCGAGGTTGGCAGGGCTAAAGGTCAACTCACCATTGACCAAATCTACCAAAATCGTATCGCCGGGTGCAAAGACCTCTTCAAGGATCTTCACGGCGAGGGGGTTCTCCAATTCCCGTTGAATGGCGCGTTTCAGAGGACGTGCCCCATAGACTGGATCAAAGCCCACCGCCACCAAATGATCTAGCGCTGCCGGGGTGAGGCGCAGGCGAATTTTTTGATCCGCAAGGAGTTTCTCCACCCGTCGCAGTTGAATTTGAGCAATCTGTGCCAGTTCAGCCCGCCCTAGGCCATGGAAGAGGATCAAGTCATCAATGCGGTTGAGAAATTCGGGGCGAAAATACTTTTGCGCACTTTGGAGTACCCGTTGGCGCATTTCCTCATAGCGACTGTCATCCCCGGCCAAATCTAAAATATGCTCGCTGCCCAAGTTGCTGGTCATAATGATCACGGTATTGCGGAAGTCCACCGTTCGCCCTTGGGAATCAGTGACGCGGCCATCATCGAGCACCTGCAAGAGCACATTAAAGACTTCTGGATGGGCTTTTTCCACCTCGTCAAACAGAACCACGGCATAGGGACGACGGCGAATCGCTTCCGTCAGTTGACCGCCACTGTCAAAGCCGACATACCCCGGTGGTGCGCCAATCATGCGGGAGACAGCGTGTTTTTCCATGTACTCCGACATATCAATGCGCACAAGGGCATTTTCATCATCAAAGAGGGCTTCGGCAAGAGCACGGGCCAGTTCTGTTTTGCCCACCCCCGTGGGACCCATAAAGAGAAAGGAACCAATGGGACGGGCAGGGTCTTTCATGCCGGCTCGCGCTCGGCGAATCGCTGCGGCCACGGCGGCCACGGCATCGGTTTGACCAATCACCCGCTGATGGAGGACTTGTTCCAGTTGCAGGAGTTTTTGCCGTTCTGAGGCCATTAATTTTTGCAGCGGAATTCCCGTCCACTTGGCAACAATTTCAGCAATGTCGGCTTCGGTGACTTGATCGCGCAAAAAGGTGCCACCTTCGGCCTGAAGTTCCAAAAGTTGTGCTTCGGTGCTTTCCAATTCCCGTTGCAGCGTCTCGAGGCGACCATATTTAAGTTGAGCAGCTTTGTTGAGGTTGTAGTCCCGCTCCGCTTGCTCGATTTGCAGCTTTACCTGATCTTCCTCTTCTTTGAGGCTGTTGATGCGCTCTAGGAGGTCTTTTTCGGCTTGCCAGCGGGCTTGCATGGCCTGTTGTCGCGGTTGCAGTTGGGCAATTTCCTCTTCGATGCGCTGCAGGCGATCGCGGGTGGCTTGCAGTGGCACTTGGCTCAGGGGCAGACTTTCTTCCTGCTTGAGGGAGAGTTTTTCCATCTCCAGTTGCCGCAGGCGCCGCTCAAGGGCTTCGAGTTCAGCGGGCTTGGTGGTGATTTCCATTTTCAGTTTGGCCGCCGCTTCATCCACGAGATCAATGGCCTTGTCGGGCAAAAAGCGATCGCTAATATAGCGATCCGAAAGCATCGCCGCTGCCACCAATGCCGAGTCAGTAATTTTGACGTTGTGGTGAATTTCGTAGCGATCCTTGAGACCCCGCAAAATTGAGATCGTATCCTCAACACTGGGCTGGCCAATATACACCTGCTGGAAGCGACGCTCGAGGGCAGCATCCTTCTCAATATGCTTGCGGTACTCGTCTAGGGTGGTGGCACCAATACAGCGCAGTTCGCCCCGCGCCAACATCGGCTTCAGGAGGTTGCTGGCATCCATCGAGGCGTTTTGATTGGCACCCGCACCAACCACGGTGTGCAATTCATCAATAAAGAGAACAATTTGACCGTCGGAATGGGTCACTTCATGGAGAACCGCCTTGAGGCGATCTTCAAAGTCACCGCGAAACTTGGCACCCGCCACCAGACTCCCCAGATCAAGGGAAATCAACCGCCGATTTTTTAGCGATTCTGGTACATCCCCATTGATAATCCGCTGGGCAAGACCTTCGGCAATCGCCGTTTTCCCAACTCCAGGTTCGCCGATGAGCACGGGATTATTCTTAGTGCGGCGCGAGAGCACTTGAATGACGCGGCGGATTTCCTCATCGCGGCCAATGACCGGATCTAGTTTACCTTGGCGGGCTGCTTCGGTGAGATCGCGACCGTACTTTTCAAGGGCAGCGTATTTATTTTCGGGGTTTTGGTCTAAGACTTTTTGGGCGCCGCGAATGGCTTTGACGGTGGCCGCCAACTGCTCGCGATCGCAATTCAAAGCGCGGAACAGACGTTGACCAATACGGCGATCGCCCACAAATGCGAGGACAAGATGCTCAATCGAAATAAACTGATCCTCTTGCTCTTGGCGCAGACGATTGGCTTCATCAAGGAGAGCATCCAAGCTGCGGCCACAGTAGAGTTCGCTTCCCGTTGGCACGCGGGGTTGCTGTTTGGCAAAGTCCATCAGTCGCTTGAGAACCCATTCAGTGTCAATATCAGCCCGTTCAAAGATCAGTTGCCCCAGTCCTTCTTCGCGCAGGAGGGCAATCATCAAGTGCTCTGTTTCCAGATATTGGCTGCGATATTCCCGTGCCACATCTTGGGACTTAACAATGGCTTCCCATGCTTTATCAGTAAACTTTGTTGGATCCGTTGGTTGCATAGTGATAATTGAGGGCAAAACCCCACCGACCGTGAATGCATTATGCCATCATCTTCAGTGTAATCAACAGGCCAGCGCCACACCCGCAGGACGATTTATAGAGGTGGCAGATAGAGAAACCGCCGCAGGAGATTAGCGAGTTTTTTCTTGCTGTCATAGCCGCTACTGTAGTACTGCCGCAGGGGAACTGTCTCGCCAGAAGTGAGGTGCACCACGACGCGATAGAAGCGATCGCCATCAGAATCCACGGAGCTTTCAATCGCAATGTCCCTGATCGCGCGCAAGTGCAATTCCTTCTGAGTGCGGCGGAAAAAATTTGCATGGAGAATCGTCAAGGTGCCACTGCCCCGATCCAAATCCAGTGTTAAGACGGATGCGAAAGAAATGAAACTCATCCCTACCAGAAAGAACACCCCCGCAATGATCCCAATGAGCCAGCGATCGTCCACACGCGCTGAAAGTTCGGTTTGATTGGGATTGGCTAAGAACTGATTAATTTGCTGCACCATGGCGGCGCGATCGCCCGGCTCCGAGGAGGCAACGCCTAATATGGTTGAGTTGCCCGCTATTTCAAGAACAACGCGGTACATGCGATCGCCTTCGCTGTCAATGTAGTCCTCCAACTTTGCCTGTCGTAGTAGAGGAAGCGGAATTTTCACCCGCTCTTGGCTCACGAAGGAGGTTGTGGTGGCAATACATTCATAGGGTAGGGTTTGGCGTTGGCAGTGAATTTCTGCAACAGGAAAGAAGCTGAGCATCAACATAGGTACAAGAGCAAACACCCCACCCATAAACCAACTCAGCAAAGGGCGTTCCCGCAAGCGCAAGCGATAGTCCGTTTGCTCCAAGATTTTCATCGCTGATTGTTATCCTTGAGCACGCAAAAATCCTGCGACACTGGCTGCCAACTGCTGAAAATTGGGTTCGATGCGTTGGCCGAGATACTCCTCCACAGCGCGAGCAATCATGCCAGCTAGGAAGGAGGGTACCCCCGGAATGCGTTTTGGATCAATGCGTAGATGACCTCGGCTAGTGATAATTGTTGAGTCACCCACAGCAATGAATTGATTTTCCCCTTGGCAGTCAATGGCCTCGGTAAAGGCATGGGGTGCAATGCGCCAGCGGGTGAGATAGTGGCGATCGTCCCAATGGGTGTAGTCCGTCCACGAGAGCATTGCCTCACTCAGCAGTGCCCGAGCCGCTGCCGGAATTTCGCCACCCCCATGCCAGACCAGAACCATCTCTAAGATCTCAGGCTGTTCCCTGCGCTCTTGCACCTCAATTTTACGCACATTGGGCATCCAGTTGACTAACTCAGGCAGGCGATCGCGATAGGTACGATAGACGTGCTCGCGGGGAAAGGGCAGCTCTACTTGGGAGGCAATTTCCATCACCCTATCCCCACTGTGGATACTGCCGCGCAATCACAACCACATAGTCCCCCCCTTGCAGCTCATAGTCCATTGGTGGGTTAATCTCCGTCTGGCGACGCCCCTCAATGCGACGTTCCACAGCGACTAAGAGGGCATCGTACTGCTCCTTGAGGTGTCGTTGCGCATACCAAAAGGTTTTGCCTGCCAGCGTTGACGGCAAAGGCAGCCGATAAAATTGATTGCCCACCTGTACCGTTAGGAGTTCGGCAAAGACATCCATCGCCCCTTGATTGCGCACCGCATTGCCAATGAGATGACCCGCCATTTCATCAGCCACCACCACATCTTCCACCCCTGCCGCCTGAAGTTGCACATTATTATTGCGATCCAAAAGCTGGGCACAGGTGTAAATCGTTGGATTGAGTTTTTCCATGGTCAGTGCAGCGAGAACCGTTCGGGCATCGCGGTCTTGATCACTGCGGGGCTGGCTGGTATCCGCCAAGAGAATGGCACGGGAGGCGTGGTAAATCTGCACCTTCTCTAAAACGTCAATGCGGGTATAGTCTCCCGAATAAAAGTAGAGGCGATTTTGATCTACTCTCCGCAACTCACTCAAGGGCAACTGTTCCAGTTCAGCAACAATGACAATCGGTGCATGGCGGGTTTGGGGATCGGTTTGCAACTCCTGCAACACTAGGGGGGCACTGCGATTCCAGCCACAGAGAATAATGTGGTTGCGCAACTCATCCAAGTCAAAGTTCTTAATGCTCATGACTGATTGCAACCGCTGCACCATGAAGGCAGACACCACCCCTGTAAACACTGCAAACAAGGTCAGCCCCGACAAAACCACCACTAGGGTAATGATCCGCCCGGCATGGGTTTTGGGATAGGCACCAATGGGTTCGGCGGACACTAAGGAAAAGAAGCTGTACCACAGGGCATCCCCAAGGGTCTCGATGTCTGGGTTTGAGGTTCCTTCGATAATATAAAAAGCCAGTCCCCCAAAGAGCATGATCAACACAATGATTAACAGTGCTGAAATTTGGGCACCGTAGAGACCAGAAATCTGGGGAGAAATGTAGTGTAGGTTGCGATTGATCAAAATCGAGGCACGGGGTAGGCGCAAAAGGGGCAGCAGACGAAACAGGGGCCACTGGGGCGGCATCGGTAAAATCGCGACTAGATCAAGCCAGTAGTGGCGGAAAAATCGTTGCTTTTTGCGGGCGATCGCAAAGCGTAGGAATAACTCAACAACAAAGCACAGCCGTAGGGGCAAATCCGCCAGCATCAGAAAAAAATTAGGGTGGCCGGGCTGTACCCAGAAAAGATCGACCACCACTAAAAGTACCCATATGAGGATCAAAACCAACAGGCTGATTTCTACCTGTGGTGCGTGCAGAAATAGATCAAGCTGTTGTCTTAGCCGGCTTTGTCCCATGAGTGCCGCTAGAAGAGAACATCAAATTGCCGCAATTTGCCGCGATCGCCGGCTAACCATCAGATTTAGGTGGGAATCAATTCTCCCGGACGCAGTTTTGCCCACCGTCCCTGTTCTTCGACGAAACTGGCACAACCAACCACATCCCACTCCAATAGAATCTCTTCCCCTTGGGTACGGATGTTGATATTGATCGTCGGCTCAATTGGGTCAAAGTCTGGCGTGAGGGTCAGATGGGGCTGTTGGTGCTGCTCCTCAACGGCATAGTATGTGGTACAGCGATCCACAAGGGCGCAGTTAACACAGATACACATGGAACTCTCCCAATGCCACATGCTCCTACTCTAGCGCATCCCTTAGGGGCGCCAAGGGAACTGCTGAAAGTTGGGGGGACGTTTTTCCAAAAAGGCGTTTTTGCCCTCGGCACTCTCTTCAGTGAGGTAGTACAGCAAGGTTGCATTGCCGGCTAATTCCTGTAGGCCGGCTTGACCATCACAATCGGCATTAAAGGCCGCCTTCAAGCAGCGAATGGCCAAGGGACTTTTGGTGAGAATCTCTTGCGCCCAGCGGATCCCCTCAGCCTCCAGTTCCTCAACGGGGACAACAGCATTGACTAGACCCATCGCTAAGGCTTCCTGAGCTGTATATTGTCGACAGAGAAACCAAATTTCACGCGCTTTTTTCTGGCCGACAATGCGGGCAAGATAACTGGCACCAAACCCCGCATCAAAACTACCCACCCGTGGCCCCGTTTGACCAAAAATGGCATTCTCAGCAGCAATGGTGAGGTCACAGACCAAGTGCAGCACATGGCCACCGCCAATGGCATAGCCGGCCACAAGGGCAATCACCACCTTTGGCAGGGAGCGAATTTGCCGTTGCAGATCCAGCACATTCAGCCGTGCTACCCCCTGATCATCCAGATAGCCTGCCTCACCCCGAATACGTTGGTCACCACCCGCACAAAAGGCATACTTACCATCGGTGTGGGGGCCTGCCCCGGTGAGCAAGACAACGCCAATCGTGGGATCGTTGCGGGCATCCTCAAAGGCCTGACTCATTTCCACAATAGTTTGGGGACGAAAGGCATTGCGCTTGTGGGGACGGTTAATCGTAATTTTGGCAATGCCCGTCGTTTTGTGGTAGAGGATGTCAGTGTAGTGGTGAACCTGCTGCCAGTGGACGCTGTCCATAGAGTGTGATGGGTAAGATGGATTCTCATTGTAACCTGAGGGGTTCTCGGGTTTAGAGGGGAGCAAAATCGCAAAAAAAATTAACATCCACCACCTAGGGGAGGCTAGGAGAGCTATGTTAGGCTGTTGCTGACAATAGTTTGTGCTTCTTTGCTATGAGCGACCTCCTCAACACCTGCCCCAATTTGCAAGCGGATTGTGATCGCCTCCTTGACCTATTGAATGCGGAACCCAAGCTGCGCTCCTTTGATATTACGCCAGTTCAAACTTCCCTGCGCAAGGCGGTTTCGCCGACATTTGAGATTGTTTTTGCAGGGCCTTTTAGTGCTGGCAAATCAATGCTGATCAATGCACTATTGGAGCGCGAACTCCTCTACAGTGCCCAAGGTCACGCAACGGGAACCATTTGCCGTGTCGCCTATGCTGAACCCGATCGCGAGCGAGCTGTTTTGACGTTTTACACCGAGGGGGAAATTCAAAAACAAGTCACGGATATTGGCGATCGCCTGTGGTTAGGAGGCAACATTGATATTAATAATCCCAGCTCGATTCAAGAGGCAATTCAGTTTGCCAACCAAATTATTGAACAGGAGGGGGGTGAGGGGCGCTCCCAACGGGCACGGGAAGCCAATGGTCTAAAATTGCTGCTCCAAGGTCGCCAACAAAATGCTGCCCACATTCATCCCACGGTCAATAATTCCTTTTCCATGGATGGCTTGGGCTTTGGCACGATCGCTGAAGCATCGGCATATGCCCGTCAAGGCTCCAATAGTGCCGTTCTCAAAAAAATTGAGTACTACTGCCACCATCCCCTGCTTGCGGGGGGGGAATGTTCTGATTGATACCCCCGGTATTGATGCACCGATCAAGGAGCATGCCGAGCTAGCCTATCGCTGTATCAATGATCCAGAAGCCTCAGCCGTGATTGTTGTTTATCAAATTGCTGCCTCTGGCGAAATTATTCAGGAGGAAATTGAGCTACTGGAAAATATCAAGAATAATCCGGGGCTGCGCGATCGCGTGTTTCATGTCATTAACCGCATTGATCAAACGTGGTTTGATGCCGATTTGCGCGAGAAGGTCAACAATACGATCGCCAAGTCCTTTTACTCACCCCCGGATCGCGTTTATCGCACCAGTGGCCTCTTGGGCTTCTATGGTAGTCAGTTGCTCAAATGTAGCGATCGCGATCGCTATGGGCTAGACTCTCTCTTTGCCAATGAAATCAGCAAGCTCAAACAACGCACCGATGCCCCGAAATTTATCTCCGAGTTTCTGCGCTACTGTATTTTCTCCTACAAACTGCCCAGCAAGTTTCGCATTCAACTGGACACAGACAAAACACCCCTTGAGAGCTATGAACTCATTTTGCAACGCTATGGCCACGAACTAATCCAACACATGATTAAAGATAGCGAAGTGGAAATTTTCCGCAGTGACATCAGCCGCTATCTACGGGAGGAAAAATACCCGCAACTGTTGGAGCAATTGGTTAGCGATCTGCAAAATGTCTGCATTAACCTCAGCAATTTATATCAGCCAGAACTCCATGAATTAAAACAGCAACCCAATGACATTGAAGCCCTCAAGCAGACGAAGCTTTTGGATCTTAGCCAAGAACTGAAAATCGCCGGGGATGAGTTTTATCGGCATATTGATCAGTTTCTCAATCGTATCAAGGGCGGCCAGTCTCCAGAGGCAGAGCAGGACTATAAACGGCTGAAAAACAACCTTGTCACTTCCCTCGAGCAACTCCTGCGCCAGTTCTCCGTGGCTACTATTTATCAACAGGCCCTTGATAGTCATCCCACCAACTCCGTTGTTCCCGTCATGGGGATTTTGGCGGAGGCCTTCTATTACTTGGCCAATGGCCTCAAGAAAACCCTCGTCGAGTCTTCCCAAGAGGTGATCAAAAATCTCTTTAAGCAGTTGAGGCGGGAGATTTACCAGCAGCCCTACTATCGCGAACTCTTTCGCCTACTGGGGAATGACAGCGGCATTGATCAAATGTTGGCCAAGCTGGAGGAGGAGGTACTGACTAGTATTACGACGGTGGCACGCATTGAGTGCGATCGCTATGTGCGGGAGCGCGAGGATTTCTATCATGATACCCAAGGGGTGATGAAACTGCGGGAGGTGCTGCGCAAAGCCTGCAATACCTTTGATGCTTCGAGTATGTTTGAGGCGGAAACCGAACTGCGGGAACTCCTGAAAATGGACTTTGTTCACAAGATCAAGAAAACCATTGAAGTGACCTATCGAGCCGCGATCGCCACCGCGATTACAGAGCCTCTCCTCACTGCCGCCAAGCAACATAGCCAAGAGATTCTCCAGCAACAGCAACAGGCACGGGAGCACCTCGGCAAAACCCTAGAGAAAGAAGCGGCTGAAAGCATTGAGCACAATGCCGCCAAACTGAAGGAACTAGAGGGCAAGATTGCCATGTACAACGAGGCGGTGACGGGCATTAACCGCTGCCTCGAACAACAGGGGCGCGATCGCCAGAAACTTCCCCTGATTCTTTGAGTATTGATGCAGGATTCGTCTTAACCTGCGTTGCCTACCCCCGCAGTGATTGTGTTATCTTGACTCATCAAGAAGAAGAGCTGGCGGGCCGTGCCCAGAGTAATTTTTCCCTACTGGAGTAGTAGAATGGCAATTTCGAGTTTGAGATCAGCTTCAGTGATGTGCGCTGTTTGTAAAAACTCATCGGGAATTACTCAACTCATAATCCAAAATCCCCTTTAATATCAATTTGTGTCAACCCATCGCCGTCTGATGCCGTGATGCCCGCAGTACTGGCGGATGGGGGTGCCAACCCGTTGGCTGGTCATAGCAGGTATCATAAAACTTTAGGCGAATGGGCGTAGCAGCAAATGAGTAGGGATTTTCTCGCAGGACTGAATCCATCACAACGGCAGGCGGTGGAGCACTATTGTGGCCCGATGTTGGTGGTGGCAGGCGCCGGTTCCGGGAAAACTCGCACGCTCACCTATCGCATTGCCCATTTGATTCGCCAGCATCAGGTGGCACCAGAAAATATCTTGGCGGTGACGTTTACAAATAAGGCCGCCCGCGAAATGAAGGAGCGGATTGAAGCTCTCTTTGGTCAAGAGGTGGCTCAGCAACTCTACGGGCGGGACTGGCTGGATCTCTCTCCCCTCGAACAACAGCGGGTGCGATCGCGAGTCTATCAAACGTACACGAAGCCCCTTTGGATTGGCACGTTCCACAGCCTGTGTGCCCGACTCCTGCGCTTGGAAATAGAGGCCTATCAACATCCCCAAGGGTATCGCTGGACGCGGCATTTCACCATTTTTGATGAGTCAGATGTGCAAAGCCTGATTAAGGAAATTGCCACTGCGGAACTCAATCTCGATGAGCGCCAGCATGATCCGCGTGGTATCCGCTACAAAATTAGCCATGCCAAAAACCGAGGGCTAAGCCCCGATCAATTGGAGCAGGAACAGCGATCGCCCGCTGGCCGGGTGGCCGCAGAGGTTTATCGTCGCTATGAGGCAACCCTTGCCCAGAATAACGCCCTTGACTTTGATGATTTGATTTTGCGAACGGTGCAGCTGCTACAACAGCACCCTGAGCGCCTTGAGTATTGGCATCAGCAATTCCAACATATTCTGGTGGATGAGTACCAAGACACCAACCGCACCCAATACGATCTCATTCGGCTACTGGCCACCAATGGTACGCCACCGCAACAGTTTCAGAATTGGGGCGATCGCTCGATTTTTGTCGTCGGCGATGTCGATCAGTCCATTTATTCCTTTCGCTGCGCTGATTTCACTATCCTGATGAATTTCCAGCAGGATTTTGGCGATCGCCTGCCCGATGACGATAGCCGCACAATGATCAAGCTAGAGGAAAACTATCGCTCTGTTGCCAACATTTTGCAGGCCGCCAATCATCTCATTGAGCACAACAACGAACGCATTGCTAAAGTGCTGCGTCCCACCAAAGGAGAAGGCGCTCCCATTTACTGCGAGTGTTGCCACACTGAAACCGATGAAGCCTCTTTTGTTGTCCAAACCATCAAAGCCTTGGGCAGTCAATCCCTCGAACCCCAATGGGGACGGTTTGCCATTCTCTACCGCACCAACGCCCAATCGCGCCCCTTTGAGGAGGCCTTAGTTCGCGCCAACATTCCCTACACCGTGGTTGGTGGTCTCAAATTCTATGAGCGCAAGGAAGTCAAGGATGTTCTCGCTTATTTGCGGCTGCTGCAAAACCCCCAAGACACCGTGAGTCTGCGGCGAATTATTAACGTGCCACGACGCGGCATTGGCAAAACCAGTTTGGATCGCCTCAGTGACGCCGCGCAAACCCTTGGCATTTCCCTATGGGATTTAATTGCCGATACCGAATCCATGACGCCCTTGGCCGGGCGAGCCAGTCGTGCCGTGCAGCAGTTTGTGACCCTCATGACCCGCCTGCGATCGCTAGTGGACGACATTGAATTGCCTGAACTGGTGAAAACCGTGATTGAAGAGACAGGCTACCGCCGCGAACTCGAAAACGAAGGCACTGACGAAAGCCTAGAGCGACTGCAAAACCTAATGGAATTGGTTAACGCTGCCCAGCAATTTAGCGAAGAAAACGAGGGGGCAAGCCTCAGCGATTTTCTCAACAGTTCTGCCCTTGCCTCGGATTTGGATACCTTGCAGGAGGGAGAGGGCGTCGTTTCCCTGATGACCTTGCATGCCGCTAAGGGGCTAGAATTTCCCGTTGTCTTTTTGGTGGGCATGGAGCAGGGACTCTTTCCCAACTTCCGCAGTCTCAACGACCCCATGGCTCTCGAAGAAGAACGCCGCCTTTGCTATGTCGGCATCACCCGTGCCCAAGAACAACTCTTTCTCACCTTTGCCCAAAGCCGTCGCCGCTACGGTGGCAGTGAAGATACGATTCCTTCGCAATTTTTGACAGAGCTACCCCCAGAACTGCTGACAGGGAATGTTCAACGACGACCCAAAATGGCTGCTGTCACGAAGCTATCCCCCGCACGGTTGAGCAAGGCTGCTGCCTCTGGTTGGCGGGTGGGCGATCGCATTCTCCATCCTGTCTATGGCGAAGGGGAAATTACCCATGTCTTTGATACTGGCCCGAAGCTCTCCTTGGCGATTCGTTTCCCACGTCGCGGGCAAAAGGTGGTGGATCCCCGCCTGACACCCCTTGAGCGGCTATAAATCGAGCGAACCGATCCGAGCTGAACAATATGAAGTCTTATTGCAGGATGCGGCTGTTTGGGTGCCACTCACGCTTTTTGAGCGTCATGATAAGCATGAACCTATAGGAACTTCCCGTGAGCAAGAGCATTATTGCAGCAACGCTGCTTGCCCTCAGCGCTGGGGCGCACACCTACGCGATCGCCCCCCAAATGCCCACAATGGTCGCTCAGCCAGCCCAACCCGCAGGCACCACCTTCTATGCTGATATGGGCGAGGGTCTATTTCGCATCAGTGGTCGCCCGAATCAAAAAGTAACGTTTATGAGCATTGCCATTGATCCACAAAAGGTGGCGGATATCAATATGCAACTGGCGGATGGCAACTATATTGGCTTTTCTGGCAACGTCATTCAGCAGGATGCCTACAATCTGCGGATTCGCTTGACTAGTTCTGGTATGGCCGATGCCAATGGCACCCTCAATCTCCGTTATGGCGGTCAGCAGTCCATTCTCAACTTGGCAGGCAATGGTCAATTGGATGGTCAGCCCTTTGTGCTCACCTTCCGAGGCAAGATGAAATAATGAGTTGACAGAACTCCACCAAACCCAAGATAATAGAAGATCGCTGACCAAATCTATCACGAGCGGAACTGGCGGAATTGGTAGACGCGCTAGATTCAGGTTCTAGTGTCCGCAAGGACTTCGGGGTTCAAGTCCCCGGTTCCGCATCCTAGGAAGCCTGCAAAGTAGGGTACGATAGAAGCATTGGCTTCTGTGCGCTGTCATTATGGCTTTTTCGTCCATTGCCGTTCGCGAACTCCCCATTTTTCCCTTGCCGGATGTTGTGCTCTTTCCGGGGCGACCACTGCCACTCCACATTTTTGAATTTCGCTACCGCATCATGATGAATACGATTCTTGAGAGCGATCGCCGCTTTGGCATCGTGATGTGGGATCCACAAACGGGACGGCCAGCCACGGTGGGCTGTTGTGCGGAAGTGCGTCGCTACGAACGGCTTCCCGATGACCGCATGCTCATTGATTCCTTGGGTCAGCAGCGGTTTCGCATCTTGGACTACGTGCGCGAAAAACCCTACCGCGTTGGACTGGTGGAGTGGATTGAGGATGAACCCACCAGCATTGATCTGCGCCCCTTGGCCAAGGAAGTGCGGCAACTTCTTGAGGATGTGGTGCGCCTCTCAGCAAAACTGACGGAACAACCCATGGAGCTGCCCCCCGATGTGCCCACGGCTGCCCTTGAACTGTCCTATTGGATTGCCAGTAATTTTCGCGGTGTGGCTCAGGAGCAGCAACGTCTTCTAGAGCTACAATCCACCTACGATCGCCTACTGCGGGAAGCAGAAATTTTAACCACCACCCGCAATCACTTAGCCGCACGGACTGTTCTTAAGGAGACCTTCAAATAGGCAGTGCCCTGCACCATTGAATATGCTAGGCTAGAAATCCTGATTATTTTGCACCATCTGCCTTGCTAGGGAGGAAACCAATGAGCCGTGTTTGTCAACTAACTGGAAAAAAAGCCAATAACGCCTATGCCATTTCCCACTCCCACCGGCGGACGAAAAAACTGCAAGAAGTGAATTTGCAATGGAAACGGGTATGGTGGCCAGAAGGCAGCCGTTGGGTGCGGCTGCGCCTCTCTACCAAAGCCATTAAAACCCTTGAGCGCAAAGGCCTGAGTGCATTTGCCAAAGAAGCGGGGTTGAATCTCAACAAGCTCTAAGGCATTGCCCAGACTCAAAGATCCACGCGGCCATAGCGAGCGAGGATGTCCCGCTGGCCAGTCTGTTGCTGCGTTTGCCAAGCCCACAACTGATCCCCAAGGGAAAAGTGCCACCACTCGTTAGGATGGCGCTGAAAACCGGCATAGCGCATTGCTTGGTAGAGAATTTTGCGGCGTTGGCTAAAGCAGGCGGCATTAGCCTGCTCAGGATGGCGATCGTAAAAATCGGGAAAGGAACGTTCAGAAACTTCATCAATGACACCCCCCATCTCCAAAGGATGGCCTGCGGGGTCAGCGAGGGTGAGATCAACAGCAGCACCGGTACTGTGGGGGGGTGGTTGCTGAGGGTCTGAACTGGGCACCGCCCAAAATTGATCAACCTGTTGCCAAATCTCGCGGGCGATCGCTGGCTCAAGTTGCTGCGCGTCATACCCCCGTTCTTGACAGAGGGTAGCAAAGGTATGCGCCACCATGAACTGCTGTACCGCAATTGGCCGGTAGGCATCAAAAATTGCGAGTTGCCAGCCGTAAGGTTCTAGGAACGCTTGGGCGCGCTCAAGGGCAGCAATGACCCCCACCCGCAACCAAAAGGGAGAGGCTTTGCCATAGGGGGCACCTCGGCTTTGATAGGGATGGGGTTGCAGCCGCAGAAAGGTAGGTGGAATAGGCGCTAGGGGTTCCCCACACTCTGCAATAGGAATCTTGGTATAGGGCTTATCCCCCATTGGGACTAGGACTTGGCTTCGCGATCAAGGGCGAGTTCAACTTGCTTAAACTCTTGTTCGAGGCGGGCTTTCAGCTTCTCCGGGAGGGGACGATTGGGATAGGAACTGTAGTGACCCGCGAGGGAGTTAAGGGCAGTTTGCATCGTCATAAAGGAAGAGAGCGATCGCAGGGAGTCATCGCGACGATAGAGGGCAAAGAAGTCATTGAGTTTTTTGCGAGCCTCTGCTTGGGCGGCCTTTTTGTTGGGGTCATTATCTGGTAGGGCGATCGCTTCGCGCAGGCTACTGATCAGCGCAAGGGTATCTTCACGGAAATTTCCCGTTAGCCCCGTGGGCACATTAGCACAACTGGTCAGGAGCAGTGACACACTCAGGAAAAGTGCGCAAACCATCGCCCAAAAACGTTTCATAGCAAACCCCAAAACAAAATCGGTCTTAACGTACCCATGAGGCTCATCTTAGCAAGGATCTGCCCCTAGAGTCTCAAGTTTGGCGATCGCCCTTTTCGAAGATAGGGGGTTCGTCATCTTTCAGATTGAACTGTTTTGAACAGGTTGTATCCCTAGTGAAAAGAGTTGCATTTGGGGGATGATGATCTCAGCCATGATGAATGCTAGCTGATCACAGGGGTGTAGGAACGCGGTTGGCAATGACCATCTACTTTTATCGCGTCAAGGATGCCTACGGCAGTTTTTCCAATTTCTCTCCCCACGGGTTTACCCTCGAGGGCTATTACTGGCCAACAGCGGAGCACTACTACCAAGCCCATAAATTCTTTGGCACTGCCCATGAAGCCTTTGGTCATACTATTCGCACTGCCCCAACTCCTGAAGCCGCTGCCCAACTCGGTCGCAGTGGTCGTTACCCCGTTCATCCTCAGTGGGATCAACTGAAACAGGCAGTGATGTGGCGTGCCCTTGTTGCCAAATTTACCACCCATCCCGACCTACAGGAACTGCTCTTAGCAACTGGGGATGAAGAATTGGTCGAAGATTCCCCCGTAGATCGCTATTGGGGCTGTGGTAGCGATCGCCAAGGCTGTAACTATTTGGGACGGCTGCTGATGCACCTGCGGCAGTGTCTGCGCCAAGGGGCAGATCTTCACACCTTCACTCCTCTGCAGGATTGCTCATTTGGCTAGATGCCATGACTTTTGCCCACCACCCAATGGCGACGGAAAAAACGGGCAAGGCTAGATTCTTGCAGTTGCAGACAGATGGGGCGACCATGGGGGCAGGTGTGGGGTTGACGGCAGCGGTACCACTGATCCACAAGGGTTTGCATTTCCGCAAGGGTGAGGGGCGTGCCGTTACGAATGGCGCTGCGACAGGCAACGGCCACCTTAGCAGCGGTTAAATCTGCCACTTGGCTGAGTTCAATCAAGGCAGCTACTACATCGGGGCGATCGCGCAAGAGAGCAGGCACACGGCGCACTGCCCAAACCTGTACCCCAAAGGGGGCGATCGCTAACCCCCAGTCTTGAAGGCGTTGCACTTGCGTTTCCGTGAGGGAGTCCACCAACACCGGCTGCTCTAGCTCCACCACCTGCCAATCTGTTTCAATTTGCTCGTACAGCACGCGTTCATGGGCAATGTGCTGCTCAATCAACCAGATGCCTTCGGCGTGCTCAACAATAATGTACATGTTGTGCAATTGGCCAACCACTTTCAGGCTTGGCAAGGAAACTTGAGCTGAATTGGGCGATAACAGCGTCCGATAGCGGTTTGGTGGTTCAGCCGCCTTGAGCACCTGATAGCTGCTGGCATCACTCAGGGGGATTGAGGGGCAGGCAAGGAGTTGGCCAATGCGTTCTACCAAGAGGGCTTGCCATTGCTCTGGTTCCCGTAGATAGATCGTGCGCTTTTGGGGTTCTGCTGACCAATCAATCGCCGCTGGGGGTAAATGGAGATGGGCAATACACAGGGGAAAGCGCTGCCGAGGTAGGCCGCAACCAAAGGCCTCAAGAATCACCTGCTGCCACGAGGGATCACTGTGCAGTTCCACCCAACGGCCATTGACAGCCACCCCTAAGCCATCAGGGCGGGGACGATGGTGGCGATCCGGCGGCGCCAAGACCAGTTCAATTTGGGCATCGCTCATTTGGCGCAGATCTTGGGGATGGAGTTGTGGGATGAGTTGCAGCAGGCGATCGCCCAAAGACGCCACTGCCGGCCAGTGGTGCCAGCGCTTGCCATCCTTAAGGAGATGCCAAGCCACTTGGGGAAAACACAGGGCGATTTCCTGAAGCCGCCGCTGTACCTGTTTCGGATTTGCTCCCTGCTGACGTTGCGGCCAGTCCTGAAAAAGTTGCTCGACAATCACGCGAGTCCCCACGGCCATTCCCAGAGGACGCTGGCTGCGCACTTGACCCTGGGCATCATAACTCACTTGCCAACCGGTCTCCGCCTCGCGATGGCGACTGCAAATCGTTAACTGTGCCATTTGCGCCAAACTGCGGAGGGCTTGACCGCGAAATCCCAAGGTTGTGATGTCCGCCAATTCCCCGCTGGGGGGCAACTTGCTGCTGGTGTAGGGGAGAGCCACTTGGGTGAGATCTGCCCAGCGAATCCCTTCGCCATTGTCTGTGACCTCAAGATGCCATGCTGAAGGGCGCCAGTGGAGGTGAATGCGACTCGCCCCGGCATCAAGCGCATTTTCCACAAGCTCCTGTACCACTGTGGCGAGGGAGTCGAGGGTTTCAGCGGCAGCGATCGCCCGCTGCATTTGGAGCGGCAAGGGGACAACCGTGAGGCCATCACTCATGGCAGCCATTCTTGAGCAACGTCAAAAATTTGGTGAGCCAGAATTAACTTTGGTACCTTGGCAAGATCGCGCGATCGCCCCTGCCGATCCAGAACCACCGCTGCGTTTTCGCTACTGCCAAAGCCACCATCGGCTTGATCCACCGCATTGGCAACTATCAAATCCAAGCCCTTGCGTTCTAGCTTTTCGCGGGCGGGCGTTACAATATCCCCCGTTTGGGCAGCAAAACCAATCAGACGTTGGTGGGGTTGGCGCATCTGAGCCACCGCTTGCAAAATATCGGGCACCGGACTCAGGGGTAAGGCGGTAGGCAACTCCGATTTCGGGAGCTTTCCCGACCACTGTTGGGCCGGGCGGACATCGCCAACGGCGGCAGCCATCACCAGCCAATCGGCCTCTGGCCACACCTCAAGGACAGCTTTGCACATTGCTTCGCTACTGATTGCTTGAATAGCGCGTACCTGGGCTGGGATCGGCTCGGCGATCGCCCCATGAATCAACGTCACCTTGGCGCCGCGATGCAGGGCTGCCCTTGCCAGAGCGATCCCCATTTTCCCCGTTGCCGGATTACCAATGAAGCGCACTGTATCCCAATACTCGCGGGTGCCACCGGCAGTAATCAGCAGATGTTTCCCCGCCAAGTCTCGTTTGCCGTGGGTATAGGCCAAGGAGTCCAAATAGGCAATGATTTCCTGCGTCTCCGCCATCCGCCCCACACCGACGCTGTCACAGGCCAAGCGGCCATAGGCCGGGGGTAAGCAATGATAACGGGGCTGTTGTTGCAGTTGTTGCCAATGGCTCTGTACCGTCGGTTGCTCCCACATGGTCGTGTTCATGGCCGGTGCCACCAAGATGGGTATTTGGGAGGCCAGCACCGTACTGGTCAGTAGGTTATCCGCCAAACCCAGCACCAGCTTTGCCAACGTATTGGCCGTGAGGGGAGCAATCAACATCAGCGTTGCCTTTTCTGCCAGTTCAATGTGTAGCGGTCGCGGCGCTTGGGGATGCCAAAAATCCGCATCTGTGAGTACCGATTGCCGGCACAGGGTCGAAAGGGTCAACGGCGTAATGAACTGCGAGGCGGTCTCTGAAAGGATGGCAGACACTTGCCACCCCGCCTTTACTTGCGTGGAGATCACATCACAGATTTTATAGGCAGCAATGCCACCCCCCACCCCCACTAATAAATGGGGAACTGCCCTAGGACTCGTCAAAGGCTTCTAAATCCAGAAGATACAAATAAGGCTCTACCAGCTCTGGCCGCTGAAAGGCAATGGAGCGCAGCAGATGCCAGTCTTCAAGGGCAGCAAAGGGTGTATCGTAATCATCCTCCTCAAGCCGTCGTGCCAAGGCAGCCACCTCCTGGGGGGTGAGGTGATTGATATACTCCTGAGTGTAGTGGTGAGTTGTTTGCATACCCCCTCCTGCAGGACGCCTAAAGAGTTGTCCTACAACACTAGTTTACATACCCCTTGGCCTCAACCCCAAGATTGAGGAGCTAGACTAAAAAAGCTACTGCCCTGCGGGGTACGATGTCCCTAGCCAGTTTTACCCCTGCCTATGACCAATCCCCAATTCTTACGAGTGGTTGCTCTGTTGAGTCTAGGGGTAGCAACAGCTGTTTTTATAGAGTGGGTTCTCGCTGCCATCACTTCCCACTCGCCTCTCTTGGTCGGTATTGATGTTTTTGCTGCCATCGCCCTTGGGTTAACCGCATTGGCCATCACCCTCATGGGATCCAGGAGCAGAGATCGAGAATTAGCATGCCTCCCCCAGCTCTGTGGCCTAGTGCTTGTTCTCATGGGGATGGCAATTGCCGTAGCAGTTTTCAATGCTCAGGAAATCACTGCTCCGTGGCAAGCTCTATCTTTGCCGGCCTACACCAGTTTGCTACGGCCTGTGGCCTTTATAGGGCTAGGGGTGGCCCTGTGGGGGGTCATGGGGGAGTCAAGTTGGCAAGTGATTTTCGGCCAAGGTGGGGCAATCACAAGTGCCTGTCTGCTGTTCCTTGAGGTATTGGCCGGTCTGTACCAATTGCCGCTGTCTCTTAGTACCTCTGCCCTTGGTCAAATCCTCGCCTGCGTTCTTCTTGGGCTGCTGAACCTCTGCCTTATCGAATGGCATCCCTCCCGAGGGGTGATGCGTTACTTCAGTTCACAAAAGATAGGTGGCCTACTTTTGCGGCGATTGTTGCCTTGGATCATCCTTGGTCCCCTCCTCATTGGTTGGGTAATTCAATGGGTGCACCACGATCGCCTATGGCTTTCGGAGCGCTTAGCCCAAGAGGTGCAGATCATCAGTATCATCGCTTTTTTGGTCACTCTTTTAGTTATTGAGGCTCAGCATCTGAACCAAGTAGAGCAGGAGCGGCAGTCATTTTGGCGCGCCTACACTGAAATGGACGAGGTGTTCCGCAACAGCCTGCTTTTGTCACCGCTGCCGATGGCGTTGGTGGCGGCGGATGGTCAACTGTGGTTGATGAATCGGGCATGGCAAGAGCAAACCGGCAGCAGCCCAGAGGAAACCCTCACATGGGAGGGGTGGTTGGCAATTGCCTTTCCTGAAGCAGCGCAACGCCAGTGGGCGGCCACAGAATTCCAACGCTGCCTTATAACGCAGGCACGGGTTGAGCATGGGGATGTGTGCATCCGCACTCGCGCCAAACAAGAGCGTATTTGGCAGATGGTTTCCCTGCCGCTGCAACTGCCCAACAGCAACCAACAGTTCATTTTACTGACGGCAGTGGATGTCACGCGACAACGGCAGCTAACCCAGCAACTTGCAGCCCAGCAAACGGAACTTGAGGCGCAGGTGATTGCCCGCACCCTCGATTTGCACAAAGTCAATGGGGAACTCCACGCCGCCCAAGAAAAGCTCAATCAACTGTTGGATCGCGCTGATGCCTTTGTCAGTGAAATACGGCTCTTTCCTGATGGCTCTTGGCGCTATGAGTATCTCTCCCAAGGGCACCTGCGCATTCTCGGCTACAGCCCCTTTGACTTTCAAGAAGACCCGAATCTTTGGCGATCGCGGGTTCCCTCCGAGGACTGGGAAGCCTATCATCGTCCGTTTCGCGAGAAATTACTCCAAGAAGGCTGTGCCCACACCGAATATCGCTTTCAACATCGCGACGGCCATGAGGTGTGGATTTCCCTCAATGCCACCGCTGAACCTCAAGGGGATGGCAGTTACCTGATCACCACGGTGGGGGTGGATGTCACCCAACGCAAAAAAGCCATGCTAGCCCTAGTGGAAAGTGAAACCCGTTTTCGCCAGATGGCCGATGCCTCACCTTTGATGATCTGGCTGGCAGATAGCAAAGGCACCATTGAGTTTGCCAACCAAACCATTTGCCGCGTCTTGGGCGCCTCCTTAGACCAAATCCTTGGCTGGAACTGGTTAGACCTTGTCCATCCTGAGGATCGGGAGCGCACCGAGCAGGCCATCCGTCTTGCCGTTGAGCAGCAGCAAAGCTATGAAATTGAGCACCGCCTGCGCAATGGCCAAGGTGTCTATCGCTGGGTACTCAAGCAAGCGGCACCCCGCTATGCCGAAGACGGCACTTGCATTGGCTACCTTGGTTCCTGCTTGGACATCACCAACATCAAGCTAGCGGAGGAGAAATTGCGGCAACTGGCTTGCCAGGATAGTTTAACGAATCTCCCCAATCGCACCTTCCTCACAGAAAAAATTGATCAACTGCTGGCTGCCTACCACCGCGGTGACATTCCGCCCTTTGCCGTTTTGTTTTTGGATTTGGATCGGTTTAAGGTCATCAATGATAGCTTGGGTCATGATGCCGGCGACGAGTTACTTCTAGAAATTGCCCATCGCCTTCGGTCGAGTATGCGCCAGCAGGACACCGTTGGCCGATTGGGAGGAGACGAGTTTATTGCCATCCTCGAACACATTGAGGGTCTCCAGCAGATTTATGAGTATGGCGATCGCCTGCGCCATTGCATTAGTGAACCCTATGTGCTCAAGGGCACTGAAGTAAGTGTCAGCGTCAGCATTGGCATCGCCATTGTTAATTCTCGTTACCGCACTGCCGGTGAACTGCTGCGGGATGCTGATATTGCCATGTATGCTGCCAAGGGGCAAGGGTGCAACGGTATGCAACTCTTTGAATCGGAGCACCACCAAGCGGTTTACACCCGCTTACAACGGGAACAGGAATTTCGCCGTGCCCTAGAGCAGGAGCAACTAGCGCTCTTCTACCAGCCCATTGTCAGCCTCAGTCAGGACAGCCTTGTTGGTTTTGAAGTATTAGTTCGTTGGCAGCATCCCGAAAACGGTTGGATCAGTCCGGCAGAATTTTTGCCCTTGGCTCTGGGGTTGGGTCTAGCCACAAAACTGGATCAATGGGTTCTGCAAAAGGCAATTTTCAACCTCTACCAATGGCAACAGACACTGGGTTCTCGGGCTGCCGACTTCACCCTCAGTGTCAATATTTCCAGTGCTTTCTTTAATTCTGGCCAAATGGTTCCTTTGCTCAAGCATCTGTTGCCGCTCTATGGGATTCGCGGCCAGCAAGTGATTCTGGAGATTACCGAGGAAGTGATCATGCCCGATTCAAGGTTTGCCCAAGAGCAATTGGAGGCGCTCCAAGCCCTTGATATTCGTTGTGGCATTGATGACTTTGGCACTGGCTATTCCTCCCTCAGCCGCCTTAGCCAACTGCCGTTGTATACCCTAAAGATTGACCAGTCCTTTGTCCGGGACATCGAAACCAATTTCCAAAATTTAGAAATTGTTCGTGCCATTATTAGCCTCGCCCGAGCCCTGCAACTAGAAGTGGTTGCCGAAGGCATTGAACATCTCTCCCAAAAGCAGTGCTTGCAGGCGTTGGGCTGTCAGCGGGGTCAGGGGTTTCTCTTTGGTAAACCCCTCTCTGAGGAGCAAGCGCACCAGTTACTACAAGCGAGGGTCACGCCTTGTCAAACGGAAAGCAAATAATTGTTGCATCAAGACCGCTATCTAGGGGTTAGCAAAGCCCCTTGGCTATCTTAGATAAAGACCGCTGAGTGGAGAAGCCTGATGACCCAGCCGTTGATTGCTAGCCTCATGCTGAGTCTTTCCCTTGGGGGAGCGATCGCCCCCTTTGCCATTGCCCAAGCAACTAATCCTGAGCCTGTCAACATTGTCGAGCTCGTTCGCGCCCGCAACTATGCCCGCCAAGCCGCAGAACGTGTCAATGGCGGATTAAGTCGCTATCGAGCCGATCAGTCCCTGCATGGGCCTGTCCGTGAAGCCCCCTATGTGCGCAATGCCGACGGCTCCTACACGTTTCGGATTTTGGGCCATCGAGTCAGCAATGGCGTGCCCGCATCCCTGCCCAGTATCGAAACTGTCGTTACTGTGGCTGCCGATGGTCGCACCACCATTGACTACAACGGCCCAATTCGCAACTAACTGACCAAGCCATCGCCTTTGGCTAAAAACTCCTTAAGGAACCAGCGATGTTTTTGGTGGGTTTGCACCAAACGGGTGTAGAGGTCAGCCGTACCAATGTCGCCCGCCTCAGTGGCCACTTCTGCATCTTGGTGCATCTCGGTAATGATCAGCTCATGGTTAGCGATCGCCTCCTCAATCATTTGCTTGACCGTGAGTTGGCCGCTTGAGGGGGTTACCGTTGCCACTTTGAGATAGTCTGCGGGGTCTGCCACTGGCTGGCCATCAAGCATCAAGCTACGCTCAGCCAGTTCATCAATCATGGCAAAGACTTCTGTTCCCTGTTCTTCAAACAGCAGGTGCAACTCCCGAAACAAGGGGCCATAGGTTAGCCAGTGGTACTTTTTATAGTTCAGATACAGGACAACCGCATTGGCCTGTTCCCGTTTCAGGGTGGCTAGCACTTGCTCTTTTAGCGTGATTGTTGCAGTCATAGTGGTCTCCTTTGACAGTTATCGAACTGTCCTGTCTATTTATCATACTCATAACGAGTACGTTTTAGCAACCTAGAGGGTGCTACTGCCATTCTATTGACATCTAAGATGGAGGTAGTCCCTTGCTGCTCATCAACGCTAGGATAGGCAGCATAAAAATAAGTTTGATGATTTTAGTGTTTTTTAGCTGCTGCTATGGACGCCTCAGCCAATCGCCCCGATACCTACGTTCCACACCTACAAGCACCCAGCCGTTCTGGTGAACAGCAGTGGGGGTTCATGCGTCCCAGTGAGCTGATTCTAGCGGCACCAACACCCCGACTATTATTGCACTCCGTTTACATGCAACGTTCAATTGTGTTGGATCAGTTACCCGTTTGGCAAATTGGTCGAAGTAAAGATTGTGATATTGTCCTACCCGATCGCTGGTGTTCGCGGCATCACATTCGCATTGAGCGGCAGGCGGATCATCGCTATCGGCTGACCGACCTCAGAAGCATGAACGGGACATTTGTCGGCAATAACCGTATCCACGCTCCCTATATCCTCAAACACGGCGATCGCATTTCCATTGGTGAGTCAGAACTAGAGTACATTGACCTGCGGGATGCGCCGAGTCCCCACCCCTACACCAATCATTCCCATGGGAGTAATGGCCAAGTCACGGTCTTGATGACCCACTCTTCGCGTACCCAAGGGGAAATGTGGCGGGAATTATTGAACTCCCAAGGGATTTCGACGATTTGGGCAACATCCCACTTTGAGTTAGAAAAAATTATTGCCCATGTGGAGTCCCTCAACTGCAAAGTCAGCCTCTTGCTCCTCGATTTGGGAATGCCAAAAACCAATCCCTACGATTTTTGTCGCCAGTATCGCCAGCGCTATCCAGAAATGAATGTCATTCTCCTCAGTGGCCTGCGCACCCGTGTCCATGAATCGGAGTGCAAGTGGGCGGTCAACCAAGGCGCGATGGCACTCTTTGCGGGCTTGCCGCGCGAAAATCTGTTTGGAGATCTCACGAGTATTACCGAGCGATTGCAAACGATCGCCCAAGCCATCGAATGGACCTACTTCAATCCTGAAGCCCTCACCAGTACCCTGCTGAAACTGCAGGATGCCGTGGATGCGGAGATGTCGTCGGGGATGGTCCTCTAGAACCGCTGCACGGATTGGTGAGCAGTGCTACAGTCAGTGAAAGTAGTGTTTTCAGCAGATAGCGAACATTGGTTGTTCTCACGTCACAAGTTAGTGCACTAGACAAATCCCTAGGGCGGCTGGAGTGGCCGCGTCTCTGTCAGCAGTTGGCAACGTTTGCTGCTACCAAACGGGGGATGCGCCAGCTGCAGGGGGGAGAGATTCTAGGGGGCACCCAAGCAGCCAGTCAAGTGCTGTTGGCTCAAACCACTGAGGTGATTACCCTGGAAACGGTGCACCAAGTGCACCTCGATTTTAGCCAAGTCACAGATATTGAACCGGCGCTGGCGCGGCTGGATCGCCAAGGCTGTTTGCAGGGAATGGAGCTACTGGCGATCGCCCACCTGTTGAGTGCGGCGCGGCAACAGCGGCGTCAAATTGAGGAACACACGCAACTCACGGCGCTTCAGCAACTGGTGGCCGGCATTCGCACCTATCCTGAGGTGGCTCAAGAAATCTACCGCTGTATTACTGATCAAGGGCAAGTGAGCGATCGCGCCAGTCCAGAATTGGCTGAGATTCGCCAGCAGCAACGGCAGTGCCGTGCCCAGATCCAGCAGCAACTGCAGCAGATTCTGCAGCAGCGAGCCAGTGCCATTCAAGAGGCGGTGGTCACCCAACGGCGCGATCGCTATGTGTTGGCAGTCAAAGCCACCCACAAAGACCAGATGCCGGGAATTGTCCACGATCTCTCCGCCAGTGGTGCCACGCTCTACATTGAGCCGCAAGAAACCATTGACCTGCAAAACCGCCTGCAACAACTTACCCATCAAGAGGCTGAGGCCGAACGCACCATTTGCCAAGCCCTCTCGGATCAGTTGGCCACGATTAGTGATGATTTGTGGTATCTGCTCGATGTGCTGACCACCCTCGATATGGCGGTCGCCCGTGCCCACTATAGTCTCTGGTTGCAGGGCAACCCACCCCAGTTTGTCAGTGACACGCGGCTGCACCTGAAGGCGTTGCGGCATCCCCTCTTGGTGTGGCAAGAGCACCATGAGCAAGGACAGACCGTGGTGCCCATTGACATTGAATTGCCCCCCCCCACCAAGGTAGTGACAATCACTGGCCCCAACACCGGCGGCAAAACAGCAACCTTGAAGGCCTTGGGCTTGGCAGCACTGATGGCAAAAGCAGGGTTGTATGTGCCAGCGGCAGCGCCCATAGAGTTGCCCTGGTTTACAGGGATTTGGGCAGACATTGGGGATGAGCAGTCCCTGACCCAAAACCTGTCCACCTTTTCCAGTCATATCTGCAATATCCGCGATATTCTCACCGAGCTCGAGATGACAGGGGGCAATACGTTGGTGCTCCTCGATGAAGTGGGGGCCGGCACGGATCCCAGTGAGGGTACAGCCCTAGCGATCGCCCTGTTGCGCTATCTGGCAGACCACGCCAGTCTCACCTTTGCCACCACCCACTATGGCGAACTCAAAGCCCTCAAGTATCAGGACAGCCGCTTTGAAAATGCCGCCGTTGAGTTTGATGAGACCACCCTTGCCCCGACCTATCGGCTGCTGTGGGGCATTCCGGGACAGTCTAATGCCCTAGCGATCGCCCAGCGGTTGGGGCTACATCCCAGTATTGTTGAAGGTGCCAAGGCCTTTTTAAGCGGTGACAGCAACAGTGTCAACGAGATGATTAGCGGGCTAGTGGCACAACGCCAAGTGCAGGAGTCGAAAACCACCGCTGCGGCAACCCTGCTTCGCGATACTGAAGCCCTCTACCAAGAAATTGCCACCAAAGCGCAGGAACTGCGACAACGCCAGCAGCAACTTCGTCAACAATTGGAAGAAGAGGTACGCACGGCTCTTCGTAGAGCACAGCAGGAAATTGCCAAAGTCATTGCTCAACTGCAACGCGCCAACAGTCCCGAACAGGTACAAGCTGCCCAAACGGCGCTGCATCAGATTGAGAAAACCTATCTACCACCACCTCCGCCCGTTGGCTTTATTCCTCAACCGGGCGATCGCGTTCGCTTGCCCCAATGGCAACAGGTGGGCGAAGTCCTCAGTGTCAGCCAGCAGGGGGATATTGTCGTCCAAGTGGGTTCCGTGAAATTTACCGTTCCTCCCCATGCGGTGGAATCCCTCAAGGGCGAACCAGTACGCACACCATCTAAACCCAAGTCCGACCCAGCTCAAGCTCCCCCCCCACTCCCTTCTCGCACCCCAGCACCCGCCATTCGCACAGAGAGCCGTACCCTCGATCTGCGGGGCAAGCGCACCCATGAGGCGGAACCCCTCCTAGAGGAATTTCTCAACCGCCAGCAGGGAACGGTTTGGATTATCCACGGCCACGGCAGTGGTGCCCTCCGCCAGTTTGTGCATCAATTTTTAGATCAGCACCCCAGCGTTCAAAGCTATCACCTTGCGCCTCCTGAAGAAGGTGGCCGGGGAGTAACCATTGTGCAGTTATAGGAACAAGACCCATGCAGCAGCGGATTAAGGACATTCTTCATCAAGGTCAAGTGGGCGATCGCGTCACCGTCAAGGGCTGGGTGCGCACCAAACGCGAACTCAAGGAATGTACGTTTGTCAACGTCAACGATGGCTCAACCCTAGCCGGATTGCAGGTGGTCATTCCCAACACCCTGGCAGCAGCAACGCCAGCCATTAAAGACCTGACCACAGGGGCTGCCGCAGAATTCAGTGGCGAACTGGTGCGTTCTCCCGGCAAAAACCAAACCATTGAACTCCATGCCCAACAGATTCACCTTTGGGGCGGTGCCGATCCAGAAACTTATCCCCTGCAAAAGAAACGCCACAGCTTTGAATTTCTACGCACCATTGGTCATCTCCGACCGCGAACCAATACCCTAGGCGCGGTGATGCGCGTGCGCAATGCCTGTGCCACTGCCATTCACCAGTTCTTTCAGGAGCGGGGATTCCTGTGGGTACACACCCCGATCATTACCGCCAGTGACTGCGAAGGGGCTGGGGAACTCTTTACCGTCACCACCCTGGATTTAGCGCAGCCACCCAAAACCCCAGAGGGGAATATTGACTTCAGTCAAGACTTTTTTGGTCGTCGTGCCTACCTCACCGTCAGTGGCCAACTGGAGGCAGAAATTATGGCCACAGCCTTTACCAATGTCTATACCTTTGGTCCCACCTTCCGCGCTGAAAACTCCAATACCTCGCGTCACCTTGCCGAGTTTTGGATGGTGGAGCCAGAGATGGCCTTCTGTGACCTGATGGGAGATATGGAACTGGCGGAGGCCTTTTTGCAGTTTGTCTTTCGCCATGTCCTTGACCACTGCAGTGAGGATATGGCCTTCTTTCAGGAGCGCATTGACAATAGCGTCATGGCCACCGCCGAACAGATGGCAACTCAACCCTTTGCCCGCCTTAGTTACACAGAAGCCATTCAAGTCCTAGAAAAAAGTGGCCGCGCCTTTGAATTTCCCGTGGCTTGGGGGCTAGACCTGCAATCGGAGCATGAGCGCTACCTTGCTGAGGAATACTGCCAGCGCCCCGTGATTGTTTATGATTATCCCGCTGCCATCAAAGCCTTCTATATGCGCCTCAATGACGATGGCAAAACTGTAGCAGCAATGGATGTCCTCGCCCCCAAAATTGGCGAGATCATTGGTGGCTCCCAGCGGGAAGAGCGCTTTGACGTGCTGCAGGAGCGAATTGTGAGCCAAGGCCTAGACCCTGCCCCCTACTGGTGGTACTTGGATTTACGCCGTTATGGCAGTGTCCCCCATGCTGGCTTTGGGCTGGGCTTTGAACGGTTGGTGCAGTTTATGACGGGCATGGACAATATCCGCGATGTCATTCCCTTTCCGCGTACACCGGGGAATGCGGAGTTCTAGCTCAGGGGGCTTGCTGTGCCTCAAAATAGCGGCCAATCGTTTCCACGTCCTTGTCGCCGCGTCCTGAACAGTTAATGACAATGCGCGGCTGACCGGTCAATTGCGGGCATAGCGTTTCCAGATAGGCCAAGGCATGGGCGGTTTCGAGGGCAGGGAGAATTCCCTCCAACTGAGCTAGACGCACACAGGCAGCCACGGCCTCAGCATCAGTGACACTGTAGTATTCTGCCCGACCAATGTCCTTGAGGTAGCTATGCTCTGGCCCCACGCCCGGATAGTCTAAACCGGCACTGATGGAGTGGGCCTCAACCACCTGACCATCGGCATCCTGCAAGAGATAGCTCATGGCACCGTGGAGTACCCCCACTTCCCCTTTGGTGAGGGTGGCAGCATGGTGACCCGTGTCCACCCCTTGACCCGCAGCTTCAACACCAATTAAGCGCACCTGCGGTTCCTCAACAAACTCATGGAAGAGTCCCATGGCATTGGAGCCACCGCCAACACAGGCGAGCAAAATATCGGGCAGCCCGCCCCATTTCTCAAGGCACTGCCGCCGCGTTTCTGCCCCAATGACGGCATGGAATTCCCGCACCAGCATCGGGTAGGGATGGGGCCCCGCCACTGAACCCAAGATGTAATGGGTGGTTTCAACATTCGTCACCCAATCGCGAATCGCTTCGGAGGTGGCATCTTTTAGGGTGCCTGTACCGGCACTGACGGGCGCCACTTCTGCTCCCAATAGACGCATCCGCAGCACGTTTAACCGCTGCCGCTCCATGTCTTGAACGCCCATGTAAATCACACATTGGAGGCCAAAGCGGGCACAGACGGTTGCCGTGGCTACCCCATGCTGACCAGCACCCGTTTCCGCAATAATGCGCTGTTTGCCCATGCGCTTGGCAAGGAGCACTTGACCGAGGGCATTGTTGATTTTGTGGGCACCCGTATGGTTGAGGTCTTCCCGTTTTAGATAGATCTGGGGTTGGGCTTGATCATGGGCATAGTGGGCACTGAGGCGTTCGGCAAAGTAGAGGGGACTAGGACGACCCACATAGTCTTGCAGAAGTTGCTGCAATTCGGCTTGAAAATCAGGGTCTTGGCGATAGTGGGCAAAGGCCGCCTCCAATTCACTGAGGGCGGGCATCAAGGTTTCGGGAACGTACTTGCCACCAAAGCGACCAAAGCGACCGCGGGAATCGGGGCGAGCAGCAGCACTGAGGGCAGCAGAGGGGGCAACAGTCACGGGCAAAGTCCTTTTTTCATCAAGGGTTCCTTATGTGATTGTGCCACGCTACGGGCGGGAACGGCGGGCAGTGCCTAGGGGATTGAGCCACTCCAACAGACACTCCTCCAGAATCTGCATTTCGGGAAAGAGACTTTGCTTGATCCACTGGCCGACGGCATCTAGGGGAGAAAATTCTGCGCCGACTTGCCACTTGAGTCCTTGGCTGAGGGGGGTGAGGTGATTCCCCGGTAGCTTCAAGGCAGTGACCATATCGCCAAATTTGGCTCTGAGGAGACTGCGCAGGCGGGCTGTTTGGTCAATATCGTCCTCTTGGAAACGGATCAAGAGATTACGGCGCACAGGATAGCGCTCTTGAATCAGTTTTTCGGTTTCTGTCGGGCTGGGACTGAATTCGACACCCACGGGGGCAAGGTTTTCTATCCAAGGAATGGATTGACTGGCGGGGTAGTTGTTGAAGGCCATGAAGAGATTGCCGGCGCGATCGCCATCGTAGAGGCTATTGATCAGCAGGTGGAGCTTGCAGCCCATACTGTGTCCCAAACCATAGATGGGCAATGCCACTGGGTAGCCTCGGCGATAGATCAACCAATCAAGGGCATAGTCGAGTTTATTTAGCACATCGAGGGCGATCGCCCCATGGTCAAAGGTGTTCACAAAGGGCGTGGCAATAATGCCATAGCCGGCTTCGGCAAGATGCTCCAACAGACGGCGGTAGGTTACTTGGGGTGCGGTGGCCACAAAGGCGCCGCCGAGAAAGTGAATCCACCCCAAGGGGCGCGGGGGAATATACAACCAATTGCCGCGAACTTCTTGCCACTGCAAAATCAATGACTCCAAAAGATACCTCACTGCTAGTAATCTAGCGAATACAAGAGATGCGGTGGGAGAGCCCAAGGAATGATTCAGACGATCGTTGGCAGTGGTGCAGCAGTCCTCGGAGCCATTGCGGCTTTGATCTTCTTGGCCTTGGAATGGCGGTATCGGCGGCGGCCAGCCCATCCCCTTGAAGTGATCCGTGCCACTTGGAATCTGGAAATCTATGAGCCAACCCACTACCGTTTTGTCGGGCTATTGGGACTGAGCAACCCCCACCGTGGCCTTGAGGTGATGGTGCCAGACTTACGGGCAGAGGTGGTGCTATTGTCCGATGGCCGTGTCGATATGATTCAGACGGATGTGCAGGTCATCCCCCGCCACCCGGAGCCAGAATTTCTCCCCCGTGCCGATGGCTATTGGTTTGCCTATATCGTCAAGTCCACCAAGCAAACGAATGTCGAGATTTGTGTGGATTTGCAGGGAATTGGCGTGAGCGAGGTCAAGGCTGCTTGGGTCAAGATTCACTACATTGCCTATGGCCCCCACGGTCGCTTTGCCAAAACCCACCATGAATTTATCCCCCTCAAGTTTCCGGCCACGGGAGATACAGGTGTGTGGCGACAGGCGGAGAGATGTCAGGTACTCCCCATTCGCACCCATTTACTGACGCCGTTGGATATTCCCCTAGAGGTGCTCAATCGCTATGTGATGCCCCATGCCCAACCTGGAGACATTGTTGCCATTGGGGAAACACCCCTTGCCATTATCCAAGGTCGCCTCAAGGATCCGGCACAAATGCAACCGGGGTGGGTAGCAACGCGGGTGTGTCAGTTTTTCTTGCCCACCTCAAGTTTGGCCACCGCCTGTGGCATGCAAGCGCTAGTGGAGGAAGTGGGAGCGCTACGGGTACTCTTGGCCTTTTTGGGGGGGGCGATCGCCAAAGTCTTTGGCCACAAGGGCGGATTTTATCAATTGGCTGGCGAACAAGCCCGCCTCATTGACGATGTGACAGGTACTCTGCCCCCCTACGATCAATTTATTGTTATGGGACCTGTTAACCCCCAAGCCGTCGTGGAGGATCTAGCAGCAAAAACGGGTTTGGGCATCGCCATTGTGGATGTTAACGACCTAGGGGCAGTCAAGGTGCTTGCCGCTAGCCAAGGAGTCTCCCCTCACTTCCTCACGACTGCTCTGAAGAAAAACCCCGCCGGTAATGCCGATGAGCAAACACCCATTGTCTTAATCCGGCCTTGCGGTGTTTCTCCGAGCTCGACTGAGGGTTTCCTAGACAAGATGCATTAGCTCTTATGGCCAACATTGCGAAGAAAAATATAATTCTGTTTCTTTAAAACATTGCGGTATATTGGCAAAATAATATTCTTTGCAATATTTCTTATCCCTGACCAGCCAGTTGTATATTGATATTGCTTAAGTATTGGAATATAAACTTCTTCCATTTGTGCTACTTCTGCCATCTTAATAAGAGATGATCTCCGAAAGAAGTTGATATGTTCTAACGGGGCTACAGGGTTGAGGGAATTAGGAGAACCCTTTGGTGATGTCCAGTCCATGATCTTCAATCGGCGATCTATGTCGTTGGCAGTGGGCACACTTATCTTGACCATGCCATTTGGTTTTAAAGCCATCCTCAAATACTTTAAGGTATTCAGAGGCTCTGATATGTGTTCAAATACCTGCTCAGTATTAATGAAGTCAAACTGATACTGATGAATTTCATCCCAGCTAATTACCTTTATGCCATTTGACTGAGCATGTGCTATGCACTCTTTTGATAACTCTACTCCGTACACCTCACATCCAAAAGCTTTAGCCATCAGCGCCCAGTTACCCCAGCCCATACCGAAATCAAGAAAGTTCAATCGAAAAGGCTTTTCATTAAAATACGAAATAATCTGCATGATTTCTTTTACATAGCGAGAATAGTAATCAAGACTAGTGCTCTCTTGATGCTCTTTAAAGGATTCCTTTGAATTTATCCAGTGGTCATACAGCCTTTCCATTAGAGTTCTGTTGGGGATATCTCTTTGAAAAATCATTCCGCAGATGTCACATTCGCATAGAATATAAACTGCTCCTTCTAAATAATCAAACTCAACTCTTCCTGAATAAAAATCGTTGAGGTAATCCTTAATCGGTGGTCTATCATATTCAGCCTCATAAATTATTTGGAATGCCGCAGAACCACATGCTGGACACTCTTTGCGTGTTTCAAACCAACAATTTGTCATTTTCCTGTTTCCATTTCCACTAGTTCGACTGGGAAAGAATCCCAGCACCTTCTAAGAATAGTCTAATTCCGTGTTGTTTCCATTAATTCGGCTGGGAAAGAATCCCAGCACACCTTGGTCAAACTGTGATTTCTAAGCGTGACGAGTTTCCATTAATTCGGCTGGGAAAGAATCCCAGCACGCAAGAAAAAGAGTTAGAGGAGCGTGCTCCGAAAAAGTTTCCATTAATTCGGCTGGGAAAGAATCCCAGCACTTCTTCAGCTACATGGAAAACAAAGGGTTCGACTAGTTTCCATTAATTCGGCTGGGAAAGAATCCCAGCACGCTTAATTTTCTTCGATGAGCTCAACGCGGCTCCGTTTCCATTAATTCGGCTGGGAAAGAATCCCAGCACCAGGGTTGCTTGGGGAAGAAGTGGCGACCCAATTTTGGTTTCCATTAATTCGGCTGGGAAAGAATCCCAGCACTTAGCGATGGGAAGCCGTTCATTCTAGACCTGAAAGTTTCCATTAATTCGGCTGGGAAAGAATCCCAGCACGTGGAAAACATTATGAACTTTATCAAGCGCCTTTCGTTTCCATTAATTCGGCTGGGAAAGAATCCCAGCACGGAAACCATTTATGCTCAAACTAAAAAGCTTCAAGTTTCCATTAATTCGGCTGGGAAAGAATCCCAGCACGTCCAAGAAATTGAGACGCAAAAAGAAGACAAGTTTCCATTAATTCGGCTGGGAAAGAATCCCAGCACTACTGGAAATGTACGAAAGACTGAAGAAGAAGAAGTTTCCATTAATTCGGCTGGGAAAGAATCCCAGCACTAGAGTGGCTAAACAAACGTGCCGCTGAAGAGCGGGTTTCCATTAATTCGGCTGGGAAAGAATCCCAGCACACAAGACAAAAAATTATTGAAGGCAGCAGGCCTGTGTTTCCATTAATTCGGCTGGGAAAGAATCCCAGCACGGAAACCATTTATGCTCAAACTAAAAAGCTTCAAGTTTCCATTAATTCGGCTGGGAAAGAATCCCAGCACGTCCAAGAAATTGAGACGCAAAAAGAAGACAAGTTTCCATTAATTCGGCTGGGAAAGAATCCCAGCACTACTGGAAATGTACGAAAGACTGAAGAAGAAGAAGTTTCCATTAATTCGGCTGGGAAAGAATCCCAGCACTAGAGTGGCTAAACAAACGTGCCGCTGAAGAGCGGGTTTCCATTAATTCGGCTGGGAAAGAATCCCAGCACACCCTTCTTGCTGCGTTAGAGGGCGTTCCTGAGCGGTTTCCATTAATTCGGCTGGGAAAGAATCCCAGCACAGGCTCCCCTCCCCTATGCATCAATCACAATCCAAGTTTCCATTAATTCGGCTGGGAAAGAATCCCAGCACGTAACGCGCAAGACGTAAACGCGCAAGCTAGTAAGTTTCCATTAATTCGGCTGGGAAAGAATCCCAGCACACCGCTAAAGTGACCGCAATTGCAGAAGCGTTTCCATTAATTCGGCTGGGAAAGAATCCCAGCACTAGGGAGAATTGCTGTTATGTCTGTTAAACAGTCTAAAGTTTCCATTAATTCGGCTGGGAAAGAATCCCAGCACAGCAGTAGCGGTAAAAGTGCTAAAGCTATTCGGTTAGGAGTTTCCATTAATTCGGCTGGGAAAGAATCCCAGCACCTTCATCAGGCAGCAGTAGTGGTAGTGGCAATGGGTTTCCATTAATTCGGCTGGGAAAGAATCCCAGCACTTCGTTATTTTTTAGGAGGCTGATTATGGCTATTAAGTTTCCATTAATTCGGCTGGGAAAGAATCCCAGCACAGCCAATACCATTAAAATCTGCGTAGCTGGCTGGGTTTCCATTAATTCGGCTGGGAAAGAATCCCAGCACATACGCAGCCAACTAATGCGCAGCCAACTAATGCGGTTTCCATTAATTCGGCTGGGAAAGAATCCCAGCACGCCCCACAAATGTAATATTGTCACTTGTAGAAGGCTGTTTCCATTAATTCGGCTGGGAAAGAATCCCAGCACTGGTAGTGGCAAAACTTCTAAAAGTGTACGACTAGGTTTCCATTAATTCGGCTGGGAAAGAATCCCAGCACGGCACCCTCCTAGAAGGTGCTCTACGACTACTATAGCACAGGTCATTTTCAAGCACCTAGACGAGATCATTTTTTTGTTTTTGTAAAATTTTTAGATCCGTAGGGTCACAGGACGTGAAAGTCACTCTGGAACTGAATTTCGGGAAAATTCAAGCACCTCCAAATCTGTTAGAAATTGCTCAAAGCGTTGTGGAGACTGGGTTTGAGAAAATTGCCGAGCTGAGAGGATATTTTTGTCCAGAGGTGCTTGATCAAGTCCTCAAGGATCTCAATTCACAACAGCAATCTTTTGCCTTCAGGAGCAAAATTAGGGACACAGCGCGAAACCTCTATACTGAGGATGTTGAACCTCTGGCGATGTCCTTTGCACCATGAGCTTGCTCCACGTTGCTGATGTCTATGCTGGTTATATTCCCGATGTGGATATTCTACGGGGCGTTAATTTTCGTCTCGAAGCCGGCGAGCTAGTGGCGGTCATTGGCCCCAATGGAGCGGGAAAATCAACCTTGGCAAAAACGATCGCTGGGTTACTGACGCCCCGCCTCGGCACAATTACCCTCGCTGGCGAAGATATTACCTACTTGCGTCCCAACCAAATTGTCAAAAAGGGAATTGGCTACGTGCCGCAAATTGCCAATGTCTTTCGTACCCTGACGGTTGAAGAAAATCTGGAGATGGGTGCCTTTACGAAAAGCGGCAACCTCAAGGCCCTCAAAGAGCGGGTCTATGACACCTTTCCTCGCTTGGCTGAGCGCCGACAGCAACGGGCAGGCACACTTTCCGGGGGAGAACGGCAAATGCTGGCCATGGGACGCGCCATGATGCTAGACCCGCAAATTATGGTCTTGGATGAACCCTCCGCGGCTCTCTCCCCAGCTCTTGTCAATGATGTCTTTGCCAAAATCAAGGAAATTAATGCCCAAGGCACCGCTATTATTCTGGTGGAGCAAAATGCCCGCAAAGCCCTTGCCATGAGCGATCGCGGGTATGTCTTAGAAATGGGCAAAGATCGCTATGAGGGATTGGGCAGCGAACTACTCAATGACCCTAAAGTGGGGGAACTCTACCTCGGAATTGTGCGGGCAGAGCCTTAGGGCACAGGGCTAAAAATTGCTGTTTCGAGAGCAATTAGGCTTTTTTCCAAATCATCATTGACAATTTGAACATCAAATTCTGGAGCCGCAGCAATTTCGGTTTCCGCTTGAGCTAAACGGCGGGCAATGGCCTCCTCACTATCTTGGCCACGGCTACGCAGACGGTGTTCAAGTTCCGCTAAAGATGGCGGCAGAATAAAAATGTGACGCGCTTGAGGATAGGACTGGCGAACTTGGCGTGCCCCTTGCAGTTCAATTTCAAGGATGACGGTTTTTCCTTGGGCAATGAGTTGCAGCAACGGATTGCGTGGGGTGCCGTAGTAGTGGCCAGCAAACTCTGCCCATTCCAAGAGTTGCCCAGCAGCAATCATTCCCTTAAATTCTTCTACAGAGACAAAATAGTAATCCACCCCTTCAACCTCCGTGGGGCGTGGCGGACGGGTCGTTGCCGAAACCGAAAGTGCCAGTTCGGGATGTCGCTGTCGCAGTTGCCGTAGAAGCGTCCCTTTGCCGACCCCACTAGGGCCAGTAATCACAATGAGTTGTCCGGGCTGGGGCGTTGCACTGGTCATAACTGCACGGGGGGGAAACTTTTTGATCCTACTCTGTTTGCTCAGAGTTTTATCATTAAGGCAGCGTGGTTGAGGAATGGCCGTGAAGATTCATTTGCCCAGTGAGAGTGAAAATGCTCGCATTGAAATGCTGCCGCTGATTGATGTGGTCTTTTGTATCCTCACGTTCTTTATTTTGGCGGCGGTGAGTCTGACGCGGCAGCAGGCGATTACCTTGAATTTGCCCCAAGCCAGCACCAGTCAAGCGCAGTCGCAAAAGATGCTGGTGGTGAGCATTGATCCGGCAGGGCAACTTTTTGTGGATAAAGACCCCGTCAACCGCAGTGAACTCTATGAACGCTTGGCCACCTACTTGAAAACGAATCCCCAAGGAATGGTGATTTTGCGGGCATCACAGGTGGTAAGCTACAACGAAGTCATCCAAGTCTTGGATCTCCTGCGATCGCTCGGGGGCAATCGTGTGGCCTTGGCCACGCAACCCGTCGAACAACCGGTGCTGAGGACGGAGACCCGCCCTAACCCTCTCCCCTCGCCACCAGCCAACGATCAACCCACGCCTTCGAATCCATAGGCAGTTACGGTGGAACCCATTTCCAGTATTCCTGTTGCCCCGGACGGCTTTCGCTCTGGCTTTGTCGCCTTAGTGGGTCGCCCCAATGTAGGCAAGTCCACCCTCTTTAACCATCTGCTGGGGCAAAAGGTCGCCATTACCTCTCCCGTAGCGCAAACCACCCGCAACCGCTTACGGGGCATCCTGACAACGGCAACGGCGCAATTGATCTTTGTGGATACCCCCGGCATCCATAAGCCTCACCATCGCCTTGGGGAAGTGCTGGTGCATAATGCCAAGGGCGTTCTCAATCGGGTGGATGCCATTGTCTTTGTGGTGGATGCGGCAAGTGCCCCCGGTGGGGGCGATCGCTACGTAGCAGAATTACTGGCTAAAGTAAAATCCCCTGTGCTTTTGGCCATCAATAAAATTGACCTCTTGCCGGCAGGGGAGCGTCCACAGCGGCAACAGGACTATCAAACCCTTGGCCCTTGGCCAGCCTATCCCTGCTCGGCGCTCACGGGAGAGGGAGTTGGTGTATTGCAATCGGCGATTGAAGCGCAGTTGCCCCTTGGCCCCTATTACTATCCGCCAGAGATGGTCACCGATCAGCCGGAGCGCTTCATCATGGCGGAATTGATCCGTGAGCAAATTTTGCATCACACCCGCGAGGAAGTCCCCCATTCGGTGGCCGTGACGATTGAACAGGTGCAGCAAGATCGCAACCTGACTCGTGTCCACGCCGTGATTTATGTGGAGCGTCCAACCCAAAAGGCGATTATTATCGGCCAAGGGGGTCAGTTGCTCAAACAAATGGGCACCGCTGCCCGCCAAGAAATTCAAACCCTCATTGGTGGCAAGATTTACTTAGAACTGTTTGTCAAGGTACGCCCCCGCTGGCGACAGGATCGGTTGCGCTTGGCGGAGTTGGGCTATCGCATTGAGAAGGATTAAGCCGATGGAGACAGCATTGCGAGTGGGTGTGGCAGGGCCTGTGGGGTCAGGTAAAACCACCCTTGTGGATGCCCTTTGTAAAGCTTTGGGCGATCGCGATCGCCTAGCGGTTGTGACTAATGATATTTACACCCAAGAGGATGCCCAGTTTTTGGTGCGTTCCCAAGCCCTTCCCCCCGAGCGAATTCTCAATGTTGAAACGGGGGATGTCCCCACACCGCTTGGCTGCGACCTTTAGCCCAGAGCTGGTGGATTTAACGATTTACGCGATTGATGTGGCTGCTGGCGATAAAATTCCCCGTAAAGGCGGGTCGGGGATTACCAAGTCGGATTTATTGGTGATTAATAAAATTGATCTTGCCCGCTATGTAGGGGCTGATTTAGAGGTAATGAAACGGGACACCCTGAAAATGCGGGGCGATCGCCCCTATGTGATGACGAACTTGAAAACTGGCCTTGGGCTAGATCAGGGGATTGCCTTTCTCGCATCCCATTTAGCAGCCTAAACAGCATGGTACGGAAGTTGACCCAACGCACAAAAAATCACTGATCACCATCACTGGCAAGGCAACAATTTGCCCCTTAGAATCGTCCTATCGGTGTCGTCAGGTAGGAAGTATGATGAGCTACGCATGGGTGAGGGGTGCGACGCTCGGAGCAACGGGGTTAGTGGCCATGGCTACTCGATTGAGGATCCGCCCCCTTGCCGTTCCCCTAAGTTTGGCAGTGGTCATGATTGGGGCGATCGCCCATGCCTCTTGGGCAAGTTATCGTCCACCCGCTAATATTGGCCGCCCCGGTAACCGTGAGGGAGCTGCAACGCGGATTGCCCGTCCCATGCTACTGCGGGAAAGTACTGGTGGCATCGAAAGCTGTCTAACTGAGCCAAAACAAACTGTGGTTGCCCTCGTGCCCAAGGATAACAATGGCCTTAGCAGCACCCCCACCCCTACCCTCTATAGCTTCATTCCCGCCAACAAGGGGGCCACCCTAACCCTGACGCTGCGGGATCCCCAAGGCACAGAAGTCTATCGCCAAGAGCGTCTTGCCCCCACAGAAGCGGGTATTATTGGCTGGCCTGTGGAGAATGTTGCCCTCAAAAATGGTGTGGATTACCAGTGGCAACTCACCCTCACCTGTACCAATGGCACCACAGCCGTCAAAACCGTCAGTTGGTTTCGACCGATGCCCTTATCGCCAAGCCAACAGCAGCGAATCGTGCAAGCTAAAGATGTGGCGGATGCCTTTGCCATGGCGGGCTACTGGTACGACACCCTCAATCAACTGGCCAAACAACGCCTAGCGCAGCCGGGGAATGCCCAACTTCAGCAAAAATGGCAAGCCCTGTTGCAGTCTGCCGCTGTCCAGTTGGCCAATGTGGCGAATCAACCCCTCATCCCCTTACCACCCCAGCCCTAGCCCTCTAGGGAAAGGTCTGCCAGCCACTGGTAAAGGTCAGGAATATTGGCGTTGGGTTGCAGCAGATCTTCTTTGATGTGCATCAGTACCTTGGCCAAGGGTTCGGCGCGATCGCGATACTCAGCAACACTGGCCAGCAGATCCGTAAATACCTGTTCTTCAATCTGGGCGCGGGGGGGTGGTTCAGCCGTCGCATCACGGTAGGTTTGATAGGCCACAGGGGTTGCGGCAAACCCCAATCGAAAAATGAACGCATTGGCTGCCTCCTGCAATTCCCCTTGGAGCGATCGCACAGACAAATCGCCCCGCTCAAACCCCACTTCGCCTTTTAGGGTGACTTCGACAATCGCCTCTGCCATGTCTGAGCGATGCCGCTGCACCAGTTGCTGCAGTTGGCTTTCCACATGGCTCACGGTGTCACTGGGGGTGAGGGTGAGGGTGTAGCGATGGATAGGACGCTGCCAATAGTCGCGCTTGAGTTCCGCTTGGGGTGGTCCCTGATCGAGGGTAACCAACAGCACCCCCCGCGGATTTTGCTGCTGATTTTCCTGAATCGAATTGGCCTCGACGGAGCCGGGATTAAAGATCCAATCCTCAACGGCGTAGTGGCGATGAATATGCCCTAGGGCAAGATAATCCACACCCGCTTGGCGCAGGGGTAGGAGGTCGTTGTAGCGCAATGCCCCTTGGTAACGGGAGACTTGCCCCTCAAGGCCGTGGTGAAAGAGCAAAATCGTCGCACCAGCAGCGGGCGGTAGTGCCTGAATTTGACTGGCCAGCTGTTGGATGGCACGGGGGGCACTGGCACCATACCACTGGGAACCAATGACGCGCACGCCACAGGGGAGATCCATATAGCCACCCCGCGCTGCCTCGGCGTCCCACGGCTGTAATTGGCCACTTTCGTCAGGTTCCAGTAGATAGAGATAGTCTTTTTCACAGAGGTAGCGGAGCCAATTGGACTTGACACCGTAGGGGCAGTTATCGTGGTTGCCCTCGATCGCCAGCACGGGAATCCCCGCCGATCGCACCTTGTCGAGGACGTATTCCGCTTGATTGAGAATGCCGGGGGTAATCATCCGCTCCTCAAAGAGATCGCCAGCAATCAGGACAAAATCCACCTGTGCCTCGATGGCGTAGGTTTGCAGGGCACTGTCAAAGGCGGTGAAAAAATCAAACGTGCGATTGGGATTCTCTTGGCGGTACTTGTTAAAGCCAAGGTGAACATCGGCAACATGGAGAAAACGCACCATTTCGCACTGTCTCCTAGGGGCGATCGCTAGGGATTTGGGCAAGGCGTGCTGCCCAATTGGGATAGGCCTCGGCGGTTTGATCTGTGGCCACCACTTCTACGGTGCGATAGCAGGCCACGGGCAAATTCAGTAAGCTGACCAGAAACGCCGCTAAATCTTCGCGACTCAGAGAACCCGTCAGGCGATCGCCCTGATCAAGGCGCAGCTCTTTGCCAGCGGGCTGATCCGTCAGACCGCAGGGACGGACAATGGTGTAGGGGAGGCCACTTTGGCGCAGCATATTTTCTGCCGCCAGTTTCCAAGTGAGGATGCCCCCCAATTGGTCGTTGTATTGAACCGCTAGGGGCTGCTCCTTCAGGTCAAGATCCGCTTGTTGCGGACGGGTCACCCCCGCAGAACTCACCTGAATCATGCGGGGCAAGGGCAACCCCCCATAGGCTTGAATCGACTCAATCTCAAGGCTGAGGGTGCCGGGGCGGAAGTGGGGGTTGAGGGCACCGTCATACTCAAATTTGCTGAGCATCAGTTGCAGCGAGTAAATTTGCCCCACATTCAGAGGCGGCGCATTGGTGGCGGTGCGGGCCCGAAACACCGGAATAAAGTGGCTAAAGGGCAATTCAACCGTGATCCACTGATCGGCCACCGTATCAAAGGACATGGCATAGCCGACGCCATCCCAAGCGGGGTCACTGCGTAGGAAAAATTTATAGCGCTGCCCATCGCCGCGAACCCGGAGTTGAATGCCCGTGTAGCCTTGGAGATTGAGGGCTGGGGTGAGGTTGCGGGTGCGAATCGAGACAAACCCCCCAGAATTTTCCGTAGAAACCAGCCCCGTGAAGAGGGCACTGTGATCCTTGAGGTAAAACTGGCTGGCACTGACGCCGCCCATGACCACATCATCGAGGGCACCCCAAACTTCCTTCAGGGGGGGCGTGGGATAGCGATAGTCAAAGAGGGGATAGGTGTTGGGTTGACTTTGAAAATAGGGTTGGGCACGTTCCAACAAATGCCGCATGCCCTCAAATTCAACCGCCTCTGGACTCGCACCGACAATTTCAAGGCCGGGGGGTGACGCGTTGGGATTGGGCTGTACCTTTGCCCCAACACAGTTGATCACCGCCCGACTGCCCTGCAAGAGATCGGCAGGCAAGGGTTGAGTCACGTCGGCAACAACAATGTCTAAAAAAGGGTCTGAGGGAAGTACACTCTCCGCCTTGGCGCGATCGCGCACCCCTGCCCGCACCGCATAGCCCTGACTCAAGAGGGTTTTCACCACCGCTTGACCGGTTCGACCCGTTGCCCCCATCACCACAACAAGACCACTGCCCCGATAGGCGGGCGGCTTAAAGAGATCCGGTAAAAGGGGTGACAGCACAGGGCGCAGAGGTTCTAGGGTTCCCACAAAGGGAAGGGCTTGAAAAAAGCGCAGTGTATCGAGAAAGCGACCAAGTTCCCAGTTATTTGCCATAGAGGGGCACCACGCTTGACCAATGGGGAAGTTTCTCCCCTGCCCTTAGTGTATCGTGCCACTGTTGGGCTGCCCATGTGAGCAAAGCGCGGCCATAGTCGGTGGGGTTAGGGGGACTCAGGTGTTTGTAGGGGTGAGGCCAAGTGGCTAAAAGCGTTTCTGCTTCGTGGTCTGCCAGCAGGCGATCGCCCCAAAGAGAGTTGAGACTCCCCCCCTGATAACGGTAAATGCCAAGGTATTGATGCCCCTGTTGGGCACGACGCGACACCACCCCATCCTGTTCTATGAGTTCATCACGATAGTGCCACGCCATTGTGCCAAGGCTAGACAGACCCAAAAGGGGAACTTCCAGTTGCTGGGCTAGGATGCGGGCAGTCACGACCCCCAAGCGCGTTCCCGTAAAGCTGCCCGGGCCACAGCCAATAGCGATCGCCCCTAGTTCACCCCAAGTGTAGCGACCCATCAGTTCCCCAAGGCAAGGGTGAAGTTGGCTGGCCAGTTCTCGACCCAAGGGCCATGTTTTCATCTCCAGCAGTTGATCTGCCCCCAAGTCATAGAGGCCTGCCACTAGGGTGGCATCGCTGGTATCAAAACCAAGACAAAGCAGCTTAGCTCACTCCGACGGCGATCGCCACCAAGCCAGCCACTAAGAGCAATCCGCCCGCAACCAACAGGGCTGCCCGTACTTTTTGCTGCGGTGTCCAAGGCTGTGCTTGATAGACCTTAGGCTCAATGGCAAAGTTGTTGAGGCGACCGCCCTCATCGGTGGTATAGCGCATCGAAACAAACCTCAATTCAGCGTTACAGTGCAGCTATTCTAACAAGCGAACTTTACGAGTCTTGAGAATCCTTAACAATTTCTTGCAATTGACCGTGGCGATAGACCCGCAACCAGCGACCGCGCCAGTAGATGCGATTGCCAAAACAGCCCCCCAGCCAAATCAGGAAGCTCATCACATCCCGCAGGGGCAATAGCCAGAGCCACAACAGTAGCCGAGGGGTACCCATCAAGACCATGCTCATGATCGCCTGCAACCAGCGAAGACCCTGAACCCCCAGAAAGACGCTGAGAGTCCATGGGGTTGGAAATAGTCCCCACAGCAGGGCACTATAGACGGTGCCAAACATAAACACCATGCCAAAATACTGATTGCCGCGATTGGCACGAATGCTGCGACACCAGCGCAGTTCCCGTTGCACCGCCTTCAAAAAGGACTCATCAGCGCAGTCATTGTCAAGAATATAGGACGATAACTCCACGCGATACCCAGCACGCCACGCTGCATACCCCAGTTGGTAGTCCTCACCAATGCGATTGAGTGCAATCTCAAAACCACCAATTTTTTCTAGGACTTCCCGCCGCAGCAGCACGGTTGGCCCAATGGCAAAGCGCAGCCCGCGATCAAGGAAGCGGGCAACAAGCACACTGGGGATAAAGTCAAGGCATCGCCCCATGGCCAGAAACGCAGCTCCTAAGCGGCGCGGATGGTGATCAATGTAACCACAGGTAACGACCCCCACTTGGGGATCCGCCAAGGGTTGCACCAAAGTGGCTAAGTAATGGGGTCTAACGCGCACATCACTATCGGTTTCAACAATTACCCCATAGCGCGCATGGGTAAACAATTGGGCGACATTGCTGGCCTTACGGTTCAGTCCGCAAATCCGCTGACAAAGATACCAGCGAGCCCGGTGGGGATAGGTCTGGCAAATGGCCTTTAACACCGGTATGGCTGGATCACTGGGGTCTTGAACCCCAAAGAGGACTTCGTAGACGGGGTAATCTTGCTCGCACAGTGAAGACCAGTTTTGCCAAGCCCTTGCTTCTAAGCCGCAGACAGGAACCAAGATCGAGACCGCCGGCAAGGACTCTAGGCGAGTCGTCCGCTGGGGGGTGAAAAATTGATAGGTGAGGGCAGCGGCAACAATGTAGAACAGGCTTCCCGTGAGGCTCAGCAGGCTCAGGAGAATGAGGGCAACCATCATGGTGCTGTCGCAATCGTCCCCGTCAAGGGGGAACTGGCACTGGCATAGGCTTTGACGGGAATCCGACCCGCTAAGTAGGCAAGACGACCCGCCGTGGTTGCCAGCGCCATGGCTTTGGCCATTGCCGGCGCATTGCCCGCTTGGGCGATCGCGGTATTAATCAAGAGTGCATCTGCCCCTAACTCCATCGCGGCGGCCGCCTCACTGGGCGTGCCAATGCCCGCATCAACCACAACGGGAACACTGGCTTGATCAATAATGATTTGAATATTGGCGGCATTACGCAGACCTTGCCCCGACCCAATGGGGGAGGCCAACGGCATCACAGTAACACAGCCCACTTCCTCAAGGCGTTTGGCCAGCAGGGGATCTGCATTGATGTAGGGAAGAACCGCAAATCCTTCTTTGACCAGTTGTTCTGCAGCAGCAAGCGTGCCAAAGGGATCGGGCAGCAAGTATTTCGGGTCGGGAATCACCTCTAGCTTGACAAAGTTGTTGTCCTCTTGACCCAAGAGCTTGGCCATTTCGCGGCCTAAACGGGCAACGCGAATCGCCTCTTCAGCGGTTTGACAGCCAGCGGTGTTGGGCAGCAGCCAGATTTTACGCCAGTCAAGGGCATCCACAAGTCCTTCGTGACCGGGGGCATTGGTTTGAACGCGACGTACGGCTACTGTAACAATTTCGCAGCCACTCGCGGCAACACTGGCCTGGAGATCCGCAATGGAACGATACTTGCCCGTACCGGTCATCAGGCGTGAACGAAACTGCCGCCCAGCGATTGTTAGCGGGGCATCTTCAATTAGCAGCTCAGGAGGAGGCGCAGTCACCATGATGCACTTGTGAAGTGAACAGCACTAGAGTTTGCCTTTCTACCATATCAGGGTTACGCTCTCTGCTGCTGCGACCTTGGAAAACTTGTGGCATCATAGAGGCACCATAACCTTGGGAGTGCAACAGTTGGTGCATGGCACATATTGGCAACAATGCCGCCATTCAGGCTGCCGATCGCCTGCTACGTCAATATGGGTTTGATTTGGATGGCTCCTCAGTTGAGGTCATCCTAGATCGCTGGTTGCGCCATTTTCCTCCCCGCTGGATTCGTCTTGCCCTCATTGAAGCCCTCTATCTGGGGCGCTATAAAGCCATTTCCGTAGAGCAAATTTTAGAGCTATGGCAACGGCGTGAGCAACCGATTTATCACTTCAACAGTGAGTTTGAAGCCATTATCTGCCAGTCATTGCCCATTAGTGTGCCGGAACCTACTCCCTCTGGCCTTTCAGAGACACCTACCAATACAAAAATTAGTGAATTTCACCCTGATCTAGCGTCTGACCCATTTGTTACCAAGTTAACTAGTATTGTGCAGCAGTGGCAGTCCCAAGACTTCCTCGTGGAGCAGGGCGATCGCTCCTCCTAGGCCATTGCAGGTTATACTCTTTTGGGTAAGATTTGGCACCTCCACCTATGGCTGTTTTTGAAGGCACCTATCACGTTCTGGGAACGCCTCGCTTTGGGATTGTGATTTCCCGCTTCAATGACTTGGTTACCACCAAGCTGCTAGAGGGCTGCCAAGATTGTCTGCGCCGCCATGGTGTTGATCCCAATCCCCATGGTTCTCAGGTGGACTACGCCTGGGTACCCGGTAGCTTTGAAATTCCCCTAGTGGCAGCTCAACTGGCGGCCAGTCGTCGCTATGCTGCCATTATTTGTCTCGGGGCAGTCATCCGTGGCCAAACCCCCCACTTTGACTATGTGGCTGCTGAAGTCACCAAAGGCATTGCCACGGCCTCTATGCAAACGGGTGTGCCCATTATCTACGGCATTCTCACTACCGACACGATGCAACAGGCCCTTGAGCGCGCTGGCATTAAAAGCAATAAAGGTTGGGAATATGCCCTCAATGCCCTCGAAATGGCAAACCTGATGCAAACCCTGCCCAGCAGCATCAATCCACCCACAGCCAAACTCAGCCCCAGTACCCCCGTTCTCGCTGATGGGTAATCCAAATGGTGAAGCAGAAATTGCTTCCTAGGGCTACCAAGGGCTGCCAATCATCGTAAATCCTGCCCAAAAATAGGGATGGGAAAGTTGACGCCCACCCCCAGTTTGAACTTCTTGGGGCAAAGGAATTGAAAGCCCTCCCCGCACCCCAGCACTGCGCAGGTGATTCTCTTCAATCACAACCTGCTGATGGATCAGGGCAAGCTGCGCCTGTCGCAAGGCCTCTGCTTTAATCGGAGCAGTTCTCAACTGTCCATAAAATGCCGTCATCAAAGCCAGTGTCCCTTCATCACTGACATACCAAAGGCTAGCAACCGAACTCTTTACACCCGCTTGGAGTGACAGTCCAGCAAACCCAAGTTCTGCATTGGTATCTCCTACCGCTGTACGACAGGCACTCAGCGTCATTAGCTCTGTGGGTGGCCGGAATAACCGCAACTGCCGCACTTGAGCCATTGAAAGCTGGCTATCCCAAAACTGAATATAGGAATTTTGTGGCTTACCCGCATTAAATTCACCATGGGTCGCTAAGTGTAGGATAGGGTAGAGACTGCGCCGCCGCTGGGTTTGCAAGTTTGAGACCGTAAAAGCTTCATTGAGGAATACTTGCCCTCGTCCTACCAGTTGCGTAATGGTTTGCAGCTCGATGGGAACCGCTGGCAAAGGACTTTGCTTTGTGAACTGAGAGGCACCCATTGCCAGTACAGAAGCATTTTGCAACGGCTGGTAGCGGGTATCCACCAAGTTGATACTGGGAATGAGACCCAGATTATAGCGTTCCACTAGAAACTGACCATTACGACGACCGATTGGACTATCGCTGACCGTCGAGGAAATAAGATTTGACCCCGTGTGCAGAGCAGCGATCGGCACACTCCGCAACCCCTGATCAAGGGCAAAAACCAGTGTATTAATGCCTCGATTTTGCAATTCAGCATCAATGCCGCCCATGATCCATTGGTAGAGCTGCTGCGCAAAGGGTAGATAGGATTCACTATTGGTTTTCGTTGGGTCTCGCACCTCACGATTAAAAGCAGCAATGACGCGGCGCACTGCTTCTTGGGGCACTCGAAGGGGTTGGTAAATGGGTTCCCCTTCCGGTGTGATGATAAATATATCTAGTTGTTCAGGTCGCCAAAAGACATAGCTCAGGGCAGGTTTTTGACCTGTTTCTTCAGCCATACGCCCCAATAATTCCTTGATTTGCTCAATGTCAAGGAACTGTAGTCCCTCTTGACTAGGAGTGCTGAAAAATTCATCAAAGTACTCACTAAACTCAAAGGAATAAAGCTGCTGAAGCAGTTTGATCGCACTGTTGTAGTCTCCCTGATCAAAAGCCGTACTGATTTGCTGACGAATGATCTCAACTCCGGGGAAGTAAATGACTTGAGCGGTATTCTGGGGCAGTTGAGTGCCTTGTATCTCCTCTCCCAATAAAATCCGACCCAGATTCTCTTGAGTTTGGGGTTCTGGAGGTGTTGGCGGTGTGGACGGCTCCGTGGGTGGAGTTGGGGGTGTTGGCGGTGTGGATGGCTCCGTGGGTGGAGTTGGCGGTGCTTGAGAAACCCGATAGAGAAACCCAGAACCAGAAAATAGGGCAAGCTCAGGATAGGTGGTGTTGAATTGCTCTGAACCTGTGAGGCCGCCGTTGATATTGAGATTCGGGTCAGTCGAATAAACTAGCCAGCGACCATTGGGGGTACTAAAGACACTAGAGCCATAGTTGTTAATAAAGTTATTTTCGGCAGCAAGGACAATCGCATCCCCAGTCCCAACGGCAGAAATTGGCGCATTGAGAACAATATCGCCTGTTAGTGTTTGTAGGAAAATGTTGCGCCCTGTAATGCCTGTTGGGTTAACACTGCCAACGGTAAGGGTACTGTTATTGACAAATTGCAAATCACTCGCACTGTTCAACTCAGCAGCTAGGATCCCCACTTGGTTATTGGGGTTGGTTAGGATTGCACTGCCATTTTGTAAAGTTAAACCCAAGTTGCCTGCTCGAATCGGTGCACTTTGCGTTAGGTTCCCACTGTTTAAGCTGAGGATTAGGGTATTGCCGTTGGTATTGATGCCAGTGGTGAGGCCATTGACACCATTGTTGAAACTAACGATACCTAGGGCACCTTGATTACTCAAGTTCACATTTCCACTGACATTGCCTGAGAGTGTTTGAAACCTATTGTTGACATTGTTGAGGATGAAAGTCCCCTGTCCAAGAAGTTGCAGCGTTCCCGCAGAAATGACATGGCTGCCCTGAGTAACGCCGCCACCGCTATTGAGTGTGAGATTGCGACCATTGAGATTCGTCGTGCCAGAGCCATTGAACTGAATACCTAGGGAACTTACGCCGGGGGTTTGCAGCGCAAGATTGTAGTTGAGGCTGAAGGGACGAACATCAATGAGACCAGTACCATTAGGGTGACCAATGGTCACCAAAGAAAATCCACCCGTGATTTGGTTGAGGAGAAACTGATCAATGATCAAGTCACCCGTTGCACCATCGCCAATGCCGACGGGAGTATGCGCATCAATCGGTTGAAAGACAAGGCGGCCTGCCCCGGCACTATGGATATCTAGCAGAGAGGGAAAATCACCCGAGACTTCAATCCCCCCCTGAGCTGCTAATGTGAGCATGCCATCTTGAACAGCTAATGTCAGGGCGTCAGAGACTTCCATGACCAGACCAGGATTGCCGTCAGTGGCGCGACCTTCGATGAGAATCTTCCCATTTCCAGCCGTTCTGACCTCAGCAGAGTACTCTGTGTCAGTTGCTGCCCTAAAGCCAAGACCAGCACCGAATTCACCCCCTGTACCTCTCAGGATAATGTCACCACTTTGACTGGTAATACTTGTGAAGCGACTCAGAATACCTCCTTGGTTGAAGGCAAAGCCCGTACCACCAGTACCCGTCAGGGTAATATTTCCAGTCGTGGTTCGAATTCCTGACTCTTCAAGATGGATGCCAACGTTGGAAACTCCTTCGGAGACGTTGCCCCCAGTACCCGTTAAGGTCAGATTGCCAGCTTCGGCGCTGATGGAGGAGTTTTGAATCGAGATACCATCCACAGGGCTATAAACACTAGAACTACCTGTCCCTAGAATGGTGATCTCTCCAGACCCTGAGGTGAGGATTGAACTCCCACCGATCAGCACCCCTTCTTGGCCATCAGTTGTTGCACCGCTGCCATGAATCCTAATATGGCCGCCATCTGCATTGAGGGTAGAGTTTATGATACGAACCCCAGCAGTGCCGTGACCGATCGCTGGACTGGTGAAGGGATTAGAGCCACCCCCCAAAATAATATTGCCACCATTGGTAATGAGTGTAACTGAGTCTAATCTAATTGCTCCTGCACCACTGTTATCGGCATCAGCATGGAGAATGATATTCAGTCGGCCTGCTTCTGAGCGAATGTCATCGGCAACAAGAATGTTATTTGCAGCTTGCAAGGTTAGGGAGGCATCGCCGCCGCCTATTTTGGTAATCGAGGCAAGTACAGAAATATCCCCTGCTTGGGTTCCAGTATCACCAGTTGTGATGATGACGCTAGTGCCGAGATTCAGAGCAGCTTCAATGGCAGTATTCACAACAAAAGCATCATCAGTGGTGGGGGTAAAGACATCAGGATTGCTCCCAGAGAAACTCCCGCCACTCGTAGGGGAGTTATCAATGGTGACATTTCGTGGATCAAGGAGCCATGTACCGGGCTGACCCTTGACTGCACTGGCATCTACTGTTCCCCGAACGCTGAGTAATTCTCGCCCAGAGGTTTCCACAAAGCCGCCATTACCGCTAAGTTGCCCGCCGCGTGCGCTGATCGTGCCGGCAAATTGCGTGCTGTTGTCTGCCCATGCAATGACAGTGCCACCATTGCCTTGATTGAAGGCATCCGCTGCAATCACACTGCCGCTGTTGATAAAGAGATTCTGGGCATTGAAACTGCTATGCAAGCGGTTAGTGCCAGTGGTGCCCCCTAGGTAATCGCCCCCCAAGAGAATCGTGCCACCCCCGAGTTGACCAGAGGCGGTTAAGTTGGCATTGATGAGGGCGATATTTTGACCAGTGATCGTGATTTGGCCACCCATACCGATGGGATTGGCGACGGAAAGGCTGCCACTGATGACGGCGGTGTTCGTTGTGGTGGGAATTTTGTTGGGGTCATGGACAAGGCGAATTGTGCCGTCGGGATTTTGAATGACGCTGTTGACAGGTTGTAAACCATTGCCAGTGAGTAAGCTGGGTAAGTCCACGGCAGCGATCGCTCCCCCAGTCGGTAGTCGCTCTTGAGGAATCTCAAGGCTGAGCAGCATTCCCTCTTGGGAGACGCGCACCATTCCTGTTTCAGGTACAGCCGCAATGTGGATATTTCCTGCAGGGGCTGCAAGTGTACCCGTATTGATCACTTGGTGTGCCATTAGGCTGAGGGTTTGACCACTACCCACCCTCAGCTCACCTTCATTGATGATGAGGCCTTTACTCAGAAATTCAAAACCTGTGGGCTGACCATTGAGGGATTGATAGAGATTCTGGCCATTGACATCAAAGATCCCTCCCTCAAACAGCACCCGTTGAGCGGTAGAAGCATGGAAGGCAGCGGGGAGATTCAAACGGGCATTGGGGCCAAAGACAATTCCCGCAGGGTTGAGCAGATAAAGGTTACTGTTGCCACCCGTAATTTGAATCAAGCCATTGATGTAACTGGCGTTGCCACCATTGACGCCCGCGAGAATGTTGCGAATTTGCGGATTAGAGAGAAAGTTGGCAACTTGGCCGTTACCGACATTGAAGTTGTGGAAGAGGTGAAAGAGATTCTGACCATTCCCCGATAGGCGGCCACCACCAATATCAATCTGTTGACCATTTTGGATGACGGTGGTTCCAGTGCCATTGGTGGCTGGGGTAATTTGGCTGTAAGCAGCGCTACTCAACAGTCCCCAAAAGACTAAGGTGATGGAAAATAGGTACTGTTGGAGAGTTTTCACGATCCCAGCCTCCAGATGATTTATCGAGTCCTGCCGCTGGCGACTCTTGTGGGGGAGTGCAGAGGCTGTGGTGGAAATTGGCTATAGCCATTATAGATATGGCAGTAAAATTTCCAAAATGCTACGCTTTCTTAATTTCTCAATCCCCGACGATCGTAAAATGAGCTTATCTTCCTAGGAGTAATAACGTTGGCACAGGGATTACGGGTTGGCATTTTAGGAGCGACAGGTGCCGTTGGCACGGAAATTTTGGCCATTTTGGCGGAACGCTCGTTTCCAGTGGCAGAGTTACGTCTGTTGGCTTCGCCCCGCTCCGCCGGTCAAACCCTCTCCTTTGGGGAAACAGTGCTGCCTGTGCAGGCGGTGAGTGAGGAGACCCTCAAGGGACTGGATTTGATTTTGGCTTCGGCGGGGGCAAGTGTGTCACGGCAGTGGCTGCCAATTGCGGTTCAGGAAGGAGCGATCGCCATTGATAATTCCAGTGCCTATCGCATGGATCCCAACGTCCCCTTAGTGGTGCCCGAAGTCAACCCTGAAGATCTAAAAACCCACCAAGGCATCATTGCCAATCCCAACTGCACAACGATTTTGATGACGGTTGCGCTATGGCCCTTGCATCAGGTGCGACCGATTCGGCGAATTGTAGCGGCCACCTATCAGTCTGCCAGTGGGGCGGGGGCAAAGGCCATGCAAGAACTCAAGGATCAAGCCCTCGATATTCTCAAGGGGCAACCACCACGCACAGAGGCCTTTCCCTATCCCTTGGCCTTTAACCTCTTTCCCCACAATTCTCCCCTCAATGAGCAGGGCTACTGCCAAGAGGAGATGAAGATGGTCAATGAGACCCGCAAAATTTTCCATGCTCCAGAGTTGCGGCTAACGGCCACCTGTGTGCGCGTCCCTGTGCTGCGTGCCCATTCGGAAGCGTTGAATGTTGAGTTCTTTGAGCCTTTTCCGCTGCAAGAGGCGCGCGATCGCCTGCAACAGGCCGCAGGCGTCCAGTTTGTTGAAGATTGGCAGCGCAATTATTTCCCCATGCCCCTAGAGGCCACAGGTAAAGACCCAGTGCTAGTGGGGCGGCTGCGCCAAGATATTTCTCAACCCAATGCCCTTGAACTGTGGCTGTGTGGCGATCAAATTCGCAAGGGGGCAGCCTTGAATGCGGTGCAAATTGCTGAATCTCTGATTGCCCAAGGACTCCTCTAAGCCCAAAGAGCTTACCACGGTTGACTGAGTACATTGAGAATGTCCTGCCGTGCCAATACCCGCGCACAGTTGCGCCACTGATCGGGATCGTCGCTGACATGGCGTTCATAGCGCAATTCAAAAGCATTGCGGGCTTCTTGGCGTAGGTGGAGGTACTTGTCCATGAGGTCTGCGAGTTCCTCGATGTTGTCAATCCATTCGTCCTCAAGGGTGTCGGGCAGACTACCAAAGAGCTAGAGTTGAATCTCTCCCACGACGACGTGTATCAGTAGCATCCCCAATGAGTAAGCCAGCGAGCAATTTTGGCGCTCCCATTTCTCTGGAGGGAGATCACTTTCGCGTCGAAATTCCCAGTCAACGCATGCTCCGCCAACAACCCCCCGTTCACCCCGTCCTGTAGAACCACAGTTTACCGAGTTGCCGCTTTTTAGCCTGCCCCCACGGGAATAGGGACAGGTTGGTATTCATCAAGTCACTGGAAACAGTGCACCCTCCAAATAGGCTTCAAAGTGCTCCTGAAAATACAGCCAAGAGGTCATATCAGCACCCTCGCGGTATTCAGTGGGGGCTTCACGGTATTGGGGCAGTCGCTCTAATTGGTCTTGTAGGAGGGAGGGCAAGTCTTCGACGGTCAGGGCTTTGCAGCCAGTCGCACTGTAGATGAGATAACCGGGGCGATCGCCCATCTTCATCCAAGGCAACCAAGGCCCAATCCGACTCCAACACAAATGGACATCGGCAATCGTCTCCGTATCTTGTTGTAAATCGGCGGTGGCCACCGTTAGCTTAAAGAGTTCTGCCGCTTGGTAGATCGGCTGGGGGCTGTAGGCCTGAAACCGTTCCTCACCCGCAAGGGGATTGTCATAGTAGGGAAATAGATCAAACTGAAACGTAGTGGTTCGCTCACTGACTTGGGCAGGCACCTCACGGCGAAATAGCCCCTGCACGGGATCATTAGCAACGGGAATCACGGGAACCACGTCCTCTGTCCAAGGATTGTGCCAGCGATCGCACAGGGATTGCTTTTCTGGATCCAGATAAAACGTCAATTCACGGGAGAGAAAATACCACCCGCCCTCGGGATGGGGCAAACAGCGAGCGGCACTCATGCCAACAATGTTGAAGAGGTGACGGCGACGCTCTTGGGGAACAAAACTATACACCGCTCCCTGCCACGCCATAAACGTGGTCTTGCCCGTCAAATCTGCCCGTACCCGCACCCAATCGCGAGCACTCAACCATTTTTGAACAAATTCAGCGGCGGGCATGGCTACTCCACAGGAATATGGGCAGCCTGCAATTGCACATCCTGATTCGGATAGCTGGCAAGGCGCAGGGTCAAGGTTTTTGCATTGTCAAGGAGGCTTTTGGGAATCAAAATTGTGCCTTTGACCAGATCACTACCGGGGGGTAATTCCGTGGGTAGGCCTTCGGTGAGGGCACTCAAAAGGGTACCTTTATCATTTTTGATTTCAAGAAAGGTGTAGATAAACTGCACCCCTTGGCTACTGTCGTTTTTCAAGCTGACGTGCAGGGCTAAATCTTGGCCAATGGTATCCACATGGCTAATTTCTAGGCGCACCCCCTTATCCTCAGCAACGATGGGCAGTGTCCGACTCGTCGCCGGTTCCGCTGCTGGGGGGTCATTGGCAGTGGTGGGGGCAGGCACAATCTCGCGATCGCTGGCACCTTCAGTCATTTCGGCAATGCGGGCTTTGGTTTGGGCAATGATCTGTGCCTCGTCAAGAATGGGCGATCGCTCCCCTTGGGTTTGATCATTGGCATTCACGGCACTGCCCAGAATCGGATTCACGACGGGTTGGGACACACCGCGCAATGACTCTCGCCCCAAATGGTAGCCAATAAAAGCCGTGACTAGGGTAATGGCAGCTGTGGTACTGATCAGCACAAGGGAGGTGAGAACTCCGGGTTGAAGGGCACGTAGCATCGTTCTACTCCACTGAGGATGGTTTCATTGACGAAGAGACAGGGGGCAAGGGGGGTGGATTATTGGGCAACGCGACCGTCTCCTCCACATCCTCGGCATTGAGGCGCGATCGCACACTCACCAAGAACGTTTTAATCACTACCGCGATCGGAACCGCAATGAGAACCCCGACTAACCCCGAAGCCCTAGCCCCAGTCAGGATCGCCAAGAAAACCCAGACTGGATTTAAGCCCGTAAAGCTACCGATGATCCGAGGGGCAACCACATTCTCCAAAAACTGCTGATAGAGAAACGCAAATCCCGCCACCTTGAGGGACAACCACACATCCTGAAGGGCGACGAGCAAACTAATTGAAATAATCCCCACCGTACCGCCAAAGGGCACCAAGGCCATCACGCCAATAATGACACCAAAGAGCAGTCCATAGGGCACCTTGAGGAAAATGAAAATCGTCGTCAAGCCAATCCCCATGCACAGCCCCAGCACCAACTGACCAATGAAATAACTCTCAAAACTGCGGCGTATCGTTTCTGAAACCGTGGGGCGGAGCGTATCTGGCAACCAACTGAGGAGGCCATCCCACAATTCATCCCCATGCTGCAGCAAATAAAACGTGAGCACAACGGTCAAAATCAGATTAATGAGCACATCCACCGCACTGCTGAGGGTGCCCAAGATTAAATTCAAAGCCTCACGGGCCAAGCTTTGGAGTTGATCCTTGAGTTTTTCCAAGAGTTGGTTGGCAAGGGCATCCACATCCACCGTTACCGGCAGGTTGAGGGAGTCCACCCACTGGCCAAATTCCAAGAGTCGCCGTTGGCTGGAGTTAAACCATTCGGGCAAGCGGGCAATGAGCTGTTGTGCCTGATTAAAGACATTGGGTACCACCACCAAGCCAATAATGGCAATCAGTACCAAGGCCAGCAGAAAGACGAAAATGGCTGAGGGGCCTCGCGGATTTCCCTGCTCCTCCATCCAGCGCACCGGATAGTTCAGCAAAAAGGCAAACAGGGAAGCCAGCACCAGAACCGCCACCAGCGGCCCAAAAAACTTGAGAATGGTCGCAAAGGCCCAGAAATTCAGCGTCAGGATAGGCCCTGCCAAGCCAATAATCAGAAACCGACTGGCAATGGAGAGGCGATTCCACCAGTGACCCGAGGCCGCAGATTGGCTCATAGCTCTAAGCACAGTTGACGAAAGTGATCACCACGTTCTTCAAAATTCTGGTACTGGTCAAAGCTGGCACAGGCAGGGGAAAAGAGAACGGTTTTGATCGGGTACTGGGTCACCAGTTCAGCAGCCGCCGCCACCGCCCGATCCAGTGTCTCCATGATCTCATAATTTGTAAAGCCCGTGGCTTCTAAGCGCTGCGCAAACTGCGGTGCCGCTTCACCAATCAAGAGCACCCAAGCGGCTTTCTCCTGAATCAGCTTGAGCCAAGCGCGATCGTCCCCCTTTTTGGCCTGTCCACCGGCAATGAGAATCACTGGCCCTGTCACAGAACGCAGCCCAATTTCGGCGGCGTCATAATTGGTGGCCTTACTGTCGTTGATCCACTCCACCTGTCGCCATTGGCGAATCCGCTCTAGACGATGGGGCACACCGGCAAACCCTGCCACCGCTTTGGCAATTGTTTCGGCAGGAATACCGGCTAAATGAGCCGTTGCCACGGCTAGAAGAAAGTTTTGCTGATTGTGTTGACCCGGCATTTGCAGGACATGGGTGGGCAGCAGGGGTTGATCTTGAAACCACACTTGATCCTTAGCAATATAGATGCCCTGTTCAATCCCCTTGGGTAGGGCTGCCGCCCCTTGGGTACTGATCCACCAAGCTTGCGGCCAACGATTCACCATGTGCTGACGCAGGTAGGGATCATCCCCATTGAGGATCGCCTGTTTCGCACCATTCATGAGGTGAGCTTTGGTTTCGACATAAACGTCGAGGGTGCCGTGGCGTTCCAAGTGATCTGGTGTGAGGGTTGTCCAAAGGGCAAATTGGGGTTGCAGGGGGGGGCTAGACTCTAATTGATAGCTACTGATCTCAGCAATCACCCAATCAAGGGCGCTAGCGGTCAAAGCCACTTCGCAAATACTATTGCCGATATTGCCACAGGCGGGAGCATTGTACCCCGCTGCTTGAAAAATGGCGGCAGTGAGTGCGGTGGTGGTTGTTTTGCCATTGGTGCCCGTAATACATACCCACGGCAGATGGGCGAGGGTCTGCCAAGCAATTTCCACTTCCCCCCGAACGGGGATGCCCGCTTGGCGAGCGGCAATCAGAGCAGGAGACTGCCAAGGGACACCGGGACTAATGACAATTTCCGCTGGGACACGCAGACCCACACTGGCGAGGGTTTGTAAATCAAAGTCGTAGTTGAGTTGAACAGCAATGCCTTCGGCTTCTAGGAGTTGCTGCTGCGATTGTAGGGCAGGGGTTTGACGACTATCACTCACCTCCACTTGCCAGCCTTGACGTTTCAGTAAACGGGCAGCGGCGATGCCAGAGCGACCAAGACCAATCACATGAACAGTTGGCATAGTTAAGTGGGGTGAATCCAATCCAGCAGGTACAGACTCGGGGCAGCGGTCACTAAGGTGGTATCCTCAAGGCCAATGAGGCCGATCGCTCCCGCTAAATGTTGCGTCTTAGACTCTATTATTGTCACACCGGGTAGAGAACAATGCCTAGCTTACGCACAATTTGGCTCTGCGGTCTGCTGTTGACGACTAGTGTCGGGTTCTTGTCTTTTGAAGGCAAGCCCGCGATCGCCCGCCGTCGCGAAGCGCCCAAAGTGGTGCGCGTCACCGATGTCCAATTGCAGAGCGAGAATATTGCGGGTGTCTGGTACCACCGCCTCACGGGGCGCGTGCGCAATGAAACCGCGACACCAGCGCGCAATGTCCAGATCTACTACGAGATTTATGACCCGACGAGCAAGCGACTACTGGAAGCGGGATCCACCCAGTTGCGCAATCGCGTGATTAATAGCGAAGGAGAGGCGGAGTTTCTGGCAACTCCCAATGCGGGGGGGCGGGTGAAAATCACGCTCGTGGAATGGCTGAGTGGCGATCGCGAGTACCGTTCGTTTCAGCAAATGCAGGAATTTTCCCAATAGCGCCTACTGGGGCGTCTCACTGGAGGTGGGAGATTGAGCTGTTGTTTCCTGCACACCAAAGGCCAGTACCCAGCCTTCAAGATTGTTGGCGGTGCGAATCTTCAGCCATTCCCCATCCTCACTGCGCTCTAGGATCGTCACCACTTCATCAAAGGCCACACCCCCCAGAGCATTTGCCTCGCGACTGGGGCGATCGCGCAATCGTAAACCATCGCCATAGATCACCCGCCCTTCAGAGTTTGGCTGCGGTGAGGGGGTCGGGGTTGGTTCAGGAGGGGGTGAGGGGGAATTCGGTGACGACTCTGGTGGCGTAGGCGGTGGCGAATTTTGTGCTTCGACCTCGGGGCGGGGGGGTGGCCAGAGCAAGTTAAAGACAAGGGGTGTAATGATAGCAGCGGCCACAAGGGTAATCAGACCTAAACCCAAAAAGGTTCCTAGGAGCCATTGCAGCACACGCACCACTGGTTTCATGATCTAACGCCCTGTGGGGGGAGACAGGATTCGTGAGGCAAACCGTGCCCGCCCGGAGGCCGCCCATTCTTGTAATTGGTGCACTTGCTCACGGGCGGTGCGTGCCAAGGGGATAATCTCACTGGCCGCGTGCAGCAGATCTTCGGTGGTAAAGTCGCGGTCTTGGCTAAAGGCAAGGTGCATTGCCTCAATGATACACTGCTCAATTTCAGCCCCAGAAAAGTCAATGGTTTCGTAGGCCAACCGCTCTAAATCATAGTTTTGCAGGCGATCGCGCCGCACACGACTGAGGTGCACTTCAAAAATCGCTCGCCGCTCATCCACATTGGGTAGTCCGACAAAAAAGATTTCATCAAAGCGACCCTTACGCAGCAGTTCCGGGGGCAAGACCTGCACATTGTTGGCAGTGGCCACAACAAAAACAGCAGAGGTTTTCTCCGCTAGCCAAGTGATAATCGTGCCAAAAACACGGCTACTGGTACCGCCATCCCCTCGGCCATCAATGCCCGCAAAGGCTTTATCCATCTCATCAATCCAGAGGACGCAGGGGGCTAGGGCTTCAGCAATTTGAATCATCTCGCGGGTACGTGCTTCGGATTCCCCCACGAGGCCGCCAAAGAGTCGCCCCACATCCAATCGCAACAGCGGCAAGTGCCATTGGTGGGCGATCGCCTTTGCCACTAGGGATTTACCGGTGCCCTGAATTCCCACTAGCAGCACCCCCCGCGGATAGGGCAGCCCATAGCGCCGTGCCCGCTCGGAAAAAGCACCGCCGCGCCGCAGCAACCACTCCTTGAGGTTATCAAGACCACCAATGTCGGCAATCGTTTCTTGGGTGGGGTAAAATTCGAGAATTTGGGTTTGCCGCAGGATCTGCCGTTTCTCCTCCAAGACCAGATCCACATGGCTGCCGTCCAGCACACCGTGCAAAGCAATGATCCGACCAATGACGCGGCGAATCCGCTCTAGGGTCAAGCCCTGACAGGCGCGGATCAACTCATCGAGAATGGGTTCTGCGGGAATGTTGCCGAGGCTTTGACAGAGCTTCACCAGTTCAAGGCGAATTTCCTCCCGTTGGGGCAAAGGGAACTCCACAACGGTAATCACATCCCGCAGTTCCGGGGGCAACTGCACCGTCGGAGCCAGTAGGATCAGGTTTTTGGGCTGGGACTTGAGCTGCCGCGCCAAGTTGCGCAGTTTGCGGGAGACGGCCACGTCCTCAATAAAGCGGTGAAAATCCCGCAGCAGAATCATGGCCGCTGCCGGTCGCGGCAGTCTTTCGACGAATTCAAGGGCACTGAGGGGATTGCGCTTGGCGATCCCCAGATCATTGGGATTGCCCTGATACCCCTCCACAAAATCCCAAATGTAGATGGGGCGCTGATTCAGGCGATCGCTAATTGTGTGCAGTGTTGCCTCAAGGCGTTCTTCCTCTGTTGTGGCCACATACAACAGGGGATAGCGTGCCCGCAGCAACAGTTCAAGGTCAGACTGAGCACTCACGGCGATGGTTCCGAACGCTCCAGAACCGATTGTAGTTGCGCAAGCATTGCCCAGCGGTGATCAATGGGGGGATCCGCAGGGACAGGGGGGTGAATACCGCCACAATTGGGGTCACAGTATTGGGGGTAGGGCAGGGCAAGGCAGAGTTGCTGGTAGAGCCAATCCGCAAGATCAATGCGACCGTTGGCGGGCAAGGTTTCCACCAGATCATCGTCGGGCTGACTGGCTGGGGTTTCTGCAAGCCAAATGAGTTCCGTAGTGGTACACACCAAGCGATGGTTATAGTACTGCAAACAGCGATCGCAAGAGAGGGTGACAATTGTCTGCACACTGGCGCTGACTTCTAAGTAGGTGTGGCGGTGACTGGCAGTCACCATTCCTTGCACGGGAGTCAACGTTGCCAAGTCTGGAAAATCGGTATCCACCCGCCACTCATAGGTCTGGGCGGGCAGCCGCAGTAGATCGGGAATACTTAGCCAGTGGGCATCGCTCACACTAAGTTCCTTGGCTCATTTCATAGAGTTCTTTGAGGAAGTGAAAACATTGCTCAGCCGTCATTGAGGTGGGCTGAAAGGTTGCTGCTGGTGAGTATTTTAACCGCAGGTACCGAATTTTATCACTGTCCATCTCGCCCAACTGCACCAGACGCATTGACCAATTGATGAAGGTGCGCTCTGCGATCGCTTTGAATTCAATAATCTCAGCGCTGTGGTGGCGGGGATCCTTGAGGATGCGGGCGTAGGTTTCACTCACTTTCTGGCGATCGCCCTCTAAGGTTTGCAGAAACATGCCGTTGCCGTAGCACAGTATTCCCGTAATGCCATCGCGGAGATTGTTCACCTCTGACTTGGCCATAATATCCCGCAGGTCTGGGTAGGACAGGCCATCTGTGGCACAACTGAGATAAAGCAAGCGATGTAATCTCATGGGTCTCCGGTTCTCGATCGCACACAACCGATTTCAATATCCCATGAAAGGGACCCTTGCTAAAGACGACTCCCGTGATCTTTACTTTAAGTTTCGCGAACGCCTCTGACCACTGCGCTAGTGCCAGCGCTTGATTTGACAAATCCGGCAAAAGTAACCTTAGCTCCGTGACGTTCAAACATAGCAGCAACATCTTTTATTCTTTGGGGATTGTCATACTCCGGCGAGAACATATCAAAGGTGTCTAAAATTGCCCATTCACGGCGTTTTTGCTGATCCACAGTACTAGGAATTGTTCGTAGATCAACAATTGGTAAAAATCGAGTCAGTACGCCTAGTTTAACTTTCACTAAAAAATCAAATAACGTAATTAAACTATCAATATTCTTCTCAATTAAATTCAACAGAGCTTGGTGTGACATCTTTTTTGTCAAGGGTCTTAAAAGATATTTTGCGTGTATTTTTGTCCAAAAACCTTTAATCGGATAGAAATCAACCACAATCTCAGCACCGATTTTTGCGTATTTAATCAGATTTTTTACAGATTCTTCAAAGTCAGGTGTATGTTGTAGAACCCCAAAACAAAACACCTTATCAAAAGAGGCTTCAGGCAAAGGGATGTCATAGATGCTCGCCTGAAATAGGTGTAATCTTCCGCCAGCAATATCAGAATTATTTTGCCAATTTGCCTCAACCGCCTCTGAATAATCAAAACTCCAAAGATAAGCAGACGTTTTTTCTAGGATAACCCGTGTAAATCTACCTGCACCAGAACCAGCTTCTAAAATACTTTTGCCAGCAAGCTCCTCAGGCTGCCAGTTTGTTGTTGCAAAGAATCGAGTTTCAGATTGTTTTTGATCTGTATCATCTATTTGTGTTTTTGAGAACTTATTCCATTGCAGACCAAAACTTTGGGTGTAGTTTTGGCTTGAATCTACAAATCTAGGAATCTGATTAACAATTGGATAAACAGAACCCGTCTCACTATAGTACGCAGTATGATCCTTTCTAAGTGGTGCTTTTGTCTTGGGATCAACGTAATGAATGGAGATAGTCATTGATTAACTCCTCAGAAAGATGTTTTTTAGGGGATTGATATAAAATTCCCCGGTGTGAAATAGGCTGTACAGCCGCAAACCATAGTAGCCAAGATAAATCACCCCTAGCCACCACCAGTTTTGAATGCGTTCATTGATGTAGCGAAAGGGGGTGTGCTGCAATCGCCGGCCAGTTTTCAGCTCTAGGCCTATAAAAACCGCCATCACCGTAAATGCGAGAAAGAGCACAGGGCCAAAGAGATGCATTCTCAGGGCATCTTCAACATTGCCGCGAGCGATCGCCATAAAGGAACGGGTCAGACCGCAGCCTGGACAGGGAATACCCGTTGTTGCTCGAAAAAGACAAAGTAAAAAAGGCGGCGTCCCCGTATGGTTAAAGAGTGCCGCTCCCACTAAAGGTGCTGTGGTCAGTCCCAAAAAGCCCCAGCGGCTCAAGCGTTCCTGTTTCGATAAAACGGCATCAGAGAAGCGCAGCATCCGGTTCCTCGGCATTCACCAACAGTCGCTGCTCCCATTCTGCCGCAAACGCCACAAATCGCTCCTCTAAAATGGCTTGGCGTGCTGCTTGGGTGAACCGAATCAGTTCCGTCACATTATGAATCGAGAGTAAGGTGTAGGCCAGTAGCTCCTTGGCACGCACTAAATGACTTAGGTAGGCTCGGCTAAAGGTGGTGCAGGTATAGCAGGGACAGGTGGGATCCAAGGGTTCATAATCGCGGCGAAAGCGAGCATTTTTTAGGTTCCAGCGCTGCCCTTGGACAATGGCACAGCCGTGGCGAGCCAAGCGGGTGGGAATCACACAGTCAAAGAGATCGACCCCGGCAGCGATCGCCCGCAACATTTCTAAGTGAGTTCCCACCCCCATCAAATAACGTGGCTTATGGGCAGGCAAGAGGGGAGCCGTCACCGCCACAATTTCATGCATGGCACTGTTGGGTTCCCCCACACTCACGCCACCAATGGCATAGCCCGCCAAGTCATAGGGCAGCATCGCCGCAGCACATTCTCGCCGCAGATCGGCATACACTCCCCCTTGCACAATGGCAAAGAGGGCTTGATCGGATCGTTGCTTTGCAGCAATGCAGCGCTCTAGCCAATGCAGGGTGCGTTGCGTCGCTTGGATCACTGCCTGCCGGCTTGCAGGATAGGGGGGGCACTCATCAAAGGCCATGATCACATCTGCCCCCAAGGCCTCTTGAATGGCGATCGCCCGCTCGGGTGACAGTTCAATGATTTGACCATCGTGGGGTGAACGAAACACCACCCCCTGATCGGAAATTTGCCGCATTTCGCTGAGGCTAAAGACCTGAAACCCCCCCGAATCCGTGAGAATTGGCCCTGACCAGCCCATAAAACGGTGCAGCCCCCCCGCTGCGGCCACAATGTCTTCCCCCGGTTGCAGGTGCAAATGGTAGGTGTTGGCCAAAACCATTTGAGCGCCCGCCGCCTTGAGGTGTTCTGGGGTGAGGGTTTTCACATTCGCTAAAGTACCCACGGGCATAAAACGCGGCGTTGCCACTGCGCCATGGGGGGTGTGAAACAGGCCTGCCCGCGCTTGGGTATGGGCACAGTCCTGCTGGCAGACAAATTCAAACACGCTGCTGGATCCACAAGAAGGCGTAAAAAATGTTACCAAATGCCTAGACAAACCCACAATCGCTGATCTATGATTAAAACTTGTGACCAAAAACGGATACTGAGTGGGCGCGATCGCCTCAACCCCCTTAAGTCCTTGGTTCCACTGATCCAGGGGTGGCAGCGTGTTCGCAACTTGCAATCATAGCCTTGCCATCTTTACCTGCGCCTGTCCTTGATCAACGATGGATGCGCCTTGAGCGTCATCGTCTTGACCGTGTAACTGCTGGGTCAATCCACCATTCCTAACTGTAGGAATCTGCCGAGGTGTAGCCTACGGGCTGCCTCTCGCTGTTTTGTTGTGATTCGTATTTTTAAGGAACGCGATCGTGACAGTTGGTATTTTAGGGACAAAGTTGGGCATGACCCAAATCTTTGACGAGGCGGGTCGATCTGTCCCCATTACGGTGGTACAAGCGGGGCCGTGTCCGATCACACAAATCAAAACCCCCCAAACCGACGGCTACACGGCCATTCAAGTGGCCTACGGCGAAGTGCGGCAGAAAAACCTGAGTCGCCCCGAGCGCGGCCACCTCAACAAATCGCAAACGCCCCCCATGCGTCATCTGCGGGAATTTCGCCTCGAAGATGCCTCTGCCTATCAATTGGGTCAGGCCATCACCGTTGATATTTTTAGTCCGGGGCAGCTTGTGGATGTCCACGGCACCAGCATTGGCCGAGGCTTTGCGGGCTATCAAAAACGCCACAATTTTAAGCGCGGTCCAATGGCGCATGGCTCGAAAAACCACCGTCTGCCCGGTTCCACTGGGGCAGGAACCACCCCGGGTCGGGTTTTCCCCGGCAAGCGGATGGCCGGTCGCATGGGCAATACGGCAGTCACCATTCGCAAATTGCAGGTGGTGCGCGTTGATCCTGAGCGCAACTTAATCCTGATCAAAGGGGCACTACCGGGTAAACCGGGGGCACTGGTGAGCATTACCCCCGCCAAGGTTGTCGGTCGCAAATAAGGGCTGGAGAGTAGTTATGGTTGCATGTGTGGTTAAAGACTGGCAGGGTGCCGACAGTGGTGAAGCCACCCTTGATCTAACGACGGCAAAACCTGAAACCGCCAGTCATATTGTTCATCGTGCCCTTGTGCGGCAGTTAGCCAATGCTCGGCAGGGAACCGTTTCCACCAAAACCCGTGCCGAAGTGCGCGGCGGCGGTCGCAAACCTTGGCGGCAAAAAGGAACAGGGCGTGCCCGTGCTGGTTCGATTCGTTCTCCCCTCTGGCGGGGGGGCGGTGTGATCTTTGGTCCTAAGCCCCGCGACTACAGCCAAAAAATGAATCGTAAGGAGCGGCGGCTTGCCCTGCGCACAGCCCTGATGAGCCGCGTTGAAGACTTGATTGTGGTTCAAGACTTTGCCGATCACTTGCCCCGTCCCAAAACCAAGGAACTGGTGACGGCGCTGCAACGCTGGGGCATTGAGCCAGAGCAAAAGGTGCTGCTACTGGTGGAAGACATTGCCGAAATGGTGGCACTCTCGGCGCGAAATGTGCCCACCCTGAAACTCCTGCGTGCCGATCAATTGAATGTTTTTGATTTACTCTATGCCGATCGCATTGTTGCCACCACTGGCGCGATCGCCAAAATTCAGGAGGTGTACGGTGACTAAAGTCCAACCCCGCGCCCTTGCGGATCTCATCAAGCGCCCCATCATCACAGAGAAGGCCACGATTTTATTGGAAAACAATCAATACAGCTTCGATGTGGACCGGCGCGCCACCAAACCGCAAATCAAGGCTGCGATTGAAGAACTCTTTAACGTCAAAGTTACAGCAGTGAATACCTATCATCTGCCCCCTAAAGAGCGCCGTGTGGGTCGGTTTGTTGGTCATCGTCCTCGCTACAAGCGGGCGATCGTCACCCTTGCCCCCGACAGCAAGATCGTTCTCTTCCCCGAAGTTTAACGGAGTAGATCATGGGCATTCGCGTTTACCGACCCTACACCCCCGGCGTTCGCCAAAAAACTGTTTCTGACTTTGCTGAAATTACCACCGACAAGCCCGAAAAGTCGCTGACCCGTGGCTTCAAGCGCGACAAAGGCCGCAACAATCGCGGTGTCATTACCAGTCGGCGGCGGGGGGGTGGCCACAAGCGTCGCTATCGTATTGTGGATTTTCGCCGCAGTAGCAAGCTCAATGTCCCCGCCAAAGTGGCAACTGTGGAGTACGATCCCAACCGCAATGCCCGCATTGCCCTGCTCCACTATCGCGATGGCGAGAAACGCTACATCATCCATCCTCGAGATTTGACCCCCGGCACCGAGGTTATTGCCAGTCCCGATGCCCCTATTGAAGTGGGTAACTCCCTTCCTCTGGGCAAAATTCCCTTGGGTACCAGTGTGCACAATGTGGAAATTATCCCCGGTCGCGGTGCGCAAATGGTGCGAGCTGCTGGTGCGATGGCACAAGTAGTGGCCAAAGAAGGGGATATGGTCACCCTCAAGCTTCCCTCGGGTGAAGTGCGGCTCTTCCGCAAGGAGTGCTATGCCACCATTGGCCAAGTGGGGAATGTTGAAGCCAACAACATCAGCTTAGGGAAAGCGGGTCGCAATCGCTGGAAAGGTCGTCGTCCGAAGGTGCGCGGTTCGGTGATGAACCCGGTGGATCACCCCCACGGTGGGGGTGAAGGACGCGCCCCCATTGGTCGTCCTGGGCCTGTCACGCCTTGGGGTAAACCCACCCTTGGCTACAAAACTCGCAAGAAGAAAAAACTCAGCGATGCTCTCATCGTGCGGCGTCGTAAGAAGTCTTCCAAGCGGGGTCGCGGTGGTCGTCAGTCTTAGGTTTTTGCGGAGAAGTTAGGTTATGGGACGTTCATTAAAAAAAGGCCCCTTTGTGGCGGATCATCTCTTACGCAAGATTGAAGCCCTCAATGAGCGCAATGCCAAGGAAGTGATCAAAACGTGGTCGCGTGCCTCAACGATTGTGCCAGAAATGATTGGCCACACGATCGCCGTCCACAACGGCAAGCAGCACGTGCCCGTGTACATCACTGAGCAGATGGTGGGTCACAAACTGGGGGAATTTGCCCCCACCCGCAACTTCCGCAGTCATGTTAAGGGCGATAAAAAAGCCCGCCATTGATTCTCTTGTTCGCGTCTGGGATAGCCGTCTATGGTTTCTACCTCTTCTCCTACTGCCCGTGCCTGCGCCAAGTATGTCCGCATGTCACCCCACAAGGTGCGGCGGGTACTGGATCAACTGCGGGGTCGCACCTACCGCGATGCCCTGATTATGCTGCGCTTTATGCCCTATCGTGCCTGTGAGCCGATTACAAAGGTCTTGCGATCGGCGGCAGCCAATGCCACCCACAATTTAGGCTTGGATCCCGCCACCTTGGTAATTAGTCAAGCCTATGCCGATCAAGGGCCTTGCCTGAAGCGGTTTCGCCCTCGCGCCCAGGGCCGCGCTTACCAAATTCGCAAGCCCACCTGCCACATCACGATTGCTGTGGCGCCCCAAAACACTGCTGACGAATCGTAGAAGGATACCACCGTGGGACAGAAGATTCACCCAATTGGCTTTCGCCTCGGCATTACACAAGAACATCGCTCCCGCTGGTACGCCGATAGCGATCGCTATCCTGAGCTATTACAGGAGGATCACCGCATCCGCACGTTTATTAACAAGCAACTGGCCAACGCTGGCATTGCGGAAGTGCGCATTGAGCGCAAAGCGGATCAAGTGGAGTTGCAAATTCGCACCGCTCGTCCCGGCGTCGTCGTTGGTAAAGGCGGCCAAGGGATTGAGGAACTGCGCAAGCAACTGCGGCAGATGCTCCCTAGCAACCGCACGATCAAAGTGAACGTGGTGGAAGTCAACCGTGTCGATGCTGAGGCCAGCCTCTTGGCGGAATACATCACCCAGCAACTAGAGCGACGGGTGGCCTTCCGACGCGCCGTGCGCCAAGCCATTCAGCGGGCACAGCGAGCAGGCATTGAGGGGATCAAAGTCCAAGTGGCGGGTCGCCTGAATGGGGCGGAAATTGCCCGTACCGAGTGGACACGGGAGGGTCGCGTTCCTCTGCATACCCTACGGGCAGACATTGACTATGCCTACCGCACCGCCCGCACAATCTACGGCATTTTGGGCGTGAAAGTGTGGATCTTTAAAGGTGAGGTACTGCCGGGACAAACCGAAGCCGTAACACGGGAACCCAGTCGCCGCAGTCCCCAACGCCGCCTACCCCAATTTGAAAATCGCTCTAACTAACAGGGAAGCCAGCGATGTTAAGTCCAAAGCGTACAAAATTTCGCAAACAGCAGCGGGGTCGCATGACGGGGGTTGCCAGTCGCGGTAACTCTATCCACTTTGGCGACTATGCCCTTCAAGCCCTTGAACCCGCTTGGATCACCTCACGGCAAATTGAGGCTGGCCGTCGTGCCATGACCCGCTATATCCGCCGCGGTGGCAAAATCTGGATTCGCATTTTCCCCGATAAGCCCGTGACAATGCGGCCTGCCGAAACGCGGATGGGGTCAGGGAAAGGCTCACCGGAATACTGGGTGGCAGTGGTCAAACCCGGTCGCATTATGTATGAAATTGCCGGTGTGCCGGAGGCGGTTGCCCGCGAAGCCATGCGCCTTGCTGCCTACAAAATGCCGATCAAGACCCGTTTTCTGGTGCGCAATCAAGAAGAGGAACAACAGGAGGGTTAAGAATGGCACTGACAAAAATGAAAGACCTGCGGGAACTGAGTGATCAAGAGGTGAGCGATCGCATTGCCGCCATTAAAAAAGAACTCTTTGATCTCCGCTTCAAAAAAGCCACCCGCCAAGAGGTCAAGCCCCATCAATTTAAGCATCTGCGCCACGAGTTGGCACAGCTTTTAACCCTTGAGAATGAACGTCGCCGCAGTGGAGGCCAAGACTAATGGCAGTTAAAGAACGTGTTGGCGTCGTCGTCAGCGACAAAATGCAAAAAACCGTCGTCGTTGCCGTCGAAAACCGCGCCCCCCACCCCAAGTACGGCAAAATTGTCGTCAAAACCCGCCGCTACAAAGCCCATGATGAAAATAACGAAGCCAAAGTGGGCGATCGCGTGCGCATTCGGGAAACCCGTCCCCTGAGTCGCACCAAGCGTTGGGTCATTGCCGAGATTCTCAGTCCTCGCACTGCCTAAGGAGAGCCAGCCATGATTCAACAGGAAACCTATCTCAACGTTGCCGACAATAGCGGCGCCAAAAAGCTCCTCTGCATCCGTGTGCTCGGCGGCGGTAACCGTCGCTACGGCAGTGTCGGCGATGTGATCATTGCCACCGTCAAAGATGCCACCCCCAATATGGCCGTGAAAAAATCCGATGTGGTTCGCGCTGTCATTGTGCGCACCCGCAAAACCATCCGCCGTGAAAGTGGCATGAGCATTCGCTTTGATGACAATGCCGCTGTCTTGATCAACCAAGAGGGTAACCCTCGCGGTACCCGTGTCTTTGGTCCTGTGGCTCGTGAACTGCGGGATAAAAACTTTACGAAAATTGTTTCATTGGCACCGGAGGTACTCTAATGGCGGCCAAGAAAGCAAACAAAAAGCCAGTGCGCTATCGCATGCACGTGAAAAAAGGGGACACGGTTCAAGTCATCGCTGGCAGCGACAAAGCTAAAGTCGGCGAAGTCCTTGCGGTCTTCCCCAAAACCAGTCAGGTGATTGTCAAAGGGGTGAACCTGAAAACCAAACATGTGAAGCCCCGCCAAGAGGGAGAATCCGGCCAAATCATCACCAAGGAGGCTCCCATCTACAGTTGTAAAGTGATGCTCTACTCCACCAAGCACAACGTGGCCAGCCGCATCTGTTACACCTACACCGAAGATGGCCGTAAGGTGCGCATGCTCAAGAAAACTGGCGAAATCATTGATTAGGTCTAACCCGTTTTCCCTCTCTGACCCAGCCCAGAGAATGCCCCTAGGAGAAGCCCCATGTCCCAACGCCTCAAAGATCACTACAACAAAACCGTTGTGCCGCAGCTCATGCAGCAGTTTCAGTACAAAAACATTCACCAAGTCCCCAAGATTGTCAAAATAACCGTCAACCGCGGTCTGGGGGAAGCGGCGCAAAATGCCAAAGCCCTTGAAGCCACCATTGCCGAAATTGCCACGATTACGGGACAAAAGCCCGTGGTCACCCGCGCCAAGAAGGCGATCGCTGGCTTCAAAATTCGCAAAGGCATGCCCGTTGGTGTGGCCGTGACGCTGCGATCCGATCGCATGTATGCCTTTTTGGATCGCTTGATTAACTTGGCACTGCCACGGATCCGTGACTTTCGCGGTGTCAACCCCAAAAGCTTTGATGGCCGGGGCAACTACACCCTAGGTTTGCGCGAGCAACTGATTTTCCCCGAAGTCAACTACGACGACATTGATCAAATTCGCGGCATGGATGTCTCAATCATCACCACTGCCAATACTGATGAAGAAGGACGCGCCCTGCTCAAAGCAATGGGCATGCCGTTCCGTGAGAACTAACGCCGGAGGCAGATTTTTAAGGAGCAACTATGGCAGTAAATGACACGATTGGCGATATGCTAACTCGCATCCGCAACGCAAACCTTGCGCGTCATCAAACCACCACCATTCCGGCCACGCGCATGACCCGCAGTATTGCGCAGGTGCTGAAAGCGGAAGGGTTTATTCGCGATTTTGAAGAGCAAGGGGACGGCATCAAACGGCATCTTGTGGTTTCCCTAAAATATCGCGGTAAGCAGCGCCAGCCGATTATTACTGCGCTCAAGCGGGTGAGCAAACCCGGTCTGCGCGTCTATGCCAATTCCCGTGAGTTGCCCCGAGTGCTCGGTGGTATCGGCATTGCCATCATCTCCACCTCTAGCGGCATCATGACTGATCGCGAGGCACGGAAGCAGGGCATTGGCGGCGAAGTACTCTGTTACGTTTGGTAAGCTCGGAGGAAGTCCCACATGTCTCGTATTGGCAAGCGTCCCATCCCCCTGCCAAAGAATGTTACCCTCACCCTAGACGGGCAGCAAGTCACGGTCAAAGGCCCCAAGGGTCAACTGAGTCGGGTTTTTCCGCCCGAGGTGAATGTTGCCCAAGAGGGCGAAAATATTGTTGTCAAACGCCGCGATGATTCTCGACCTGCTAAAGAACGCCACGGCCTCTGCCGCACGCTATTGGCCAACATGGTGGAAGGCGTCTCCCAAGGGTTTACGAAAAAGCTGGAGATTCAAGGGGTCGGTTACCGCGCCCAACTCCAAGGCAAAACCCTTGTCCTCAGTATGGGCTACAGCCACCCCGTTGAGATTGTGCCACCTGAGGGCATTACCCTAGAAATTGAGGACAACCAAGGTAAAAAAGTGCAGCAGGGCACGATTGTCCTTGTCAGTGGCATTGATAAAGAACTAGTCGGCAACACCTCTGCCCGTATTCGCGCCGTACGTCCCCCTGAACCCTACAAAGGCAAGGGCATTCGCTATATGGGTGAATTTGTGCGTCGTAAAGTTGGTAAGACAGGGAAGAAATAGATGAAACAAACTCGTACTGCGGCTCGCCAAAGTCGGCATCAGCGCATTCGCCGCAAAGTCAAAGGTACCAGCGATCGCCCCCGCCTCGCTGTCTTTCGTTCTCATCAGCACATCTATGCTCAGGTGATTGATGACACCCGGCACCATACCCTTGTGGCCGCTTCCAGTGTTGAGCCAGAACTGCGGCAAAAGCTGGGGGATGGCAGCACCTGTGCCGCCTCTATTGAAGTGGGGCGACTAATTGCAGAGCGTGCCAAAGCCGCTGGCATTGAGCGCGTTGTCTTTGATCGCGGTGGCAATCTCTACCATGGTCGTGTCAAGGCCTTGGCGGATGCCGCCCGTGAAGCTGGACTAGACTTTTAGAGGATGACCCGATGGCAAATCGTCGTAAAAACCCCCGCAAAGTTGAAAAAGAAACCGACTGGCAAGAGCGGGTCGTCCAGATCCGCCGCGTCTCCAAAGTAGTCAAAGGCGGTAAGAAACTGAGCTTCCGTGCCATTGTGGTTGTTGGCAACGAGCGTGGCCAAGTGGGTGTGGGCGTCGGTAAGGCTGCCGATGTCATTGGTGCGGTGCGCAAAGGTGTGGCCGATGGCAAAAAGCACCTGATTGATGTCCCGATCACCAAATCCAACTCTATTCCCCACCCCACTTTTGGCGAAGGCGGTGCTGCCCGCGTCATGATTCGCCCCGCTGCACCGGGAACCGGGGTAATTGCTGGTGGCTCTGTGCGCACCGTTCTAGAACTAGCAGGGGTACGCAACGTGCTGGCCAAACAACTAGGCTCCAGCAACCCCCTCAACAATGCCCGCGCCGCCCTCGAAGCCCTTGCGGCCTTGCGCACCTTCCAAGAAGTTGCCGAGGAGCGGGAAATCCCCATTGAAAACCTCTATAGCAAATAGGTAGGAGTTGTCCATGCGGTTTCAAGATCTGCACCCCCAAGCGGGATCGCGACGACGCAAACGGCGGATTGGTCGGGGCATTGCCGCAGGTCAAGGGGCAAGTGGTGGCTTTGGGATGCGCGGGCAAAAATCCCGTTCTGGTCGCCCCACCCGTCCCGGCTTTGAAGGCGGTCAAAACCCCCTCTACCGTCGTCTCCCCAAACTCAAGCACTTTCCCCTCGTCAACCGGAAGGTTTACACTACGATCAACGTGGGTCGTCTCAATACCCTACCCGCCAATAGTGTAGTGACGGTTGAGTCTCTCCTTGAGACTGGCATTCTCACCACCGCCAAATATCCCCTCAAAGTGCTGGGGGATGGTGAGCTAAACGTCAAGCTAGAGGTTCATGCCGCTGCCTTTAGTGGCAGTGCCCGCAGCAAGATTGAAGCTGCTGGTGGGGTATGTGTGGAGACCTCCGTTGCTGCCGACAGTGAATAGAGGAACCCCAATATGATTGTGAATCGCGGCAAGGCACCCACTGCCCAAGAAACCTTTATGCAGATGGCTCAAGCGGCTGGTCTGCGGGGTCGACTCCTGATCACCATTGGGCTATTGATCTTGGTACGGCTGGGGATTTATCTACCCATTCCGGGGATCGATCGCGCCGTTTTTGCCCAGAGCGTCCAAGATAATGCCGTGATTCGCTTCCTCGACATCTTTTCAGGCGGTGGCCTCTCTGCCCTTGGGATTTTTGCCCTCGGCATTCTGCCCTATATTAACGCCTCCATCATCATGCAATTGCTGACTGCTGCTCTCCCCTCCTTGGAGCGGCTGCAAAAGGATGAGGGAGAAGCCGGCCGCCGCAAAATTTCCCAAATTACTCGCTACGTGGCTGTGGGCTGGGCAGTTCTGCAAAGTTTTGGCATTGCCATTTTTGTCAGTTCCATTCCCGGTGCGGCTTTGCATCCGGGGGCGTGGTTTGTTGCTGAAATTGTCCTTGGCCTGACCGCTGGCTCAATGGTGGTGATGTGGATTTCGGAATTGATTACTGAGCGGGGCGTGGGTAATGGAGCCTCACTCTTGATCTTTTTGAGCATTGTTGCCTACTTGCCTGCCTCAGTGGGTCAGACGATCGCCCTCGCCGAAAGTGGGGGCAATATTGGCGGCATCGTTATTTTGGTGGCCGTCTTTTTGGCCATGATTGTCGGCATTGTCTTTGTGCAAGAGGGGACTCGCCGCATCCCCATTGTTTCGGCACGTCGCCAAGTGGGGCGCAAACTCTACCGCGAGCAAACCAGTTACCTGCCCCTGCGCTTAAACCAAGGGGGGGTGATGCCAATTATCTTTGCCTCAGCGGTACTCATTCTGCCTTCCACCTTGGCGCAGTTTACCCGCAACGAACTCGTGGCACGACTGGCCAGCTATGTTTCCCCCGCAGGTCCTACCCCATGGGCATATGTGATTTTCTACTTGCTCTTGATTCTCTTCTTTAGCTACTTTTACGCTTCTTTGATTGTTAACCCTGTGGATATGTCCCAAAACCTGAAAAAGATGGGCGCTAGTATTCCGGGAATTCGACCGGGGAAAGCCACCTCTGATTACCTAGAGCGGGTTCTCAACCGCCTGACATTCCTAGGGGCGATCTTTTTGGGTCTGGTGGCGATTATTCCCACGGCAGTCGAAAGTGCAACCAAAGTAACAACATTTCAAGGGCTGGGGGCGACCTCCCTGTTGATCTTGGTGGGGGTGGCCATTGACACCTCAAAACAGATTCAAACCTATGTGATTTCACAACGTTATGAGGGGATGGTGAAGCAGTAATGCGCTTAATTTTGTTTGGCGGCCCTGGTTCGGGCAAAGGGACACAGGCAGCAATTCTGACCACACTTTTGGGGATTCCCCATATTTCTACAGGGGATATTCTGCGGGCAGAGCGAGCTGCGGGCACCCCCCTCGGTCAACAGGCTCAAAGCTACATGGATCGCGGTGAACTGGTACCGGATCAGGTGATTGTGGATATGGTGGCCAATCGCTTGCAACAGCCAGATACGGCTGCGGGTTGGCTTTTGGACGGTTTTCCCCGCAATGTGGTACAAGCAGCAGTCTTTGAGGAGATGCTCAAAAGCATTCACCAAGACTATGATTACTTGCTCTTCTTAGATGTGCCTGCTGCGATTCTCCAGGAACGCGCCCTCAAGCGTGCTCAGCAAGCGGCCAATGGTCAGCAGCGCTCCGATGATACCCCTGAAACCATCCTCAAGCGGGTACAGGTCTATGAGCGGGAAACCCTACCGATGATTCAACAGTACATGAGTCATCCCAAGTTTGTGCACATTGATGGAACACGTACGATCGAAGAGGTAACTGCTGCCATTCAAGCACGTATTGGGGAGGTGAACCGTGTCTAAACAGGATGCTATTGAAATTGAAGGGACAGTGACCGAGTCATTGCCCAACGCCATGTTTCGGGTGGATCTGGACAATGGCTTTAATGTCCTTGCCCATATTTCCGGTAAGATTCGCCGCAACTACATCAAAATTTTGCCGGGCGATCGCGTGAAGGTTGAATTGACCCCCTATGACCTGACCAAGGGGCGGATTACCTATCGCCTGCGCAAAAAGTAGTTTGATCTTTGTTGGCCACTCTGCTAAGATATAAAATTTGCGACTACATGAGCAACTGATATGAAAGTAAGAGCATCGGTACGGCGTATTTGTGAAAAATGCCGCGTCATTCGGCGACGTGGTCGGGTCATGGTGATCTGCACCAATCCGAAGCACAAGCAGCGCCAAGGGTAACCCACTGTTGTTGCACACATAGGAACTAGATTCATGGCTCGTATTGCTGGTGTTGATTTACCCCGCGACAAACGCATTGAAATTGCCCTCACCTACATCTATGGCATCGGCTTGACCCGCTCCAAGGAAATTTTGGCAAAAACGGGTGTTAACCCAGATACCCGCACTCGCGATTTGACGGATGCCGATATTGCGGCACTGCGGGCTGCGATTGACGAGTACCAAGTGGAAGGGGATCTGCGCCGTCTCGAGGCCATGAATATCAAGCGGCTCATGGACATTGGCTGCTACCGCGGGCGGCGGCATCGCCTTGGATTGCCGGTTCGTGGTCAGCGCACCCGTACCAATGCGCGCACCCGTCGTGGTGGTCGCCGCACTGTGGCGGGTAAGAAAAAACCCGCTGCTAAGAAATAAATTTTTCCGCTCCTGCTACCTGATTCACGGTTTGGATAGATTATGGCACCCTCTGCAAAACGCTCTGGCCCTCGTAAGCAAAAGCGCAATGTCCCCAGTGGCGTTGCCCACATTCAGTCCACATTTAATAACACGATTGTCTCAATTACCGACCCCAATGGTGAGGTGATTGCTTGGGCCTCCGCTGGCTCCAGTGGTTTCAAAGGTGCCAAAAAAGGCACACCCTTTGCAGCTCAAACTGCTGCTGATAATGCAGCTCGCCGTGCCATTGATCAGGGAATGCGGCAAATTGAGGTCATGGTGAGTGGTCCCGGTTCTGGTCGCGAGACAGCGATTCGGGCGTTGCAAGCCGCAGGTCTAGAAATTACCCTCATTCGGGATGTGACCCCCATTCCCCACAATGGTTGCCGTCCCCCCAAACGGCGGCGGGTTTAGGTTCGTTTGGGTCACTTGGGAGCACAGTTATGGCATATCAAATTGAATGTTTGGAAACACGGGTTGAGGAGGATCAAGGGCAGTACGGCCAATTTGCGCTGTACCCCCTCGCCCCCGGTCAAGGGATTACGGTGGGGAATGCCCTGCGGCGGGTTCTTCTTGCCAACTTACCCGGTAGTGCCGTGACAGCGGTGCGCATTGCCGGTGTGAATCATGAGTTTTCAACAATTCCCGGTGTGCGCGAAGATGTCATGGACATTTTGCTGCAAATGAAGCAGTTGGTGATTCGCAGCCACACCTCAGAACCCCAAATGGGTCGCCTTTTTGCCCAAGCCCCTGAGAATGAGCCATTGACGGTTACTGCTGGCATGGTGCAACTTGGCTCTGAAGTGGAAGTGGTCAACCCCAACCACTATATTGCCACGCTGATGCCGGGGGCAACCTTGGAGATGGAATTCAAGATTGAACAGGATCGTGGCTATCGCTCGGTGGAGCGGGTACGGGACGATCGCCTTGCCTTGGACTATCTGCAATTGGATGCGGTCTTTATGCCCGTGCGGCGGGTCAACTATACCGTTGATTCGGTGCGCAGTGCGGGTGCAGAGGGCGATCGCCAGCTCCAAGACTATCTAAAACTGGAAATCTGGACGAATGGCAGCTTGACCCCCCAAGATGCCCTCAATCAGGCGGCAACGATTCTCGTGGATCTCTTTAGCCCCTTGAAGGAAGTGCCCCTGCACACCTCTGAGGCCACCACCACCGATGAGCATGACGAAACGGGACAAATTCCCATTGAGCAACTCAATTTGTCGGTGCGTGCCTACAACTGTCTCAAGCGTGCCCAAGTCAATACGGTCGCTGACCTCCTTGAGTATTCCCAAGAAGAGCTACTGGAGATCAAAAACTTCGGTCAAAAGTCTGCCGAGGAAGTGATCGAAGCACTGCAAAAACACTTGGGCATTACGCTACCGCCCCAAAAAGCTGCCCGTAACTAGAGAGATTGAATGAGGTTTGTCTATGCGTCACCAACGTCGGGTTCCCCAGCTAGGACTGCCAGCCGATCAACGAAAAGCACTGCTGCGGGCACTGACCACTGAATTGATTCGCCATGGCCGCATTACCACCACCAAAGCGCGGGCAAAGGCGGTACGCGCAGAGGCGGAGCGGATGATCACCTTGGCAAAGGATGGCTCCTTGGCGGCACGGCGGCGTGCTCTTGGCTATCTCTACGATAAGCAACTGGTGCATGCTCTGTTTGCCCAAGCTCCAGAGCGCTATGGCGATCGCAAGGGTGGCTATACCCGCATTATCCGCAGTGTGCGGCGGCGAGGTGATAATGCCGAATTGGCGGTCATTGAACTGGTGTAGCAGGCAATGATGACGGCGATCGCACCTCCTCAGAGCGGCCAACGCTTGGCACTGCTTATTCAGTACCAGGGCACCCATTTCCACGGCTGGCAACGGCAGGTGGGACAGCGCACAGTACAGGAGGTGATTGAGCAGGCGATCGCCAGTGTTGTCAATCATCCCGTCTCTGTTGTCGCAGCCGGTCGCACCGATACAGGGGTTCATGCTGCTGGTCAAGTGGCTCACGTCACGGTCAACTCGCCCATTCCCGTTCATCGTTGGCCGGGGATTCTCAATGCTCGCTTGCCTGCCGATGTGGTGATTCGTGCGGCGGCAGTGGTGCCCGATCACTGGCATGCCCGTTTCTCGGCGCTGTGGCGTCGCTATCGCTATACCCTCTATACCGATCCCTGCCCCAATATCTTTCTGCGCCCTTGGACATGGCACTACTACTATGCCCCCTTAGATGTGGAAAAAATGGCAGCCGTGCTTCAGCCATTATTGGGGCGGCATCACCTCAGTGCCTTTCACCGTTCGGGCTCGAATCGTGCCCATTCTTGGGTGGAGGTGCAGGCGGTGAGCTGCCAGCGGCGCGGTGCCCTTGTGGAAATTGAGGTGCAAGCTTCGGGGTTTCTCTACGGCATGATGCGCCTGTTGGTGGGACTCTTGGTACAGGTGGGGCAAGGCCAGCGATCGCCCGCCAGTTTTACGGAAATTTGGCAGCAGGAGCAACGCCACCTCGTCAAGTATGCTGCCCCCCCTGTAGGCCTTTGTCTATTGGGGGTGGGTTATCCTGAATCGCCTTTCCCCCTTGCCCTGTGCACCGAGGCGATGCCCCAGTTTCAGTTAGCCTCCATTAGCCCTGAATTGTCCATTGCATAGAATCATGGAGTTTGTGATGACCAGTACCGTAAAGACACCACTGCCCGCCGTGGATGACCTTGCTCCCCAGTGGTATGTCATTGATGCCGCTGATCAACGCTTGGGTCGGCTAGCCGCAGCAATTGCCCGTATTCTCAGGGGTAAAAACAAAGCCATTTACACCCCCCACATGGACACGGGTGACTTTGTGATTGTCATCAATGCCGAGAAAGTCACCGTCACCGGCAGAAAACGCTCCCAAAAACTCTACCGTCGTCACTCGGGACGCCCCGGCGGCATGAAAATTGAAACCTTTGATCAACTGCAAGCCCGCATTCCCGAGCGGATTATTGAGCATGCTGTCAAAGGGATGCTGCCGAAAAATTCCCTTGGCCGTAAACTCTTTACCAAGCTGAAAGTTTATGCTGGGCCAGAGCATCCCCACCAAGCGCAAAAACCCCAGCCTTTGACCATTAACACGATTCCGGGAGCCTAACATGCAGATTGCTGATCAGTCTAAGCGGGTAGTTTATTTGGGAACCGGTCGCCGTAAGTCGGCGGTGGCACGGGTGCGCCTGATCCCCGGTAGCGGTCAACTGTTGATCAATGGCCGCAATGGGGCTGACTACCTGCAAAACAACCCCACCTATCTCAACTTGGTGAAAGCCCCCCTTGAAACCCTTGGCCTTGAAAGTAGCTATGATATTTATGTCAATGCCACGGGGGGTGGTTTGACGGGGCAAGCAGATGCCATTCGTTTAGGGATTGCCCGCGCCCTGTGTCAACTGGACATCGAAAACCGCAAGCCGCTGAAAACGGAAGGCTATCTCACCCGCGATCCCCGTGCCAAGGAGCGGCGTAAATACGGTCTGCGCAAAGCCCGCAAAGCCCCCCAATACTCAAAACGTTAGGATTTTCGTCTTTTACTTCTCGTTTGTGGTGAGACGCCTATGCCAAAACCGAACATTCATCCCCAGTGGTATCCCGAAGCCAAAGTCTATTGTGACGGTGAAGTAGTGATGACCGTGGGTTCCACGAAACCCGAACTGCACGTGGATATCTGGTCAGGCAACCATCCCTTCTTCACGGGTACTCAGAAAATCGTTGACGCTGAAGGGCGGGTGGAACGCTTCCGCCGGAAATACAGCGGTGCCAAACCCCAGCAAACTGCTAAAGGGAAAAAAGCTGCCGCTAAACCTGCACCCAAAACCAACAAAAAGGGCTAATCGCTCTTCATGTCCCCCTTTTTTCAGCCGGCTGAGTGGCTGCCCCATCGCGCCTGTTGGTTAGCTTTCCCCAGTCACGAGGATTTGTGGGGAGAACTATTACCGCAGGTGCGTTTAGAATTTACTGCCCTGTGTCGCGCGATCGCTGACCCCGATCCCGTAACAGGTCAGTGCCGCGGGGAGCAACTGAAGATTCTGGTGCTAGATGAGGTGGGAGAAGCCACTGCTCGTTCTTATCTCGGGGATCTGAATCCACAGTTTTATCAGCTCCCCTTTGGTGACATTTGGCTGCGGGATACCGCTCCTGTGGGCTTAATCAATGAGGCAGGGGAGCGCCGACTCCTCTGTTTGCCCTTTAATGGTTGGGGCAAGAAGTATCAACTTCCCGGCGATAGTGACTTGGCTGTGCGCCTTGCTCTAGCCATCGGCCTCCCCTATGGGGCGATGCCGTTATTCTTGGAGGGGGGGGCGATCGAAGTGGATGGCGAAGGAACCTGCCTCACCACCCGCCAGTGCCTCCTCAACCCCAACCGCAATCCCTATTTAGACAGCGCAGAAGTGGAAGCCCGCCTCAAGCCCGCCCTTGGCGTGAGCAAAATCCTCTGGATTGAATCGGGACTGGCCAACGATCACACCGATGGTCACATCGATACGCTGGTGCGTTTTGTGGCTCCGGCAACCGTGGTTTGTATGCTGCCCGACAGCCCTGAGGATCCGAACTACGATGTCCTGCTGACGATTTATGAGCAGTTGCAAACGCTAACGGATGCCAAGGGGCGCTCCCTAGAGGTGATCCCAGTGCCTTCGCCGGGGCGGGTGACGAGTCGAAAGGGGGAGATTTTACCCGCTAGCTATGTCAATTTTTATATTGCCAATACCACCGTTGTCGTCCCCACCTATGGTGTCGAAGCGGATGCCAAAGCGGTTGAGGCGATCGCCAAGCTCTTTCCCAGTCGCAAAACTGTTGGCCTTCCCGCACGGACGATTTTAGAAGGGGGAGGCGCCTTCCATTGCATTACTCAGCAGGAACTATGAGAACACTGACCGTTGCTGCCATTCAAGCTCAACTGACCGATGATGTTGAGACCAATATTCTGCACCTCAGTGATCTAGTGCGGCAGGCGCATCAGCAGGGGGCACAGGTCATTGTCCTGCCAGAGCTATTTGAAGGTCACTATTTTTGTAAGGAAGAGCGGGAGAGTCACTTTCAGCGGGCACACCCCGTGAAAAACCACCCAACAATTGCTCACTTTGAGGCCTTGGCGCGGGAACTGGCGGTGGTGATTCCAGTGTCCTTTTTTGAAAAGGCGGGCACCGTCTATTACAACAGTGTGGCCATGATTGATGCGGGGGGTGTCAACCTCGGTGTCTATCGCAAAAGTCATATTCCCGATGGCCCCGGCTATGAGGAAAAGTTTTACTTCCGCCCCGGCAATACAGGCTTTCGAGTCTGGCGTACCCGCTACGGCAAAATCGGTGTCGGCATCTGCTGGGATCAGTGGTTTCCAGAGGCTGCACGGGTGATGACCCTGATGGGAGCAGAAGTGCTCGTGTATCCCACTGCCATTGGCAGTGAACCCCACGATCCCACACTGGACACCAAAGACCCGTGGCAGCGGGTGATGGTTGGTCATGCAGTGGCAAATGTGATTCCAGTGGTGGCAGCCAACCGTGTGGGTGATGAGGGGGGACAACTATTCTATGGCAGTTCATTTATTGCTAATCCAAGGGGAGATCTGGTGGCCGAGGCTGATCGCACCCAAGAAGCAGTGCTTGTCCATAGATTTGATTTAGAGGAAATTGAACGCCTACGGGCGGCCTATGGCTTCTTTCGCGATCGCCGACCCGGCCTCTACAAAGCCCTGTTGACTGCGGATGGTGTTAGTTAATTGCCGTGGCTTGGCTGGAGATGAAAGTGTAGGTGCTGATGAGCCTGTAGCCGATGGCAATGATCATGCTCGCTGTCGTGCTCATGGGGATGAGTGTGCCAAAAACCAGCGGGGAGATGCCGCAGGTGCCACGGTTGGGTCAACACCACAAAAGCGATGAAAAGCACCATGCTACTGAGGCCAGTATAGAAAAAATGTTGGGCTGGAAACTGACTGCCGAACCATCCCGCTAGGGGATAGGCCAAGACCCACCAAAGATGACTCCAAGCAAACTGAGCGCCATAAACCCGACCCTGCAAGTCCACGGCCACTCTCTCAGCAATTACCGTCTGCATAGGCACATTGACGAGGGTTTTACCGATACCCGCGATCGCCCACAACAGAGCGAGGGTAGGGACATTGGCACCATAGGCAGCCAACAGCGGCAGCACCGTCAGTATCCCCCCTAGGGCCATCACCACCACTGCACTCATCCTGCGACAGGAAGAACCCCAAATCACCGCAGCCAAAGTAGCACCCACACCAAATGCCGCCATGATTGAGCCGTAGGCCTGACTTCCTGCCTGTAGCGTGCCCTGAACATAGCCGACGGTATTCACCAAAATTTCCGCGCCAGCGATCGCCGCCACCAATTGCAGTAGTAATCCATAGCGAATTGCTGCATCCCACCAAAGGCACTGACTACCAACACTTAGCTCCTCAAGAAATCCGCTACGGGGGGGGACTGATCCTGCTCTAGGTACGATCAAAGCAGTGGGCAGCCCAGCAATCAACACCGCTGCAACCAAAAAGGTCAAAGCATCCAAAAAGAACACTGAACGGGTACTGCATAACGCCGCAACACTACCTGCGAGGGCTGGGCCTAAAACACTCAGGAGTTGGTACGTGGCATTCGAGAGGGCGATCGCCGGTGGGCACTCTTCAGCCGTCGTAATCAAGGGTAATGTGGCCGTGTAGGTTGGGGTAAAAAGGGCGTGAAAGCCACTCAGCAAAGCCACTACGAGATACAGTTGCCAGCCGTCAGTAACAAACGGCAAGAAGGATACCAAAACCATCCGCACAAGATGGGTAGTCACCATCAATCCCTTGCGATCCAATCGATCTGCTAAGACACCAGCAATAGGAGCCAATAGCACAAAAATGGTGACCCGCAGCGTTAAGGCAGTTGAGAGCCACAGTCCTGAATTCTCTCCTGCTAACTCAAAAGCAAGGAGTGCTAAGCCGAGCCATGTGAACGCATCCCCAATCAGATTGATCGTTTGCGCCGTATAGAGACCGGCAAAGGCTCGATTCCGTAGGCACTGCAACAGGGGAGGAAGTTGAAAGGTCATGGTGGCCACCTCAGAACCCACGCGTTTACTATATCCCCCCTAGGGGGATGTCTGCCAAGGGAAATCACGGATGAACTATGATTGGATTGGCGTAGGTTGTTCTTAAATACCTGTGAGTGGTGCAGCTACATCTCAGTATCCTGCTCGCGATCGCCAGCGGCCTAGCTCTACCGACAGTTACTTTTGCAAACTGCACCATTAACAGCGTGACTGGCCTAAACCTTGGCGCCTACTGGCAATGCCGATCCTTTTATCCCTCGACAAATGACCTCTGGCAGGGGGCGCCTTGACTACAACCTTTACATTGATGCCGCTCGCACCCAAATCTGGGGGGATGGTACCGGTGGGAGCAGTTTGCGTACCTTAGTGCCTGTGAATCATGCCCCTACAACCCTTGAAATTTTTGGTCGCATCCCCACCCGGCAGTTTGTGCCTGCGGGCATCTACAGCAATACGATTGTAGTGACACTGGAATACTAAGAAACCGTAAAGCGATTGGTTTCCTCGCGAATTTGTTCAAAGGAAATCTCCTGAGCTGTACCCGCAAAGGGATGATCCGGAGTTAAAAAGAGAAGGCAGTGACACTCCCGCCGTTCGCGCATGGGCACACAGGGGCAGTTCCAGTAGGCCGCTTCTACCTCTGCTTCTTTGTCTTCATAGTGGCGGCAGGGACACAGGGGAGAGCCGTAGTCGTCTTTATGCTTGGCCAATCCTTCCAGAACAACCGCCGTTGTCCCCAAATCTGAGCAAAAGTAGGTTCCTGTGCGCTTAGCATAGGTTTCCGCAAACTTGCGCATGGCTTCAAGATTTTTGTCGGAGGCCTGTTGCGGTTTATAGGTGCTACTCATGGCAAAATTTGCGACACGAAACTTCTTTCAGTTTAGCGGAAGGCGATCGCTGGATTGGCGTTGACTGGATTAAAAGATCCAGGGTGCTGGAGTTGAACCAGCCTATGGCGAATTATGAGTTCGCTGCCTCATCCGCTCGGCCAACCCTGGGAAAATGCCTATCACTTTTCAATATAGTCCCACTTGGCGCTTTCTACCGCCAGATGGTCTGAATGGCCATTGAGTGCGGGGTTCCTTGCTAGGCTAAAGGAGAAGGGGTTTCAAGAAGACTGGGGATGAAGCCAATTTACTTAGATGGACTGGCAACCACACCGGTGGATCCCCAAGTACTGGCAGCCATGTTGCCCTATTTTAGCGATCGCCCCGGCAATGCCAGTAATCGTGCCCATGCCTATGGTTGGGAGGCCGCCGCCGCCATTGATCTTGCCCGTGAAACGATTGCCGCAGCCATCCATGCCCATCCCGAAGAAATCATTTTCACCAGTGGTGCCACTGAAGCAGACAACTTGGCAATCAAGGGGGTGGCTGAAGCCTACTACAGTCGCGGTCGCCATATCATTACCGTGCAGACAGAACACAATGCAGTGCTCGCTCCCTGTCGCTATTTGGAGTCCCTTGGCTTTCGGGTGACCTATCTAGGGGTGAATGAGAAAGGGTTCATTGATCTGGCTGAGTTAGAGCAAGCCTTTACCCATGAGACCATCTTGGTATCCGTGATGGCTGCCAATAATGAAATTGGGGTGCTCCAACCCTTGGCCGAGATTGGTCGCCGCTGTCGCGATCGCGGGGTACTCTTCCACACCGATGCCGCTCAAGCCTTGGGCAAAATTCCCTTGGATGTTCAGGCGCTTCAGGTGGATCTCATGTCCCTGACTGCCCATAAACTCTACGGACCAAAGGGCATTGGTGCCCTCTATGTGCGGCGCGATCGCCCCCGCGTCCAACTTGCGCCTCAACTTCATGGTGGCAGTCAAGAACAGGGCTGGCGATCCGGAACCTTGGCCACTCCCCTCATTGTCGGCTTTGGGGTAGCAGTACGACTCGCTCAGGAACGTCAAGCCACGGATATTCCCCATCTGCGGCACCTGAAAGAACGGCTGTGGCAGGGCTTAGCCTCCCTTGGAGACATTTATCTCAATGGTGATTGGCAACAGAGTTTACCCAACTGTCTCAATGTCAGTATTGGTGGGGTTGAGGGCAATGCCCTCCTACAGTCGATTTATCCCCATGTTGCCCTCTCAACGGGGGCAGCCTGTAGTAGCGACAAACCAACACCGTCTCACGTTCTGCTTGCCTTGGGGCGATCGCCCACCCTTGCTCATGCTTCGCTGCGATTTGGTTTATTACGTACCACCACAGAGACCGAGATTGATTTAGCGCTTCAGCAGATTCACCACAGCATTCAACAACTACGCCACCAGAGTTGACGCTCATCCCGGTAACGCTATGCCTAACGGCAGGCTTAGGCCAACGCGTATAGCAGGAGATTCCCCGTTCACAGAGTCTTGACTAGATGACCTGAAAGTCATCCCCGCCAGAACCTCTCTAGGGGCATTTTCAAGACGGTACGCCCCACCGCCTATCAATCGATTCCGCAACACGAATGCAGCGGCAATATCCCTAGGCATTGAACAGCCACAGGGGCACTCATGCCAACGGATTGATAGCGTTTTGCGGACTGCTTCGCCACAGTTGGGACACTCTTGAGAGGTGCCCGCTGCTTTCTCCTTGACAACCACCTTGCCACGCTTGCAGGCCACCCAAGGCAACACCGAGTTCAGGAATGGCCCATGACCCGCATCCAGCATGTGCTTGCCCAGCGTCCCACGACTGAGGCCAATCAGATTCAAATCCTCCACCACAATCACATCAGCCCCGTCGCAAAGTTGGTGGGCAACCTTGAAGTGAAAGTCCCTGCGGGTGCGGGCAATCTGTTCATGCAGCTTCGCCACCTTGCGTTGAATCTTCTTCCAGTTGGCTGACCCAATCTGTTTCCGCTTCAGTCTGCGTTGCAGCAATTGAAGCTTGCGTTGCATCTCTACGAAAAACCTAGGCCGTGCTAGTTGAAGTCCGTCCGAGGTGGAGAGAAAGTATTCCAAGCCAACATCGAGGCCAACCACCTGCTTCAAGACTTGCTGATGCTTGGGCGTTAACCGACGCTAAATCAGGGTTGAACTGCTTTGCTTGGGTTAATCGTTGACACTGCACGTTGAAGCTGGGGTAGGGGGCATCCGCTGGGATGATGTACTCGCTAGGCACAGAGCAGGCATTGACTGGACATTTGCGCGAAGCAATCCAGTCTTTGCGCTCCCTCAGCGCATCATTCCAAAACTTGGCGACACACGTCTAGATCGTGGTCGATCTGCTTGGCCTGCTGCTGGGTTAGTTTTAGCCTGTACTCGTACGTCAGGGTGATCATGAGTGGACTATAGCTATTAGTCGCACCCGATGTTCGGTGCCAGCTCAATATGTCCAGCAACAAGCTGAGATTGAGTGACTGCTCCCTGCGGTCGCCCGCCACCTCACCACCACCTAACCGCTTTGCGGTATAGACGGAGTACTACGGCGAATTTTGGTAGATTGCTAAAAAATGCAGGAGCCTCTTTGCCCCTGCACTGGAATCGTTAATTTTAACTCTTCGTCAATCGTCTAGCGCTATGGGCGCAGTTTCCCGAGCATGCTCATAATGCCATCTTGTTTCTTGAGCATTTGGTTGAGCTTGCGCAAATCAAGGTTGATGGTTTCAGCAGGATAGTTTTTCAAAAACGACATCATGCTCAACCCTTCCGGAGAAGCAGCGGCAGTGAGCATGGCACCACGGAGAGCCACTTCACCGGCTTTATCGCGGCGAATCGTGACCTGAGAAAATTGTTTGAGTAAATCTTTGCCAATGGGACTACTCAAAATTTTATTGGTTTGCACAACATTAAAGGGCAGCCGCATACCCAAGAATTCAAGGAGCTTGGCTTGGTCATCTTTGGAAACCATCCGCATCAATGCTCGCAATTCTCCCGTAGCTTCTTGAGTGGACACAAATTCCTCTAGCTCCGACATCGGGAAGGAGCGCTGAAAAGGACCATAGGTGAGGGAGACAAAGTTAGCTGCTTTGGCAGGGGTGGTGAAAAGGGCACCCACGGGTAGTGCCAGTGCCAGTAACCAAGGCGAAAGACGCTTCAGCATAGGGGATCGACTCCAAAATCACTTCAGTACAAACGTCGGATTGCACCGCTAGCAGTATAGCAGCGAAAATAGAGCTTGCTGGCTCTCCTTAACTTATCCCTAACGTTTAGTAGGCTTAGACGTAAATTGATGAGCGTTTGGCAGCAGGGCGCCACCATTGAGCTAACAATTGACTCCTTGAACCACACGGGGGAGGGGGTAGGACGCTGGCAGGATCGGGTGGTTTTTGTGGCGGATACGGTTCCGGGCGATCGCCTGCGGGTGCGACTGACCCATGTCAAGCGGCAATATGCCCACGGCAAGGTCTTGGAGGTGGTGCAACCCTCAGAGCAGCGGGTGCGGCCAAGCTGTATTGTGGCGGATAAATGTGGCGGCTGTCAGTGGCAGCGGGTGGCCTATGGGGCGCAATTGGCGGCCAAAGAACAACTGGTGAAGGACGCGATCGCTCGCATTGCTCATCTGAAACCGCAAATTTTCCTACCGATTTTGGCTGCCCCTAACCCCTTTGGCTATCGCAATAAAGTGACGTACCCCCTCGGTCGCCGCCATGGTACCGTGGTTGCGGGCTATTACCAAAAAGGCTCCCATCACCTAGTAAACCTGAATCAATGTCCCGTGCAAGATCCGCGCTTCAATCCGCTCTTGGCTGCCCTGAAGCAAGCGTTACAACCTTGGCCGATATACAACGAGCAGACCCATGAACCGGGGTTGCGCCACTTGGGCTTGCGCATTGGTCAGCGTACCGGGGAGCAGCTCATTACCCTCGTGCTTGCGGGGGCATTACCCGCTGGCTTGCAGGCAGAGGCAGAAGGTTGGTTACAGCAGTTTCAAGGGGTGGTGGGGGTCTGTGTCAACTTCAATCATCAAGTGGGAAATCGCATCTTTGGTGACGAGACCCAGGTATTGGCGGGGCGATCGTACCTTTGGGAAGAGATGGCAGGGGTGAGGTTTCAGATTGCTTCGACCACCTTTTTTCAAGTCAACACGGCGCAAGCGGAGCAACTGGTTAGCACCCTGCGAGAGTGGATTGCCCCAACAGGTCACGAACGACTGGTCGATCTCTACTGTGGAGTCGGGACACTGAGCCTACCCCTTGCCGGCGCTGTCGCTGAAGTGATTGGTGTGGAAGTGCATCCTGCTTCGGTACAACAGGCGATCGCCAACGCCCAACACAATGGTATTAACAATGCTCGTTTTTTCTGTGCCAGAGCAGAAGAGTGGCTACCCCAGTCCGATCAGGCCGTGGATGTGCTAATTCTTGATCCACCGCGCAAAGGGTGCGATCGCCCCGTTCTTGAGGCGATTCTCCGCCACCGTCCGCCGCGCATTCTCTATGTCAGTTGTCACCCTGCCACCTTGGCACGGGATTTGGCTCACCTCTGCGCTACCGGTGCCTATCAACTAACCAAAATTCAGCCCCTCGATATGTTTCCGCAAACAGCCCATGTAGAAACGGTTGCTTTACTGACTACTTCCTAGGGCAGGATTCTCCCCAGTGGGTTGGATTGGCTCTACGCGAAACATTTTGGCAAACATCTTGCTAACGTAGGCTTGGCCATAGACCACGCTGGTCTTAGCTGTTGGCGAAGTGCTTGTCTCTGGTGGCGCGGCGGTTGGACTTTCCTGATGGCTAGAGGGAGAGGCTGTAGACTCCTGCTGCTCTGGCGTGGAATTCTCTGCAGTATCGGCAGTTGTTGATGGCTCTTGCCAAGGATCCTCAGAGGAAACGGCACTCTCTTGGAGGGGACTCGTTTCTGTGGGGGGCTGCCAACGGCGACTACTATCACCAAGAAGCGAACCAGCGGCCACCACAGCACCAGACGGAATCGTTGTTTGCATCACGGTGGTACTGGCGCCAATACAGGCATGGGGTTCAACGGTCACTGCCCCAATCAGCAGCACGCCCGCGCCAATGTTGACCCCTTCGCCAATTTCAATGGTGCCGCCGTGGGCATGAATGACGCTGCCCATACCAATACAGACACCTGCGGCAATGCGAATTGAAGCCCCTGCTTCTGCCCAAAGCAACACCCCGGGTGCCAAAACGGCTTGGGGATCCACCACCACATCACCAACAATGCGAACCGCAGGTGAAGGGGGCAGGGCTAAAGGCGGCAGGGGCATTGGGGCACCTCACAGGGAGGGCTACTTAGCAGCCTGTTGGAGCAGGATTTCGGCCACCCGCTGCTTACCGGCAGGATTAATGCCAATCAGCCGCACGTACTCGCCACTGTATTCTTGGAGGCAAGCCTGAATCGCAGCAAGGGCTTCATTGAGATTTTTGGCCTCAATGCGGGGGCCACTTTGCCAAGAGTTGGTGCGGTAGCGACGGGCATCCACGTGTTCTAGGCCGAGGGTATAGCCCTGTTGTAGCAGTTGCCGTACTTGTTCAACCACCTCTTGACTGAGACTGTGGCTGCTAGTGCTCCCTTGACTAGAGGCGGTTGGGCGCGGTGCGAACCCTTGACCACGGGTGCTACTGCCATTGCTGGCGGTTTTACCATTGGGGCGGTGAATAATCGTTTCCAGTACCCGCTGTTTGGCTTGGGGATTGACACCTACGAGGCGGACATAGTCCCGCTGGTGCTCGGCAAGGAAGGCACTGAGGTCATTGAGCTGCTGCGCTGAGGTAATTTTGATGCCGCTTTGCCAAGAACTGGTACGGAAGCGACGCTGGTCGGCATACTCGGTGGTGACTTGGCAGCCCTGGCGCAACAGGTCTTGAATTTGGTTCAGGAGATCGGCGCTGAGAACGGTTTCATTGCTGGCCGAACTGACGGAGACAGGGCTAGTAGCCGCTGGGGTTGCTGCTTTTGTGGCGATCGCCACCGCGCCATCGGGTCGCTGAATAATTTGCTCAAGGACGCGCCGCTTTTGCTTTTGATCAATACCAATCAAGCGCACATATTCCCCTGCATGTTCTTGGAGGCAGGCCTCAAGGGCGGCGAGCACTTCCCGTTCCTCTTTGGATTGAATGGGGGCGCAGCTAGTCCAAGAACTAGTGCGATAGCGGCGAGCATCAGCGTGCTCTGTGCCAATTTGATAGCCCTGCTGAAGTAACTGCCGCACCTGAGCCACAACGGAGGCATCCAAGGAACCCACTGGGGCTGCACTCACGGTTGCGCTAGGACGATAGCTACTAGAACTAGTCACAGCAGCTTGACCGGGGCGTTGAATAATTTCCTCGAAAACGCGACGCTTGGCTTTGGGATCAACGCCGATCAGGCGTACATACTCACCCTCGTGTTCCTTGAGGAGTTGGGCGATCGCCGCCATCACTTGAGACTCCTGCCGTCCCGTCAACGTCGGGCAACTCTGCCAAGAGCTCGTACGATACCGCCGCGCATCGGCATATTCCAAGCTGATTTGGTATCCCTGCTGCAACAATTGGCGGACATGAGTCCCATAATCTGCGGTCATAGTGTTCTTTTCCCCGGTGAGCGTTTCAACGTGTAGGATGGGTGGGTCTTCTTGACGCTGGAGTTCATTCCGAATCGGGGCAATACAGGCAATATTCTCAGCACACTGGTACCCCGATAGCAGTGCTTCATTGATGCCAACCACGTGCTGGGCAAAGTGAATATCCGACTCTTCCACGTTCGGCAGGCGATCGGCTTGCTGCTGCGTCGTGATCACCATTCCTGAAGGCACATATTTTCCCGGTGGAATCTCCACATCCTGAATGAGGACATGCATCATCACCACACAGCCTGCGCCAATCCGAGCATTAAAGACCGTCGAACGAAAGCCAATGAAACAGCCATCGCCAATGTAGGCAGGGCCGTGGATCAGCGCCATGTGGGTAATTGAGGCATTATCACCAATCCAGACAGAATACTCTTGGCCATCATCGCCAATCACCCGTCCCTGCTGGAGGCCGTGGATGACAACGCCATCTTGGATGTTGGTGCGGGAGCCAATGTGGAAGGGCGTTCCTTCATCGGCACGAATGGACGTGCCGGGTGCGATGTGAACATAATCTTTGATGCGGACATCGCCGATGAGGTTACTAAAGGAGTGGACGTAAGCCGTGGGGGCAATCTCTGGCTCCGCTAAATCCCTAGACCACGGCGTCGGAGGTGCCGCATAGCTTTGAACCGCCATAGGGAGAAGTCTCCAATGCTAATACTGGGTACGTTTGCTGTAGAGCAAATAATTATCCCGACTTACGGTGTCAATAATGGCGACAACGGCTGCGTCAATGGGTTTGTCGGTGCCATTGATAATACAGCGGGCGGCACTGCCTCGGCTTACCAATACCCACTCATCCTGTCCTGCACCCACCGTATCTGCAGCCACTTCGTAGTCGGGTAAAAATTCGCCGTCCTCACCCAAATATTGCAAGACGAGAAACTTGACTCCCGTTAAGGTGTCTTCTTTTTGAGTACTGGTAACGGTGCCGCACACTCGCGCGATTTTCACTATGGGCGACCCATCGGACGAATGCCACTAACGCTTTCGCGGAATTGTTCCACCGCTTCGGTGTAGCGAATGGGCAGGACGTATTCGAGGTTTTCGTGGGGACGTGCAATGATGTGGGTGGAGAGCACTTGACCCCCATTCACACGCTTCACGTTTTCGACCCCCGCCGCCACCGAAGCCTGCACTTCAGAGACATCACCACGGACAATCACGGTGACCCGACCACTGCCGATTTTCTCGTAGCCCACAAGGGTAACGCGAGCGGCTTTCACCATTGCGTCTGCGGCTTCCACCACTGCGGGGAAACCAAGGGTTTCAATCATACCGACGGCAATTGCCATTGTAATAACTCCTAAACGTCAGACAAGTTAAGAACTAGAGGATCGATAAGCGATGCAACTGAAAACTCCACCCAACTGCCAAACCCCTTAGTTTCGGAATTGCTCCACTGCCTCGGTATAGCGAATGGGCAATACGTACTCAAGGTTTTCGTGGGGACGAGCAATGATGTGCGTAGACAGTACCTCGCCGCCATTGACACGTTTGGCAGAATCGACCCCGGCAGCCACTGAGGCTTGCACCTCGGAGACATCACCCCGCACAATCACGGTGACCCGACCACTCCCAATTTTCTCGTAGCCCACAAGGGTGACCCGAGCGGCTTTTACCATTGCGTCTGCTGCTTCGACGACGGCGGGGAATCCGCGCGTTTCAATCATTCCCACAGCAATTGGCATGAGTAAGCTCTCCTAATTAGAATAAGGGTAAGCAGTACAAAAGCTAGAGTTGCAATCAGAGCGATCGCTACAGAAAATAATGACGGGATAGCCGATTGTTATCGTAACGTTAATCACCGTCCTCATTATTTCTAAAACAAGCATAGGGTCAGGGGTTTCTTTTGACAATATAATGATTGATAATATTTTCTAGTTTCTCGTATTATCAAACCTAATTTTAAGCCCTTGACCCCTATTTCAGCTCAAGGCAGGTGAGTATGAATCAGTTAATCCATAGAATTTTATCTAAAACTGGTTACCTTCTCATAGACTGATTGCTTGATTAAGAGGGTTCTGCCGGCGTTTGGGCAGACTGCATAAGGTATTTCAATGTTGCCCTGTATTTTGCTAGATTAAAATCTATTGTTCCATCAAACAGCAATTAACTTTTCTCGATCAATATTCTGTAAAACGCTGATTTGACCGATGCGCTGAAACTCTTTGCTACTTTTATCGGCGAGGTGCAGTACCCAAGGCAGTCGAGAAGAGCAAAATCCGCTAGCAGGATGCAATTGAGTCAAATGATAGGTCTGTAAAGCCAGTAGTTCTAAAGGGGTCTTGCCATGGGTGTGCACAACGCGCAACGGTCTAGCACTGCCTCCATATTTTTTCTTGCTTGCCTCCTCGCTACTTTGTAAAATAAATGAGTTCGTTTCCTCGAACAAGACAACAGTACCCACTGCAGCGTCCTGATAGGTTACTTTGCTATCAGTTGAACAAATCTCACGTCCCATTCTGCCTGAGCCACTTTTACGGACACTGAGAATATCGACAGCAATATCTTTTTTATTTAGTTCTTCGATTGTTTGCTCAAATTCCCCTTTTTGAATAAGGCCATCACGCATCAGTAGTATCTTTTTAGGGTAGGAATGACAATTGTCTTGGAATTTAAGCACTAGCTTAGACACAACTTGCCAAATTGCTTGGCCAGAGATAGTTTCTCCCCGTTGCACATGTGGTAACTCCCAACCCAAGCTTTGACCATTGGCTAAAACTGCAAAAGCAGAAGTGCCATAGTACAGTCTTCCATTTGTACCTGTGTCAAAACCGATAACCAAGTCAGCAGCTTCAGGATGATCTAATGGTTTTAGATAGACAGGCTGCCACTTGGCTTTACACAACAGCCCTAGGCAAACATTGAGAGATTTATAATTATTTACATTAACTGGCACTATAAACTGAGTTGCTATACCTGCTTTTAATGCTTGATTTCGCAATTTCTGTTTTTCTTCATTGGGTGACCAGGGCATCACCACTAAGACAGTTTTAATTTCTTGAGCAGCCCATTGCTGCCAGAATCTTTGTTGAGCCAGATAACCTTCCGGGTATTCGCTTTTGGTAAAATAGGAGTCTATTTGTATCTGGGTGCCACTATTTTTCGCTATTTCCAGTAAGCATTTGCGTACTTCTTCTGGATATTCAGTTTTATCATCAGAAAGATTAAGGCAACCAAATTTCTTTTCACCAATTTTTGCACAGCCAAAGGAGCTAATTTTAGCTGTTTTGTCAATTTCTTTATTATTGCGAGCTAATAGTTTTGCGCGAGGCATGACAAACCCGTTAACTTTGATCGGCTCTGGTTGACAACTAAGATTATAGATGTGTTTGAAAATGAGTTCGGCTGTTTTTTGGGATTCCGACAAACGCAGGTTAATGTTTTTCCTAATGCAGTCAAACACACCTTGAATTTCACTTTTTTCTCTGCCTTGTTCAGTAATTTGTGCTAAAATTTCCACTGTGAGAACTGGTGATAGTCTTTGAGATAGATGATATACTGGCTTAGCTTTATAGTCACTAGTTTTTCTAACAATTATAATACGTGATTCATTTATTTCTTCTTCAGATGCACCCTTTCGACGGTGGTAATCCGCTAAACTGATTCCGAGTTCTTTTATTTCTACGTCATTTGGACTTTTATTCGAAAAATCTTCAAGAATCCAAACTTTTTTATCTTCGTAAGTATTTCTGACGTACTTGATCTGAATATCGGGGTATTCGTTGAGCCACCATTCAAGTGTAAATGGAGTATAAAAGCGATGATGAATATCAATTTCCAAGTATAATTTTCCATCTGGCTCAATTCTAACGTTGATTGCTCTACCTCTATGTACTTCCCAGCCATCCCCCCTTTTTTCTACCCCTTCTTCAGCAGGAATCCACCAAATCAATCCGACTTCGTAATCTTTTTCAATTCTGGTTTTGTTAAATTTTTCTTTTAATTTGCACTCTAGGATTTTGCGTTCAAAGGATTCCAGTGCCTGCCTTTCGTGATCTTTTTGACAACTCAGATCTCTACATTCTATTTCTTGTAACTGCCAATCCTGAGTTTGCCTCCTACTAGTATCAATAGGCTGCCTTGTAATAATGCGGTTCCCTAGTCGAACAGCAGTTACACCTAGTTTGTAGCAAACGCTGGAAAGGGCTTTTTGCTCGCTACCTTCCTCTGGCACTTGAGTAAATTGGCATTGGTATTCATAAAATGTGAGATCCTGTTGAGTCAGATTTTTCACAAAAAAACGATTGAGTATAACTTCAACTTCTCGAAATTGGGCGAACATGATTCACAGAGAATGCAAATGTGGATGATTATAGCAAGTCTTGTTACAAATTTAAGCAGCCGAGATACAATTGTCATGAATATTGGTGTGGAGGATCTGGGGTGCTGCGGCTACCAATGCAACCCATTTGGCAAAGGGTTTCCCAGTGGCCAGTGTGGGAGCCAACACGACTGGCGATCGCTAGTTCAATTCTGCTGCACGCTGTGATTCTTTCCTTTGTGCGGGTGCCCGAACCCACACCGCCAGAGTTGGCCAGTGATCAACTGGTGCCCTTGGTCAGCCTTTCTCCGGAACTCGAAGCGGATTTACCTTCGATTGAACCGCTCTTGCCCACGGAACTGCCGCCCCTTGCCACGACCGCACCACCGCCTCTACCGTTTACAGGCATTGAGCCACCCCCTCTTTCCTTTGCCCCCTTGGCACCCCTGCCCCCCTTGCCGCCGCTGACGGAACTGCCGCCCCTACCCAATCCAGTACCGCTGCAACCTTTGCCGCCGCTATGGCAATTGCCCCCGCCCGCCCGCCCCTTACCCGTTATCCCGACAACCCCGAATGAAGAGGTGGCCGTTGCGCCGGAACTCGTCTCACCGACGCCTACGCCTGAACCCACCCCTGAAGAACCCCTAGCAACCACAGAAGGCGAAGCGGCAGCAGCGTTATCGCGGTGGTTGAATCAAACGCGATTGACCCTCAATACGACGAATCTACAAGTGAATTTAGCCCAGCGGATCACGGACTTTTATCCCCAAGAGGCCTGTGGCGATCGCCTGCAGGGGGAAACAACTGTTGCGGTGGTGGTCACTCCCCAAGGGCAATTGCTGCCTGCCAATGCCGCCCCAGAAACGGGTTTGCTCACCCGCAATCCCCAGATTATTCGCAGCAGTGGTTCTGTACTCCTCGATCAAGCCGCCCTAGAACGGGTACGTCAGCAATCCTTTGAGGCCACAGGGCAGTACCAAGCCCTAGCGCTCACCTTTGCTTTTGAGTATCGCCCCGAAGTGTGCCGAGGTCAGCAACCTGCTGCCACCCCAAGACCACAGCCTGCCATGCCAGCACCGGCAACGCTACCACCAACACCAAAACCAGAGGCTAGACCATCCCCTGCGAGTGAAGCCTCACCAGCACCCACCCCCACTGAAGAAGCACCACCGCCCGTATCCCCAGAACCTAGCGAGACAAACTCGTCGTCTGAAGCGCCGGCTGCGAGTCCGCCAGCAACATCTCCCGAATAAAGCGGGCGATCGCCCGTTGCAGGAGGCCGTTGACAATACGCTGACCCATTTGCTGTACCTCTGGGCGCACAATAATCCGCAGAATTGCAGGGATGACTTTGCCCCAGTCAAAGCCGGGGGTATCCTGCAAAATGCTGAAAATGCGGCGCAAATGCTCTAGGGCATTGGCTTCACTGATGATATTAGAACTTGCCGTTGCTGGTACGGGACGGGTGACGAGGGGTAAGAGTTGCACCAAGTTCCATTGCCCTATGGTTGTCCGTGCCCACGTGTCAAGGCTCTTGACAATTTCATCCGCTAGGCGATCGCGATACTCCGCTCCCCGCTCCGAAAAGAGAAAATCTAAAGCCTGCTCCAGCACCACATTAAAGTCATAGTCACGGCTCTCGCGGGCATTGCGCAGCAGATTTTCTAGGCGCGTCCAGCGAAATTGACCATCCTTGAGGAGCAGGTTCGTGAGACTTGTGCGCAGCTCTGGGGCAGGATCCGTGAGCAGTCGTTTGGCAATGTAAGGATAGGCGGCACTGAGTACCTTAAAGTTGGGGTCAACGCCCATGGCAATCCCTTCCATGGTCAGGAGCGATCGCACGATCAAGGCATAATAGGCAGGCACCTGAAAGGGATACTCGTACATCACCTCTGACAGGCGATCGAAAATGCGTTGGATATTTAGTTCCGAGACACTCGCCCCCAAGGCATCCTCAAAGACCAAGGCCAGCGCCGGAATAATCGGTTCCAGATCTGTATCGGGGGTTAGGAACCCTAAATGAACATAGTCGTAGGCAAGGCTTTCGTACTCACGGTTAACAATGTGGACAATGGCATTCAGCAAGCCATAGCGCTGCTCTGGGGCAATCTCACTCATCATGCCAAAGTCGAGATAGGCCAATTTGCCGCTAGGCATGGCCAGCAGATTCCCTGGATGGGGATCAGCATGGAAAAACCCATGTTCGAGCAACTGCCGCAGGGAGCACTGCACCCCCACATACACCATGTAGCGCGGATCAATCCCCAAGGCTTGAATTTGCTGCGGTTGGTTGAGTTTGACCCCCGTCACCCACTCCATGGTGAGCACCCGCCGCCGCGTATAATTCCAGTAAATCTTGGGAATATAGACATCGGTGAGGTGGCCATAGAGACGGGCAAAGCGTTCGGCATTCCGTCCCTCTTGGGTATAATCCATTTCCTCAAAGAGGCGACCAGCAAATTCATCGAGAATGGCCACTAAATCACTGCGAATCTCCTTGATCAGGCGTTTTGCCCAATAGGCCACCCCCCGCAGAATGTAAATGTCCAAGGTGATACTTTCTGCCAAGCCGGGACGCTGGACTTTGACGGCCACCTCTTCGCCACTGTGGAGTTTGCCCCGGTACACCTGTCCCAAGGAGGCAGCCGCAATGGGATGATCACTCAGTTCAGCAAAAAGCTCACTGGGGGGGGCGCCCAGTTCCTCCTCAATAAACTGAAAGGCCACTTCATTGGGGAAGGGTGGCAACTGATCTTGGAGTTTTGTTAATTCTTCCAAATAGACCGCTGGCAAGAGATCCGGACGAGTGGAGAGGGCTTGCCCCACTTTGATATAGGCTGGTCCAAGGCGGGTGAGGGTTTCCCGCAGGGCGATCGCTCGCTGGTGTTGATTTTGTTTACTTTGGCCTGTGACCCTGTCCCACCAACGGTTAAAGAGCAGCCAAAACACTGGCCAGAGAATCCGCAACCAGCGACTGAAGACCAGTAAAGGTCGCTGCCGGTAGTAGGCACCAATGGCCACGGGATCATAGGGTTGAAAGGTCTCCGGATCATTGGGAAGGGTTTCAGCCGCGATCGCAATCTCTTGGGGCGCGGAATCACTGGGGACAATTGCCGTATTCATGGGCAGTCGCGCAAACTCTTAAAGTATTTTAACAATCAGTTCATCATCAGGGAGGGCGGAAAATGCGGCTAGTGATTTTGGGGGCAACGGGGCAGGTGGGCTGGCAATTGGTGCAGCAGGCTCCCCAAGGGGTAGAAGTCATTCCCATTGCTCGCCAAGGCACTGCCGTAACACTGGACTTGGAAGATTTAGAGGCCATTCCCAACCTAGTAAAAACCCTTTGCCCCGATGTGGTCATCAATGCGGCGGCCTATACTGCCGTGGATCAGGCGGAACAGGAACCGGAACGGGCACAACGGATTAATGGCACAGCTGTGGGTCTTTTGGCAGAAACGATGGCCTCTTTGGGAGGGCTGTTGATTCACTACTCAACGGATTATGTGTTTGCTGGTACGCAGTCGCGACCCTATCGCGAAACGGATGCCACTGCCCCCCTCAATGCCTATGGCTATAGTAAGTGGCTAGGAGAGCAGGCGATCGCCACCCATCACCCCGCCCACCTGATCTTGCGCACCAGTTGGGTGTATGACCTGCGGGGCAAGAACTTTTTGCGCACCATGGTTCGCCTTGCTCAAACCCGTCCTGTGGTTCGGGTCGTTGCCGATCAAATCGGTACGCCCACGGCTGCCCCCTTCATTGCCCAAGTCACCTATCAACTGCTGGAACACTGGCAGGTGGATTCCTCCCTGAGCGGTCTCTATCACCTGACGCCCCGCGGCAGTACCAGTTGGTATGGCTTTGCGGTAAAAATTTTTGATCACCTGCGTGCCAAGGGCTATGCAACTGCCACCCTAGAGGCGATTCCCAGCAGTGAGTATCCGACACCGGCCAAGCGACCCGCCTTTTCCACCCTCAACTGCGAGAAGTTGGAGGCGGTTTTGGGGACTCCCCTCCCCCCTTGGGAAGCGGTTCTTCAGCCCCTTTTAGACCAACTAGATCCGCAATCCGTGCTTTAGGGGGTTGTTGCAACGGTTGTTTTCATTTGGCTGAACCAGTCGATGAGTTGCGCCAGTTGTTTCTCCACCGGTTGCGTCCCTAGACCCCGCACGGTAATTTTGCCCTGACTATAGACAAACCGACTTTGGAGATGGGTGGGCAGTTGCTCTAGGAGCAGTTTCCATGCTGGCTCCGCCATCGGAGTTTCCAAGATCACATGTTGCTTGCCTTCCGGGCGAATGCGACTAATGCCACACTGCCGTGCCAGTTGCTTGAGTTCCACAACCCGCAGCAGTTGCTGAACTGATTTGGGCAATGCCCCATAGCGATCGCTCCACTCTGCCGCCAATTGCATCAAGTCTTCTTTTGTCGTTGCAGCGGACACCGCGCGGTAGGCGGCCATCTTTTGCTCCAAATCGGGCATATAGTCGGCGGGAATAAAGGCAGTGACATTGAGATCCACTTGGGTATCGTCAACGGTGGGAATCTCTTGGCCACGAATTTCAGCGATCGCCTCCTCGAGCAGTTCCACATACAAATCAAAGCCAACACTGTCCAGTTGACCGTGCTGCTCCGCCCCTAGGAGATTGCCCACACCGCGAATTTCCATGTCTCGCATTGCCAGTTGGTAGCCCGATCCCAGTTGGGTAAACTCCTGAATTGCCCGCAGTCGTTGGCGTGCCGCTTCAGTCAGCACCTCTTGGCGGGGGTAAAATAACCACGCATGGGCTTGAATGCCCGCTCGGCCAACCCGACCCCGCAGTTGATAAAGTTGTGCCAAGCCAAACCGCTGCGCATCCTCCACCAAAATCGTATTGACGCGGGGAATATCCAAGCCGGACTCAATGATGGTCGTACAGACAAGGATATCGGCCTCGCCATTGCTAAACCCCAACATCGTCGATTCCAGCTCCCCTTCGGGCATCTGACCATGGGCAATGAGAATGCGGGCACTGGGCACCATCCCTTGCAGCTTTGCCGCCACCTCCTCAATCCCCTCAACCCGCGGCACGACATAGAAAACTTGACCCCCCCGATCCAGTTCTTGGCGAATCGCGCTGCGCACCGTTTCTGGGTCATAGGGGGCAAGGTGGGTTTGAATCGGGCGCCGCGAGGGGGGTGGTGTGGTGATCAGGCTCATCTCCCGAACCCCCGACAGAGCCATATAGAGGGTGCGGGGAATTGGCGTTGCACTGAGGGTGAGCACATCCACTTGGATTTTGAGGGCTTTGATTTTCTCCTTTTGGTTGACGCCAAAGCGTTGTTCCTCATCCACCACCAGTAGCCCCAAGTCCCGAAATTTAACGGTTTTGCTCAGGAGTTGATGGGTGCCCACGACAACATCCATTTCGCCGGTTTTGAGTTTTTGTAGGATGTCTTGGCGCTCCCGCTCACTGCGAAAGCGGTTGAGGAGTCCCACTTGAATGGGATAGGGGGCAAAGCGTTCCTTGAGGGTGTGGTAATGCTGCTGCGTCAGAATCGTTGTGGGTGCAAGAACCACCACCTGTTTGCCTGCCATCACGGCTTTGAAAATAGCGCGAATGGCCACTTCGGTTTTGCCAAAGCCAACATCACCGCAGACCAGCCGATCCATGGGGCGATCGCTCTCCATATCGGCCTTAACCTCTTGGATGGCCTTGAGTTGATCCGGAGTGGGCTGATAGGGAAACGAGTCCTCCATTTCCTGCTGCCACGGTGTATCTGGAGGGAAGGCAAAGCCCTGTTGTTGGGCACGTTGAGCATAGAGTTGCAGCAGATCCACCGCTACTTTTTTAATGGCCTTACGCACCCGGGCTTTGGTACGTTCCCAAGTGTTGCCCGTTAACTTATTGAGTTGGGGAACGCCATCGCTCTGTTTGCGGTAGCGGGAGAGGCTGTTGAGTTGATCGGCAGCAACGCGGAGAATGCCATCGGCATATTGCAGGGCGAGATACTCGCGGGTTTCGTTGTTAATCGTTAGCGTTTCTAGGCGCAGGAACTGACCAATGCCGTGTTGGCGATGGACGACGTAGTCCCCCGGCTGAAGCGTGTTGAGATCCACCTGTTTGGCAGCAGCGCGGCGGCGTTTGCGCACATAGCCAAGGTTGACTAGGTTGTGCTGGCCAAAGAACTCGCGATCGCTCACCAGCACCGTGCGGAACGTAGGCAAAATAAAGCCACTAATTTCCGCTAGACCACTGGCCTTGAGGGCAATGGGCAGTCGCTGCTGTTGCAGCTTATCAATGGCCGGAAAGTCCTTGGGATTGGGCACAAACTGGGCGGGGCAATCATGCTCCTGCAACAGGGCTACAGAGCGACTCGGCTGCGCAGAGACCAACCACACGGTGTACCCCTTGTCCCGTTCCTCCCGCAGGGTTGCCGCCAAGCGACCAAATTGGTGGGGAATGGCTGGAACCGCCCGTGCTGATAAATTGAGACCGAGTCCCTCACTGGCCAGTTCGTAGAGGTGCACCCGTTGAAACCGCTCGAGGGCTTGGGCACTGGCTGACCACGGACGATGAATGGGGGGGGGTGGCGTTTCAAGGCTTTGCCAGTAGGCTTGACTGTGCTCATACCAGCGATCGCCATGGGCAGCACAGAGGGGCGGCTCATCCACGGCAATGAGGGTTTGGGCAGGCAAATAATCCAAGAGCGAAGCCGGTTGCGGAAAAGCCACCCCCAGATAGCGCCGCAATCCCTCTTGATCCTCCGAAATGAGATGGGCGTGATCTGCTGCCCGCAGGGCTTGGGCAATCAGGGGAGTAAAACTAATGGGCGTCAGGGTTACCTGCGCAAGGGCATCAAGGCGATCGCCCTCGGTGTGTAGGGAGCGTTGACTGGCCGGATCAAACTCGCGAATGGACTCAATCTCATCGCCAAACCACTGCAAGCGCACCGGTAGCTCCGCCGAGACGGGGAAAATATCCACAATGTCGCCGCGCCGACTCCACTGACCTTCCGTTTCCACGAGAGAAACCCGCTCATAACCAAGGGCTGCCAAGGCAGTAGCCACTTCCCCTAGGGAGTGCTCTTGACCCACCTCTAAAGTTAGACAGGCGGCACGAAACTGCTCTGGTGGGGGTAAATGGGGTTGCAGTGCCCGTTCGGTGGTGACAATTGCAATATTGGGGCGATCGCTCTCGACTAGAACTTGCAGTTGCCCCCAGACCATCTCCGCTTCCAAGTCAAAGGGGTCATAGGGAGAGGCCTCCGATGTCGGGTAAAAGAGCACCGCCTCCCAACCCATGAGTTCCAATTGCGCCGCCCAGCGTCCCCCCTCCTCTAAGGTGGAAGTAATCACACACAGCGATTGCTGACTCTGCTGCGCCAATGTGGTGGCCACAAAGCCCTTGACAAGGCGGGGCATCCCCGTGAGGATCAGTTCCCGTTGGTGTTGTAATTTGCTGAGCAGTTCAGCCGTCAGCGGCAGCTTACCCCAACTGCGGGGAATTGCCATTAAGGACATAGACGAGTGTCAGTGCAGGTGATCAAGATTGCAGAATTGAATTGCGACCCCTTGGGGCAGCGCTAACGCATTATAATTCTTACGCTCTCCTATCATTGTAAAAAGCAGGACAAGGATTCAGAAAACTCTAGCTAAAGCGCTTTTCGACAATTAGGGGGTAAAGAAGGGGGGATGCTCCTGTTTGGTAGCTGCTTTGGCTGTTTTCAGTGTGTGCCATCCCTGTAAAAAGAGCTACATCACTGCTGAAGAGAGGGTGGAACCCCGTCGGCACTTCCTTCATAATTGTGAAAGAGTAGGAATTGCAGAGATTGAATGACGCGATCGCCCGATATTGATAGTCCGGCTCCAGAATCCTCAGCGATTGTTGACAGCACCCTTGAGGCAAGCGACCCCATTGACCCTGAGGATGAACTGCCCAATGAAGTGGAAATGTCCCTCTGGGATCACCTTGAGGAGTTGCGACAGCGGCTCTTTGTTGTCCTCGGCACTGTTGCTGTCACCATTGTTCTCTGCTTTACCCAAGTCCGCTGGATCATTCAGTTCCTTGAAAAACCAGCCCATGGTGCGAAATTCCTGCAACTAAGTCCGGGGGAGTACTTTTTTGTCTCCTGTAAAGCGGCGGCCTACAGTGGCATCCTCCTAGCGACACCGATGATTCTCTACCAAGCCATCCGTTTTATCCTGCCGGGATTGACACGACGTGAGCAACGCTTGCTGGCACCGGTGGTTTTTGGTTCATCCATTCTCTTTATTGCCGGTTTGGCCTTTGCCTATACCCTCTTGGCACCCGCAGCCCTTGGCTTTTTCATTAACTATGGGGCAGATGTGGTTGAGCAACTGTGGTCGATCGATCGCTATGTGGATTTTATTTTGCTATTGCTCCTTGCCACCGGCCTTGCCTTCCAAGTCCCGATTCTCCAGTTGGTACTCATTGCCCTCGGCATTGTTTCCATCCCGCAAATGCTCAGCCAATGGCGCTACGTGGTGATTATTGCCGTAGCCGTGGCAGCGGTTTTGACCCCCTCCATTGATCCGATTACTCAAGGACTGTTGGCGGGTGCTCTGCTTGCCCTCTACTTTACGGGGATTGGCTTGGCCAAGCTGATGGGGGTGGGGCGTTCTGAGGCTTAAACTTGCAATACCCTCAAAAAAGACTCAATCAGAAAAGATGATTTTGGCGATAAAAATCAATTATCGCGATCGCCCCTCGAACTTATCAAGGCTCTCAATAGAGATGATATGCTGATGTTGCCAAATTAGTGCATCCCTTCGCGATCGCAAGAATGGCATTACTTTAACAAATTTTTGTGTTTAGGAGCGGTCTTCATGCCCATTGCCCTTGGGATGGTAGAAGTACTGGGTCATCCCCCTGCCTTAGCCGTTGCCGATGTCATGGTGAAAGCGGCGCGTGTTACCCTTGTGGGCTATGAAGTGGTCAGTGGTGCTCGCCTGACGATTATTGTGCGCGGCGACGTTTCTGAAGTGCAAATTGCGGTTGCAGCGGGTGTGGAAGCCGCCAAGAAAATTCCAGCTCAAAGTCCTAAGGAAAAAACGCTCTATCTGTCGTCAACGGTGATCCCGCGCCCCCACGAGAATTTAGAGGCCGTTTTCCCGAAAATGCGGTTCCAATATGGCGATGGCTGGGAGCGTTTTCTCGTTTAGCAGCCTTGGGAAAAGTTCTCTAAAGCTTCTCTAATGAGCAAAGCTCCACCGCCCAGATAATTGCCTCAGAAGGGAGCACCCCCCCAATCAACTATCTCAACAGTGAAGCCTCAAAATCGCTAGGAAACAGTTTTAGAGGGGTACCTAGGCTAGACCAGTGTTGACCCCCGGCTTACCCGTAAACAGTTCCACTTTCACAATTTTGCCACCCATTTTTTGGATGCGTTGTTGCTCGCGGAACCAGTTTTCGTAGGGCACCAGTTTTGTGAAATAGGTGTTTTGCAGTTCGCGCTGGGTGCGAATACGGGTTTGACTCGGCACACAGGCGGTAATTTTGAAGATGCGCATGGGATGGGACTCCAAATCTGTGTAGGGTGATTACACGTCTGGGAGCTAAAGGCCAGACTCAGACTGTTTAAGCACAATTGCCATGACAGGCTGACACTCTAACCCCTAACTCCCAGACAGATGTGCGACTGGAGAGCTGTACTTAGCTTAAGCCAGAGCAGATGTAGTCAAAGTAGATGCCCATTTCTTTGCCGGCATCGGCACCCACCAAGCTGGCGGTGACTTCTTTCATAGCTTGGATGGCTTGCACAGTGGCAGCGATGGGCACGCCCAAGGAGTTGTAGGTTTCTTTCAACCCATTGAGCACCCGCTCATCGAGGATGGAAGGATCCCCAGCCAGCATGGCATAGGTGGCATAGCGCAGGTAGTAGTCGAGGTCGCGGATACAGGCCGCATAGCGACGGGTGGTGTACATGTTGCCACCGGGACGGGTGATGTCAGAGTAGAGCAGAGATTTGGCCACTGCTTCTTTGACGATATTGGCGGCATTGGCGCTGATCACGGTCGCAGCCCGCACCCGCAGTTCGCCAGTTGCGAAGTAAGCTTTCAGCTTCTCCATGGCGGCGGTGTCGAGGTATTTGCCTTGCACGTCAGAGGCGTTGATGACAGCGGTAATCGCGTCTTGCATAGTTCTTTTTCCTCAAAAACTGATTTGGATGATGGATCAATAAAGGATGCTGAGGCGACCTACTGCATGGCGCCAATCACGAAGTCAAAGTAAGAACCGGCTTCAGCGGCATCTTCTGCAGACAGCAGCGAGGAAGCAACGTTCTTCATGGCGCGGATCCCTTCGGCCACGGCAGGAATGGGGGTGCCGAGGGAGTTGTACATTTCACGCACACCCACCAAACCAATTTCTTCGATGGGGGTGACATCACCCGCAACAATACCGTAGGTCACAAGCCGCAGGTAGTAGTCGAGGTCACGCAGGCAGGTGGCGGTCATTTCTTCACCGTAGGCATTGCCACCGGGGGAGACCACATCAGGCCGTTTTTGGAAGAGTTGATCGCCCGCTTGCTTGACAATCCGCTCGCGGTTTTCGGTCAGGGTTTGGGCAATGCGCAGACGGCGCTCGCCGGTGCTGACAAAGCTTTTAATGCGATCCAGTTCACCGGGGCTGAGGTAACGGGCCTCGGCATCTGCATTCACGATCGATTTCGTGACGACGCTCATTGAGTTCCTCCAAAGTTGGAATTGTAAAACAAGGGTCTTGATAATGTGGCATTTGCCATTGGAATGTTACGATTCACCGCACTCCTGTAGGAGAGATAGGTACGGCGATGAACCCGACGGGCTGACGTAACCTTCCGCAAACATTCTCAGGCATAGGGGGGACATCTCCCACATCATCGCAATCCTTTTTAACATTCTTAACATTTTTTCAAAAATCTGCTAAGGGCAGCTATTCCAGCCATTCGATAATGCGGGTGCCAAGGTTGAGGGGAATATTCACCGCTTTGCCGAGGCGGGGTTTCTCACGGGTGGTCTCAATAAAGGTGCAAACTTGCTGGGCACAGCCCCAGTCATTGAGGTGCTGGGCGATGGCTCCAAGGTGGGCGGCATAATCTTCAGGCGTATCGGGATAGGAGGCCTGCTCGAGGTAACGCCACATCACTTGCAAAAAGATGCGATCGCCCACGCGGCGAAACTGAAGGTCAAAGGAGCGCCCCCATTTGCGCAGGAGCAAGGCATGGAGTTCATCACCAGTGAGGGGCGTCAGCATTGGCAAGAATTTCAGCCCTTGCGGCTAGGACGGCTCGGACAGTGTGATAATAGTTAACAAACGTAATTATTTTACGGCTGTTCGTTTCGATTCCTTAGTAAATAAGCGTAAACCATGGCTCAAGTTTCTGGAATGTCTGATGTGCCCGATATGGGGCGGCGACAGTTTATGAACCTGCTGACGTTTGGTACCATTACCGGTACAGCGTTGGGCGCTCTGTACCCTGTCGTCAAGTATTTCATTCCGCCCTCCAGTGGCGGCACGGGTGGTGGTGTGGTTGCCAAGGATGCATTAGGCAACGATATTAAGGTTTCCGACTACCTGACGAAGCACCTGCCGGGCGATCGCTCCCTTGCCCAAGGGATTAAAGGGGATCCCACCTACGTGATTGTTACTGAGGATCACCAAATTGCCAATTACGGCTTGAATGCCGTCTGCACTCACCTTGGCTGCGTGGTGCCTTGGAATGTCAGTGAAAACAAGTTCATTTGCCCCTGCCACGGCTCTCAATACGACAACACAGGTAAAGTGGTGCGTGGCCCTGCTCCCCTCTCCTTGGCACTGGTGAATGCCACGGTTACCGAAGATGACAAACTGGTGTTTACCCCTTGGACGGAAACCGATTTCCGCACGGGCAAAGAACCTTGGTGGACGTAAAAAGAAATTAGGGAGTGGTATGAAACGCTTTTTCAAATCGTTGACGCTGGCGATCGCCCTTGCCGCCAGTGTGCTTCTTTGGTCACCGCAAGCACAGGCCTATCCATTTTATGCGCAGCAGGGCTATGACAGTCCTCGCGAAGCGACCGGGCGAATTGTCTGTGCCAACTGTCACCTCGCCGCCAAACCCACCCAAGTGGAAGTGCCCCAAGCCGTCACCCCCGATTCCGTTTTTGAAGCCGTGGTGAAAATTCCCTACGACACCCGTGTGCAACAGGTGTTGGGGGATGGCTCTAAGGGCGGTCTGAATGTCGGTGCAGTTCTCATGCTGCCCGAGGGTTTCAAAATTGCTCCTCCCGATCGCATTCCCGAGGAGTTACAAGCCAAAACCAGCGGCATTTACTACCAGCCCTACAGTGAGGACAAGCAAAACATTATTCTGGTGGGGCCCTTACCGGGTGAGCAGTATCAGGAAATTGTTTTCCCCGTCCTCGCCCCCAACCCTGCCACGGATAAATCGATCCACTTCGGTAAATACTCCGTTCACGCTGGGGGCAACCGCGGTCGCGGCCAAGTCTATCCCAATGGTGAAAAGAGCAACAATAACGTCTTTACTGCACCGATCGCGGGCACGATTACCAGTATTACCGCTAACCCCGATGGCAGTACTGCGGTGGTGATCACCCCCGAGAGTGGTGAAGCAGTGACAGAGACCATTCCCGCTGGCCCTGACCTCATTGTCAGTGAAGGCCAAACGGTGGCAGCGGGTGAAGCCCTCACCAACAATCCCAATGTGGGTGGTTTTGGGCAAAAGGATACGGAAATTGTCCTGCAGGATCCCAACCGCATTAAGTGGCTGTTGGTCTTCTTTGCCGCCATCACCCTCTCGCAGATTCTGCTGGTTCTGAAGAAGAAACAGGTCGAGAAAGTGCAAGCCGCCGAGATGAGTCTCTAGGGCGTCATAGCGCCAACGCTAGTGCAATCCCTTCATGACACGATTGTGGCGATCGCCACGGCTATTGTGCCCCAGCAAGGGAGTATTGGCATTGTCCGTCTCTCAGGCGCCAAAGCAGTCGCGATCGCTCAGTCTTTATTTGAAGCCCCCGGCAAGCAGCCTTGGGAATCCCATCGTATTCTCTATGGCTATGTCCGCGACCCCCAAACTGGGGAACGGGTCGATGAAGCGCTCCTGCTGTTAATGCTGGCGCCCCGCTCCTACACCCGCGAAGATGTGGTGGAATTTCACTGTCATGGTGGCCTCATCCCTGTCCAGCGCGTGCTGCAACTGTGTGTCGCCGCCGGAGCACGCCTCGCCGAGCCGGGGGAATTTACGCTGCGCGCCTTCCTCAACGGTCGCCTTGATCTCACCCAAGCCGAAAGTGTGGCTGAACTGGTGGCCGCCCAATCCACAACCGCCGCTCAAATTGCTTTGGCGGGTCTGACAGGAAAATTCGCCCGCCCCCTCAAGCAGATTCGTCAGACCTGTTTATCCCTCTTGGCGGAAATTGAAGCGCGACTCGATTTTACGGACGAGCTACCCCCCCTTGACCCCGCAGCCATTGCTGAGGACATTCGCCAGCTGCAACACCAAGTGGCAGCGTTTTTGGCCACAGCAGAACGGGGAGCACTGATCCGCACTGGGCTAAAAGTGGCCATTGTGGGTCGCCCCAATGTCGGTAAGTCGAGTCTGCTCAATGCTTGGAGCCGTAGCGATCGCGCCATTGTGACAGATTTACCCGGCACCACCCGCGATATTGTCGAGTCCCAATTGGTTGTCGGTGGCATTCCAATCCAAGTACTTGATACCGCAGGCATTCGCGAGACCGATAACCTTGTCGAACAAATTGGCGTCCAGCGATCGCGCCAAGCCGCAGCCAGTGCTGATCTCATCCTCCTTGTCATTGATGCCAGTCAAGGGTGGACAGCCGCCGATCAGGAGATTTACGACCAACTCGAGCTGCAGCAGCGGCGGCAGCAAGCGCCTCAGTCCGTCTTGGTGGTTTTGAATAAAGCTGATCTCCTCAGCGAAACCGTAGAGGTTCAAGATATTCCATTGCCCATTGCCCCCATTCCCACTGTGCTGCTCTCGGCCCTCAGTCAAAGGGGAATTGAGTCTCTCGAGGACGCCATTTTAGACCTTGTCCAAGGCCAAGGGGTTACCGCCGCCAACCTAGACTTTGCCATCAACCAACGTCAAGCCGCGCTCTTGGAGCAGGTTCACCAATCCCTGAATCATGTGCTTGCGGCCATTGATGCCCAACTCCCCCTCGATTTTTGGACAATTGACCTGCATGCTGCCGCTCGTGCCCTTGGTACCCTAACCGGGGAAGAGGTGACGGAGTCTGTGCTAGAACAAATCTTTAGCCGTTTTTGCATTGGAAAATAGCCCATGCTTTGGAATACCAGCTACCGGCCGTTACTTGCTTATATCCTTCCCTATCGGCGACGGTTGCTGGTCGCTTTTTTGTGTACCCTCGGCTACGTCTCGACCATGCCGGCGATCGCCTACCTGATTGGCCAAGCGGCGAAGCTCATCGGGGCAGGGGATTTGATAGGCCTGATTCAATGGTGTGCCGCCTCCTCGCTGCTGTTTGTCGGTCGTAGTTTTTGCCAATTTGGCCAAGATGTCCTAATGTCCGATATTTCCCTACGGATTGTCTATGACATTCGGGTGCGGCTGTACCGTCATCTGCATCGTTTGGGGGTGGACTATTTTGAAAAGGCAGCGACCGGCGATCTCACCTACCGCCTCACTGAGGATGTGGATCGCATTGGCGTCATGGTCAATAGCAGTTTTCATCGCCTCATCCCCTCAACTTTAACCACAGTTGCCGTCATTGGTTATATGTTCTACCTCAACTGGCAACTGACATTGGGGACGATGATCATTGCGCCACTGATGACGTTTCTCATCGCTTGGTTTGGCAATCGGTTGTTGCGACAGTCGCGCCTGAGTCAAGCCCGCATTGCGGATTTGGCCTCCCACCTCACGGAGATTTTTTCGGGGATTCGTCTGATTAAGGCGTTTGCGGCTGAGGACTATGCTGTAGAGCAGTTTGAACAGCAGGCTGATATGAACCGTCGTGCTCGCTACCGTGCAGAACGCATTAAGTCAATGCAATACCCGGTGGTGGGGTTTCTTGAGGCTCTGAGCATTATGCTGCTGTTTATCTTGGGGGCGTGGCAAATCAATGCCGGTCATCTCACAGGGCCGCAGTTCCTCAGCTTTGTTGCCGCAGTAGCGCTACTGATGGAACCCATTAATATGATTTCTGCTGATTACAATGAACTCAAGATGGCACAGGCGTCGGTGGAGCGTAGCTTTGGCCTGTTGGCTCTCGAACCCACGATCAAGGAAATGAGCCATGCGCAGCCCCTACCCCCCATTTCTGGCAAAGTGCAATACCTAGATGTGTGCTTTGGCTATGATCTAGAGCGTCCCGTGCTCAAGGACTTTAATCTCTTGGCGGAGCCGGGCGAGGTGATTGCCCTTGTGGGACATTCAGGAGCAGGTAAATCCACCATTGTTAACCTGTTGCCCCGGTTTTATGACCCCCAAGCGGGAAAAGTCTTGATTGATGGCATTGACATTAAAACTGTGACCCTGAAAAGCCTGCGGCGGCAAATTGGCATTGTTCCTCAGGAAACGATTCTTTTCTCAGGCAGTATTGCCCAAAATATTGCTTTTGGTTACTCTGAACCGGATTGGCAGCGACTGATTGAGGCCGCCAAAATCGCCAATGCCCATGACTTTATTACTCAGTTTCCTGATGGCTATCAGACATGGGTCGGGGAAAGGGGGATTAATCTCTCTGGGGGTCAACGCCAACGACTGGCGATCGCTCGTGCAGTTTATGCCGATCCGCGTATCTTGATCTTGGATGAGGCCACCTCTGCTTTGGACTCTGAATCGGAAGCCTTGGTGCAAAGTGCTCTCGAAAAGGCAATGAAGGGGCGCACCGTCTTTATTATTGCCCACCGTTTGGCCACGGTTCGTCGCGCTGATCGCATTCTTGTCTTAGAGCAGGGGCGGATCATTGAAAGTGGCAGCCATCAAGAACTACTTGCCCAGTCTGCCCGCTACGCCCAGTTCTACGCCCAGCAGTATTTCCAAGACGCGGAATGACCCCTTGTCTGATGGGCTGGCCGTTTGGATTCTATCTTCTGAATTTGGGATGAGATGTTTCCTCGACGGCAGGATGTGAAAATAGACGTTGAATTGTTCAGAGCAGCGAGGACAGCTCATGGGTAGCATTATTTCTGTGCATTCTTTTCGTGGTGGCACAGGCAAGTCAAATACAACAGCAAATCTGGGCTGTACCTTGGCAACCTTGGGCTATCGGGTGGCGATCGTGGACACGGATATTCAATCCCCCGGTATCCATGTGCTCTTTGGCCTTGAGTCGGAAGATACGGAACATGCCCTGAATGACTACCTGTGGGGACGCTGTGAAATTACTGATGTGGCGCGGGATGTCAGCCATCTGATTACGGCTCACGGCCAGCAAGCCAAAGGAGCAATCTATCTCATTCCCTCTAGCCTCAAAACCAGTGAAATTACCCGTGTGCTGCGGGAAGGCTACGATGTCGGCTTGCTCAATGATGGTTTTCAGCAGTTGCTCCAAGGGCTGAATCTCGACTTTTTGCTCATTGATACCCACCCAGGGCTGAATGAGGAAACGCTGCTCTCGATTACAGTCTCCGATGCCTTGGTGCTGATTCTGCGACCCGATCGCCAAGACTTTCAAGGAACAGCGGTCACGGTTGATGTGGCGCGGCAGCTGGATGTGCCCAAAATGGTGATGGTGGTGAACAAAGTCCCCAGCGCCTTTAATAAGGACTCCCTCAAGCAGCAGGTGGAAACGACCTATGGTGTGCCCGTTGCGGGTATCTTGCCTGTTTGTGAAGAAATGTTTCAACTGGGGAGCAGCGATATTTTCTGTTTACGCTACCCTGAGCATCCCTACAGTCTCGTTGTCAGGAGTGTTGTGCAGCATCTGTTGGATTAGGGTAGCCTAGGAGTAAGGAGACTGACTGAATTTTGATCCTTTTGATCCTTCTCGAGTGCCACTGCCAGTCACTGCCATTGAGGAACATTGCCAATGATAGACAGTCAAAATGCTAGCAGTGGTTGCGGTGGGGGTCTCAATCCAGCAGATTTGTTGGTTTTGCCCGATCGCCAGCGATCGCTCTTGACACTGATGATGCGCCAGCCAACGCCCTTCACCGTGCCAGAATTGGCTGAGCAGTTGCAGTGGTCTGCGGAAGAGGTCAGTGCCACCCTCGCAGAGGTTCGCCAACTCGGCTATGTGACAGTTGACAACGACACCTACCAAGTCAAACTCGGACGGCGGACTCCGCGCGTGCAACCCAAGCGTCAATCTCCCCGAATTGCGGCGGTTTGGGACAAGCTGGGTTAAGTCTGAGCCACTTCCTCAGTTAAACCTCTAATTATATGAGGCAACTCGTGTGGTACGCTTAATTACGCTAAGTTTCGCAGAGGAAAGTCAGGACGAGTGCGCCCAAAAGTTCTTGCTGGCAACTGGAAAATGCACAAAACTCAACAGGAGGCGGTGGCCTTCCTACAGGAGTTCTTAGGGAAATTGGTGGACACCCCCAGCGATCGCGAGGTGGTGCTCTGTGTTCCCTACACCTGTTTAAGTGTATTGTCCAAGAGTCTGCACGGAACGCGGGTGAAGCTGGGTGCCCAAAATGTCCACTGGGCGGATCAAGGGGCGTTTACAGGGGAAATTTCGCCACCGATGCTGGTGGAGTTGGGCGTGCGCTACGTGATTGTTGGCCACAGTGAGCGGCGGCAGTATTTTGGGGAAACCGATACTACGGTCAACCAACGGCTCAAGGCTGCCCAACACTATGGCCTGACCCCCATTCTCTGTGTCGGTGAAACAAAAGCCCAACGGGATGCTGGGGAAACTGAAAACCACATCCTTCAGCAGTTGACCCTGGACTTGGTGGATGTCGATCAGAGCAATTTGGTGATTGCCTACGAACCCATTTGGGCGATCGGTACGGGCGATACCTGTGAAGAAGCGGAAGCCAACCGTGTCATTGGCCTGATTCGCAGCAAGTTACAGAATCCCGATGTCCCCATTCAGTACGGTGGCTCGGTCAATGCCAACAACATTGATGCGATCATGGCGCAGCCAGAAATTGATGGGGTGCTAGTGGGTGGCGCTAGTTTGCAGCCGGAGAGTTTTGGGCGTATCGTTAATTACAAGCTCCTTTGAACATGACTTTGAGTTCGGCGCCAGTGCCCTAGATCACATCTGATCCAAGAGCTCGCGCACTGCCCTCTGCGCAGAAAAACTTAAAGATATCAACATACAGCCCTTTCCCAAGCATGGCATGCACTACGACTCCAGAGCGCAATGCTGTGTATGTAGCCAAGAAAAGGGTCGGAGCGAGCGACTTATTACAACTGTTATCGTTTGCTGGGCGATTTCTTCATTTTCTTTTAGGATCGAAGTAAGGCTGAGCGATGCCCAAAGGAGGCCGACGATGCGCCAACAACTCTTCAGTGCTTTGACAGTTTTAGCTGCTTTTGTTGGTCTCAGCAGTGCTGCTGTGGCACAGCCCATGGCGATCGCCACCCTCACACCTCCTGAACTGCAAGAACTGCAACGCCTCGTGCCCCGCAGTGCCGAGGACTACTACAACGTGGGATTAATGCACCAAGGTACGGGTGATCTGGCCGCTGCCATTCATGCCTTTAGCCAAGCAATCAGACTCAACCCCAGTGCTGACTACTACTTTGCGCGCGGCCTAGCCTACTATGACCAAGGGGATATGCAGCGGGCGATCGCGGACTTTAGCACTGCGCTGCGCAACGATCCCCAGTTTATTGCCGCCTACTACAACCGCGGCATGGCCTATCTGGCTCTGCAAAACTACACAGCGGCGATTGCCGACTTTGATGCTGCCCTAGCACGGGATCCGCAATTTGTTGCTGCCTACTATAGTCGGGGCATGGCTCACTTCGATAGTGGCAATGTGGAATTGGCGCAACGGGACTATGAGCGTGCTCGCGCTCTCAACCCAGCGATGACAGCCCAGTACTACGATCGCGCCCCCCGTCCCCTCACTGGCGGTCCCTAGTGCCTGAAGCCACCGATTGCGGCGATAATAGGGGAATAATGTGCATGATGAGGATGAGCGATCGCGCCTATGCCCAGAACCCCTTCTGAATTTGCGGTGCATTTATTTCTGGATGGCGGTCACCGTGAGGAGGTGCGCTTCCCCACCATTCAAGACTTCCAGAAGTGGTACAGCAACGAGTTAGTGGCCAAAGCAGATTCCAACGACTTTATTTCCGTTCCCATTAAAAACATTCAAGGGGAATACATGGTGGTGCGCCCCTCAAAGGTATTTGCAATTCGGGTAGAACCCGTGTTTGCCTCTAGTGTGGATCGGTTTGCCTAACGTCTATGGCGGGTTTATTCGCAGGATGGGTTCAGGGGGTCGTGATCCTCGCAACAAGCGCGATCGCCACAGCACCAACGGTTGCTCCCTTAACGCGCCAAAGCCAACTGCCCCCAAGGGTTGCCCTAGATACGGCCCTCTGGCAATCCCCCAGTGAACGAGCACGACTGCTGCAGGCCATTGATCATAGTTTGCGTTACCTGCGCAGCGATAAAGCGCGCCGCGACTACGCCGCCTACACTGCTCCCGGTCAACCCGGCGCCGCCCTTGGCCCCAATCTCCATCAGCGAGTGATCCGCTCCCTCGAACGCTTTCGCCATCTGGTACAAACCCGTCGCTCTGCGGCAGAACTGCAAGCATCTGTCAAGCGAGAATTTGTCTTTTATCAATCCATTGGCACCGATGGCCAAGGGCGAGTGGATTTCACGGGCTATTATGCACCGACGTATCGTGCCAGCTTAGTGCCCACCGCAGAATACCGCTATCCCCTATTTCGTCGCCCCCCCAATTTTGAGCAGTGGCGAGAGCCGCACCCAACCCGCTTGGAACTGGAAGGGGCGGATGGTCAGCAGTGGCGCAATGGGCCTTTGCGGGGTCTGGAACTGGTCTATTTGCGCGATCGCCTAGAGGCCTTTCTGGTTCACGTCCAAGGGTCGGCTGAGCTGCAACTGCCCGATGGTCGCCGCTTTACGGTGGGCTATGCCGGTAAGACCAATCACCCCTACACGAGTATTGGCCAAGAACTCATTCGCGATGGCAAAATTCCCCGTGAGGAACTGACGCTACCGCGCCTCATGGCTTACTTTGAGGCCAACCCCGCTGAGTTAGATCGCTATTTACCTCGCAATGCCAGCTTTGTCTTTTTTGAACATACCCAAGGGCGCCCCCCCACGGGCAGTCTCTCAACGCCGGTGATTCCAGAGCGTTCGATCGCCACTGATAAGTCCCTGATGCCTCCGGGTGCCTTGGCGGTGATCAACACGAAAATTCCCCTCAAAGCCCAAGGCCAATGGCAGCAAACCCCCGTCAGCCGTTTTGTTTTGGATCAGGATACGGGGAGTGCCATTCGCGGGCCGGGTCGTGTCGATATTTTCATGGGCACGGGGGAGGTGGCCAAAGCGCGGGCGGGTCTGATCAATACACCGGGGCAGTTGTACTATTTGCTCCTGCGGGAATAGCTAGGGCTGCAGCGCTACTTTAATCACTTGGCGCGCCTTCATTCCTTGCAAGACGTTTTCAATCTCCGTGAGGGGGGCTTGGCCACTAATCAGTTTCTCGAAAGGCAATGTGCCGCTGGCAATCAGTTGCAAGGCTTGGCGGACAAATGTGGGTGTGTTGTGAAAGACCCCCTTGAGGGTGAGTTCTTCGTAGTGCAGGCGTTCGGTATCAACGCGGATCGAAGTTTCGCGGGGGCAGCCACCAAAGAGGTTAATGGTGGCACCGGGGCGACCACAGGCGATCGCCGTTTCCCAGACTTCAGGTACGCCAGTGGCTTCAATGACAATATCGGCACCCCGTCCTTGGGTCCAGTCTTTAACCACAGCAGGAATATCGCTGCACTGGTGATGATTTACTATCTGCTCTGCCCCGAATGTGCGGGCGATCGCCAGCCGCTGATCGGAACCGCCAAAGGCGAGAACCCGTGCTCCCTGCTGTGCCAGAACCCCCATAAACATCAGGCCAATGGCACCATCCCCCAGCACCACAATTTGCGGTGGACTTGGCCACGTTTCAACCATTGCGGGGTCAAAGCCAGAGCGAGCCACACCGTGGAGGACACAGGCGAGGGGTTCGGTGAGGGCAGCTAAGGCAAAGGAGAGGGACGCCGGAATAGGCAGCAGATTCTGGCGGACGATGCTGGCGGGAATTTTTAGATACTCGGCAAACGTGCCATTGTTAAACTCCAGATGGGGACAGAGAGAAAAGGCTTGGCGTTGGCAGTAAAAACACTGGCCACAGGGGGCAGAATTATTCGCTACCACGCGATCGCCCACCTGCCAGCCGGTCACCCCAGCCCCAAGGGCAACAATTTCCCCGGCCGCTTCATGGCCAAAGAGAATCGGTGGCGTTAGCATCCGTGCATGACCGCCGCGCCGCCATACCTTCAAATCGGTACCACAGGTAGTGGCAGCCTGAACACGAATCACCACTTCTCCGGGACCGGGCGTGGGATCGGCGACGGTTTCAATGCGGACATCTTCTTTGCCGTAGAGTACTGCTGCTTTCATTGCACTTCCCCCATCAAGCCAACCATTGCAGGAGGCCACAGAGCAGTCCCAAGAGGGCAACCACCCCATAAAACGTACTCACCACCCGCAGTTCTGACCAGCCCCCCAATTCAAAGTGATGGTGTAGAGGGGCCATCCGCAGCAGCCGTTTGCCCACGCCATCGGAACCTTTGGTTGCTTTGTAGTAGAGCACTTGGGCAATGACTGAGAGAGACTCCACAAAGAAAAGACCACTGACAATCAACAGTTCCCAGAGGTGATGACTGGCCAAGCCAATGCCCGCAAGGAGTGCCCCAAGGGCTAGGGAACCCGTATCCCCCATAAACACCCGTGCCGGATGGTGATTGTGCCAGAGAAAGCCGAGGCAGGCACCACTCATGACCACTGCCAGAATTTGCAAATCGGGATGGGCGGTCAGAATCATGCCTAAAGCGAGGAGGGCGATCGCCGCCGTGCCCGCGGCAAGACCATCGAGACCATCGGTGAGATTGAGGGCATTCCCTTCCGCCATCGGCACAAAAATCGCCAAAGGGATAAAGGCGATCCCTAAAGGCCAAACCCACCCCCAAGGCGCGGTCACCACCGCTGCCGTTGGATCACTGCCCACCAGCCAAGCACAAAAAAGAGCTGCCCCAATGCCCTCAAGGAGGAGCCGCAGCCGCGCCGATAACCCTTTGTTGGATTTGCGCCGCAGAACTTGCCAGTCATCCCACCAGCCAATGGCGGCATACCAGAGAACAAGGAGGGCGATCGCCCCCACCGTTGCGGATACTTTCCCCTGCGCAACTCCAGTCCACAGGAGGGCTAGACCTAACCCCGTCGGCACAAAAAAGATTCCCCCCATTGTCGGTGTGCCCGATTTTTGCAGGTGAGATTGTGGACCATCTTCGCGAATAATCTGCCCAGTTTTCAACCGCCGCAACAGGGGCACCACCGCCATCCCTAGCCCTACAACGATGGCAAAGCTCACCAACCAAGGCAGTGTCAAGGTTTTCAACGGCTGTTGCCAGTGGTTTGCTCCGGTATCGTAGGCAATGCTAGCCATGAGCAGGCCAATAGCGAGAAGGCCAAAAAGTCGCTGTCCTGTCAGCCAACGGGGTTCAATGGCAGCCGTGGTTTTGGTGGAGGGCATGGGGATAGCTCTAGCACATCACTCCGATAATAGGGGGATTGGTGCCCTACTCCTCAAGCCCTAGGTCATCTTCTTCGTCGTAATCGCCCAAGGAGTCACCAACAAATTCCTCAATTTCACCCATATCATCGAGGGTGCTATCCACGATCGGGTCTGTCTCATTGGCATCACGGGCAATTAATCGACCCGTTTGCTGTAACCATTCCAAAATGGAGCGATCGGAACGACCCGCAGCGGTTAAGTTCTTTTGGGAAATGGGTTCTTCGTACAAAGAGGGGTTGTATAGGGTCATAGGGCTAAGGTGAACGGTGTTGTAGTAGTCCAATCCTCTACTTTAACGTTTGCCCCTAGGAATGTAAATCTGCGTTTTGTGGCGATCGCCCAAAGTGGCACATTCTCTGGAACCTGCCTAGACTAGAGAAGTCCCTAAAGAATGGGCATGAAACTTTGATACACGAAGGATAGAAACAATGTCTTTACTCAAAAAATCATCCATCTCTTTGACGGTTTTAAGTGCGGTGTCCCTCGGCGGGGGGGCGATCGCTGCTCCCTACCCCCCAGAAGTGGTTTCCCGATTTACCAGTGAATGTACGACTGCCCTGCAACAACAGGTGCCGCAAATGGCGCAATACGGCAATGCCTACTGTACCTGTGTGATCAATGAACTGCAATCCTCGCTCACCTTGGCAGAATTTCAGGCGATCGGTGAAGATGTACAGACCAATGTCAATCCCGAAGTGCGCCAGATGCTCACCAACACGGCACAAACCTGCCTGCAACGAGTCACCCAGTAGTGCAGGGGGGAGAAATCCCCCCCAATATGTTCCTAGACTGCGCTTAGAAATTGAGCGGCAGCGGCTTGCAGATCGGCGACTTTATCGAGTTTTTCCCAAGGTAGGTCGAGGTCATGACGCCCAAAGTGACCGTAGGCAGCCACATCTTGGTAGAAGCGACCACCGCGCTCCTGGGGCAAGTGGCGCAGACCAAAGGTTTGGATAATGGCAGCGGGGCGCAGATCAAAGTGGGTTGTAATTAACTCCAGCAGTTGCTCTGGGGCAAGTTTACCCGTGCCAAAGGTATCCACAAAGAGGCTCATGGGGCGAGCCACACCAATGGCATAGCTAATCTGTAACTCGCATTTGTCGGCTAGGCCTGCGGCCACAATGTTTTTGGCAATGTAACGAGCCATGTAGGCAGCACTGCGATCGACCTTGGTGGGGTCTTTCCCGGAAAAAGCACCGCCCCCGTGACGGGCATAACCACCGTAGGTATCCACCACCAGTTTGCGTCCTGTGAGTCCCGAATCCCCCTGAGGACCACCAATGACAAATTTGCCCGTGGGGTTGACGAGAAAGCGGGTCTTGTCATCGGGTTTAATTGCCAGATCCGCAAAGACAGGGTTGACGACGGCTTCCCATAGATCGGCTTTAATCTTTTCTTGAACGGCGGCTTCGTCGCTGATGTCACCAATGGTGGCCGTGTGTTGGGTGGAAATCAGGATGGTATCAATGCCCACCGGCTGGCCATCTTCGTAGATGACAGTGACTTGAGTTTTGCCATCGGGACGCAGATAAGGAAGTTGACCCGTTTTGCGGACAGCAGCCAAGCGACGCGCCATGCGGTGAGCCAAGCTAATGGGCAGGGGCATATACTCAGGGGTTTCATTGCAGGCATAGCCAAACATAATGCCCTGATCACCGGCGCCAACGCGATCTAATTCGGCATCACTGAGACGTTCCCGTGCTTCTTGAGCCGTGTCCACCCCTCGGGCAATATCGGGGGATTGCTCATCAAGGGCAACGATAACGGCACAGCTATTGGCGGCAAAGCCATTTTCAGCATCAGTGTAGCCAATTTCACGGATTTTCTGCCGTGCTAGGTTGACGTAGTTGACCTGTGCTTTGGTGGTAATTTCCCCAGTAATCAGCACCAGACCCGTATTCACGACGACCTCAGCGGCAACGCGACTTTGGGGGTCTTGGGTGAGCAGCGCATCCAGAATGGCATCGGCAATTTGGTCGCAAATCTTATCGGGGTGGCCTTCGGTGACGGACTCCGAACTAAATAAGTAACGCAAGATAACACTCCTATGGCATGGGTTGTTGAAAGAACTGCAAGAAATTGGTTTATGGTAACACGGACTTTTGACTAAAAAACAAGGATTGGTTTCTAAATCCTAGGATTATACCTGAGCAGTAGGACACACGAGTGATTGTGATGATTGGCTAGACTAGGGGCAGATTTTAGGCGTTTCAAGTTGTATGTCTGCTTTACGCTATGCCTATTATCCCGGTTGTGTGGCTCAAGGGGCCTGTCGGGAATTAGACCTCTCAACGCGGGCGATCGCCCCCCTGTTGAATATCGAGCTGGTGGAACTGAAGGAAGCCAGTTGTTGTGGCTCAGGCACGTTTAAGGAGAATTCGTGGCTGCTAGAAGATACCGTCAATGCCCGCAACATTGCCCTTGCCGAACAGTTGGCTTTGCCCCTGTTGACCCATTGCAGCACCTGTCAGGGGGTGATTGGCCATGTGGATGAACGCCTCAAGACCTTTCAGCGCGATCGCCCGGCGTACGTGGCAGAAATTAACCAAGTGTTGACGCAACAGGGCTGCGCTCCTTACCAAGGCACCACAGAAGTGAAGCATTTGCTCTGGGCGATTATCGGCGATGTGGGCATTGACGAGTTGCGCGATCGCGTCCGTCGTCCCCTCAAGGGACTGCGCTGTGCGGCCTTTTATGGCTGCTATCTGCTGCGTGCCCAAGAGAGGCTGCCCTTTGATCACCCAATTCACCCCACCTCAATGGAACAGGTGTTTGAGGCAGTTGGGGCTACCCCCATCGAGTATGAGGGACGTACCCAGTGCTGTGGTTGGCCCATTTCCAGCTATGCGACGGCGGCCAGTTTTGCCATGGCGGCACAACGACTCCAGAGCGCGATCGCCCATGGCGCGGATTGCATTGTCACCCCCTGTCCCCTCTGTCATTTGAATCTGGATGCTCGCCAACCAGAAATTGCCCAGCAGGTGGGAGTTACCCTCAATTTGCCGATTCTCCATCTGCCGCAACTGGTGGGTCTAGCCCTTGGCCTGCGTCCTGAGGAACTGGGTTTGAGAAAACACGTGGTTTCAATGCAACCGGTGTTGGCAAAACTGGGGCTTTAGCTGATTGCCAAGAGGCCTGATTCAGTGCAGATAGCTTGCAGTGGCTGATCCCACGGGTCACGGGGCAATTCTGCTAGAAGGGCTGACTCAAAGACAATTCCCCAGCGACACACGTGCTGCCAATCGGGGTGGGCAAAGAGGCGATCAAAAAAACCGGCGCCATAGCCGAGACGGTAGCCTTGGCGATCGCAGGCAACGGCAGGCACTAGGCAGAGATCAACACACGCTGGATCAATCGGGGGCGCTTCGGGGGGCGGTTGCCAAAGGCCATAGCGTCCTTGCTGGAGAGTGTCTTGGTTGCCATTAAAACAATGCCACCGCAAATCCTGACCCACGACACGGGGCAAGCCCCACTGTTTCGGGAGTGACCAGAGGAAGCGCAAGTCGGGTTCGCGGCGATGGGGCACATAGGTCAACACTGTGGTTGCCTGTTGAAACTGGGGATGATCAAGCAAGTGCTGACAAATGCGCTGACTGCGATCTTGCCACTCGCGATCGCTCAGGTGCTGCCGCCATTCAAGATAGTGTTGTCGCAGTTTGACTTTATCGCTCATTGATTTTCTGGGCACCAAAGCTACAAGTTAAGATAGAGGCCAAAGTGAGTGTTTAGCCTGAGGAACGATGCAACTGTCCCCCCAAGAATAAAGACAAGCTCCTGATTTTTACCGCCGCTCTTGTGGCCGAACGTCGTAAAGCACGGGGTCTCAAGCTCAATTATCCCGAAGCAGTGGCCTATATTTCTGCTGCCATTTTGGAAGGGGCGCGGGAGGGGCGCACAGTTGCTGATTTGATGAACTATGGCACAACGCTGCTCAGCCGTGACGATGTCATGGAGGGGGTGCCGGAAATGCCCACAGAAGTACAAGTCGAAGCAACATTTCCCGATGGCACGAAGCGGGTGACCGTGCATACACCCATTCGCTGAAGCCTCAAAAAGCCCTAGGATAGCGCCAACCGCTGATTAGCAGCACATCTCCAAGGAAAACGGAGAGAATTTTTATGGCCATTCAAATCCCGATAAAAATAGTCGGATATATTTGACAGGGCGATCGCCCCCTGCTAGGATGGTCAACAACTTGTCTGAGGCAGGCTGAGACCCATGACCGCAACGTTGACCTCTACCACCGAAACCGCCTATTTTACCCACCTCAAATGCAAAGAGTGTGGCGCCGAGTACGAACCCCAAGCCATTCATGTCTGCGAATACTGTTTTGGCCCCCTAGAGGTGAAGTACGATCTGAGCCAATTGGCGGCAGCCGTAACGCGCAGCACGATTGAGGCGGGGCCAAAGTCCATTTGGCGTTACCGTCCCTTTTTGCCCGTGACATCGGCCAACCCCATTGATGTGGGCACAGGGATGACTCCCCTCCTCAAAGCCCAGCGGCTGGCTCGGCGACTCGGACTCAAGCATCTGTACATCAAAAACGATGCCGTGAATATGCCCACCTTGAGCTTCAAGGATCGGGTGGTATCGGTGGCGTTGACGCGGGCGCGGGAATTGGGTTTTACGACCGTCTCCTGTGCCAGTACCGGCAATTTGGCGAATTCAACGGCGGCGATCGCGGCTCATGCAGGGCTAGATTGCTGTGTCTTTATTCCAGCGGATCTGGAAGCGGGTAAGGTCTTGGGGACGCTCATCTATGGGCCAACGGTAATGGCCGTTGAGGGCAACTACGACCAAGTGAATCGCCTGTGCTCGGAAGTGGCGAATACCCACGGGTGGGGGTTTGTCAATATCAATTTGCGCCCCTACTATTCGGAAGGGTCAAAGACGCTCGGTTATGAGGTGATTGAACAGTTGGGCTGGCAGCTTCCTGACCACATTGTGGCTCCCTTGGCTTCTGGCTCTCTGTTCACGAAAATTTACAAGGGCTTCCGCGAATTTGTGGAAGTGGGTCTGGTGGCGGATAAACCCGTGCGCTGTAGTGGTGCCCAAGCAGTGGGCTGCTCCCCCATTGCCCAAGCCTATGCCGAGGGGCGGGATTTTGTGGCACCCGTGAAGCCCAACACCATTGCTAAGTCCATTGCCATTGGTAACCCCGCCGATGGGGTCTATGCCCTAGAGATTGCCCGCAAAACCAATGGGGCGATCGCAGCCGCCACCGATGAAGAAATTGTGGCCGGCATTAAGCTGCTGGCGGAAACGGAAGGTATTTTCACGGAAACCGCTGGCGGTACCACAATTGCCGTTCTTAAAAAATTGGTGGAATCGGGCAAAATTGACCCCGAAGAGGTGACGGTGGTCTATATCACCGGCAACGGCCTGAAAACCCAAGAGGCAGTGCAAAACGACATTGGTCAACCCCTGACGATCCAACCCAAGTTGGCTAGCTTTGAGCGTGCCTTAGAGCGATCGCGCACCCTCGAACGGTTGGATTGGCAACCGGTATTGGTCTAGTCGGTTTTCCCGACGCTGTGTTGAAGTTTATGGATGGTTTGTAGAGGTCTATGGCTATTACTGTTTTGATTCCGACGCCCTTGCAAAAGCTCACCCGCGATCAAGCAACGGTGGAGTGTCAAGCCCAATCGATCGCTGAGCTTCTGGAAAAGCTAGAGCAGGACTGCCCCGGCATTAAAGGGCGCCTCTGCGATGAAAGTGGCCAACTGCGGCGATTCGTCAATTTCTACGTCAACAATGAGGATATTCGCTTCCTCAATGGCATTGAAACGCCCCTCAAGGATGGCGACGAAGTCAGCATCATTCCCGCGATCGCTGGCGGCTAAGCAAGAGGAATTTGCTCCTGTTGAGAGGATTGAACCCTGATTTTAGCCCTGGGGGAAGGGAGAGACCCAAAAGCGATTGGAGTTCCTCTTCGGTGTAGATTTGCGCCGTCAGGGGCTGATTTTTAAGCCATGCTGCAAGCCGCTGATAGAGGACGCGATCGCCGCCAAGGCATCCACCGCTTCTGGGGAAGAGATTTGTTAGGATCAGGGCACTGTTTGCCGCTGCTGTTCGATGGTTCAGTCTTGGTTACAGCCCATTGCCAATTCCCCGATGCTAGCTCCCGCCAAGGATGTTGAGGATTCCCTACTGCTGCGCCTAGGGGTCTTGGGCATGGTGATTGTTGGCCTAGTGGCAACCGATGTGGCGGCGGATACTGCCAATAGTCTCTGGGCAGTTCCCCTCTCCATTGCGGGCTTTAGTTGGAGTTGGTGGGCACGGCGACAAAGAAATGTGGTGGCAAAGCTGGCGATCGCCGTTGGGATGTTGACGGCATTAGCGGTCTTTTTGGCGCGGTTGGCAGCACTGAACCAGGATTCACGGATTTTGCTGACGGAACTCTTGATTCAACTGCAAGTGCTCCATAGCTTTGACCTGCCCCGCCGCAAAGATTTGGGCTACTCAATGGTCATTGCCCTGATTTTAATTAGTGTGGCGGCCACCCTCAGTCAAACCATGACCTTTGGGGTTTTTCTGGTCATCTTTCTGGCGATCGCCCTACCCGTACTCGTCCTTGACTACCGCTCGCGCCTTGGCCTACTCTCCACCACCCTGAAATCCCTGCGCTTGCCTTGGCGGCAATGGGTCGGCCTCTTTGCCCTGATTCTTGGCTTGGGGATGGTGGTCTTTGTGCTGCTGCCGCGCTTCCCCGGCTATCAAATTCGCACCTTGCCTGTCAGTGCTGAAATTCAAGTGGCAGGGGAGTTTGACCAAACCCGGGTGATCAATCCGGGCTATGTCAGTGGCCGTGGTGGTGGTGGTGTTGGCGAGGAACTGGCCAATCAAACCTTTGACCCGAACTTTTACTATGGCTTTGGCTCTGAGATTGATCAGACCTTTGGCGGGAGCATGACGCCTAGGGAGTTAATGCGGGTGCGATCGCAAGCCCCCGGCTTTTGGCGCGTCCTTGCCTTTGATGAATATACGGGGCGGGGTTGGCGCATTAGTCGCAACGATAAGGCAGAAGTGCTGCGGCGTTCCCCTTGGAGTTTTCGCTATCTGCTGCCACAGCAACTCTCCCAAATGCCGACGCGGGAAGTGATTCAGACCTATACCATTGTCTCTGAGTTTAGTAACCTGATTCCCCATCTCTACGAACCCCGCGAACTCTATTTTCCCACCCGTGAAATTGCCCGTGACCCCGAGGGTGGCCTGCGGGCGCCGGTGCCCTTGCCCGAGGGGCTGACCTATTCTGTGATTTCCCAAGTGCCCGTGCGCGATCGCTCCCTGTTGCGCAGAGCGCCAAAATTAAATCACACCGTAGGCTATCAGTTTTACCTTGAAGTCCCCCCTGACCTGAAACCACGGCTGCAAGCGCTGGCCAAAGACCTCCTTGCCAAGGCCGATCGCTCGATTCCCGAACCCTACGAGCAAGCTCTCTACCTCACCCAAGCCCTGAAGCAATCCTATGCCCTGAAAACCGACATTCCCGAACTAGGCACAGATCAAGACTTGGTGGCCGCCTTTCTGTTTGAGTGGCAGGGGGGCTATCCCGATCACTTTTCCACGGCGTTGACGCTGTTACTGCGCAGTATTGGCATTCCCACGCGCTTGGTCACCGGTTTAGGAACGGGGGAATTTAACCCCTTCACGGGCTTGTATGTGGTTCGCAATACCGATGCCTATGCCCTGACGGAAGCCTACTTTCCCAATTTGGGCTGGTTTCTCTTTGATCCAATTCCGGGGCACGATCTCTATCCAGCCACCCTAGAGGTAGATCAGACCTTTAGCGTCCTCCAGCAGTTTTGGCAGTGGGTCACGGGATGGTTGCCGACCCCGGTGACGGGATTTTTTGGCATTATCTTTGCTACCCTCGAAACTGCTTTGCAAAAATTCTTTGATCTGTTTAGCCAAGGGCTGGGGGGGATTGTCCAAGGGATTTTGATTCTCTTTGGTGGCGTCATTGTGGTCTGGGGTTTGTGGTACGCTCTCCAGACGTGGCGATATCGTCAACGCCTGCAAAAACTGCCGCCGATCGCCCGCCTCTATGTACAAATGCTCGATGGTCTCGCCCAGCAGGGATTACCGAAGCGACCCAATCAAACTCCGTGGGAATACGCGCGATCGCTGCAAACCGCTGGCCGTCTTGATGCCGTCAGTCAGCGAGCCATTGAAACCCTGACGCAGGCCTATGTGGCTTGGCGCTATGGTGGTGATCAGCCCCCCTTGCCACCCCTGAAACGCGCCCTGAATCAACTGCGACAACAACGCTGGCGATCGCTGCAACGTACAGTAGCGGATCTGCATCTGCGCCGTCGTTAATCCTTGTCCTTGGGGTTGCTGTCATCGGCGAGGGCATCATCGCTCACTAGTTCGGTCACCAGCACCTTATCCACGCGGTTGCCATCCATATCCACCACTTCAAAGCGCAGGCCATCGGTTTCAATGTAATCTCCCGACTGGGGAATACGCCCAAATAGCGTAATGATTAGCCCGCCAAGGGTGTGGTAGTTGGCCGTGTCCTCCTCAGGTAAACTTTCCCGCCGCAGCAATTCCTTGAGTTCATAGGTCGAGAGCAACCCATCCAATAGCCACGAGCCATCCTCCCGCTGAATAATTTGCGGTTCCTCCCCCTCGTCGTGGCGCAGTGTGCCAATAATCGCCTCCGTGAGATCATTGAGCGTCACCAGTCCTTCGATGCCCCCGTATTCATCGGTAATCAGGGCAATGTGTTGACTCGACTGACGAAAGAGTTCAAGGACATCAAGTGCCGGTAGGCCTTCGGGAACAAAGAGCGCTGGTTGCAAAAGCTGGCGCAGGTCAATCTCTTGCTGGGTGAGACGAGCGGCCAAAAAGTCCTTGGCTGAAATAATTCCCAAGCAGTGATCAATGGTCTCTTCGGCCACGGGAAACCGCGAATGGGAACTGGCCAGAATTTCTGTTTCTATTTCTTCAAGCGAGGATTCAATATCCAGCCACACAATATCGGTGCGGGGGGTCATGATCGACTGAATCGGGCGATCGCCCAAGTTAAAAATCCGCGCCACCATGTCCTGCTCCGCCACCTCAAAGAGACCCGCCTGTGCCCCCTGTTCAATCAGGACTTTAATTTCATCCTCTGTAACCGTTTGGTCAGCAATGGTGGTAATGCCCAATACTTGCAGGATGGTGTCTGTGGAGACGCTGAGTAAATGCACAATCGGAGCCGCTAATTTCGTCAGCCATGTCATGGGTTTGGCAATGTTGCAGGCGATCGCCTCGGGGTACGTCATGGCAATGCGCTTGGGCACCAGCTCCCCAATCACTAGGGAGAGATAGGTAATGCCCGTCACCACAAGGGCAATACTCAAAGGCTGGCTGTATTGACCCAACCATGGCACGGGACTGAGGGCAGCCTGTAACCGCTGGGCAAGGGTGGCACCGCCCACGGCACCACTGAGAATCCCAATCAGGGTAATCCCAATTTGTATAGCCGAGAGAAAATTATTCGGGGAGTTGGCAAGTTTCAGAGCCACCTTCGCCTTGCGTTGACCCCGTTTTGCCAGTTGCTCAAGACGAACCTTGCGTGCAGAGACCACTGCGATTTCAGCACCAGCAAAAATGCCATTGGCGATGATGAGCAGCAGCACAAGTAAAATTTCTAAGGCAGCGGCAGACATTGCAGCTATTCTTCTAGGGGGAACCCCAGATATACAGTCTGAGTCGGCATTGTGGGTCGTCAGGCTTATTCAAGAGACTGCTCCTTTACTGCCGATGTTGTTTCTATCATGCTGAATAAATCGCCCCTCTGCCAGTGATATCGACCTGTTGAGGGGATGTGATTGGGTCATTAAGCAGTTTTGGCTGTTTCGAGGGGGTTCCATCCTTAGGGAAAAGAGTTGTATAGCAGTCAGGATACTGGAATCTGGGAGACTCTACAAGGGGGCGGAATCTTAGAATAGACGTGATGTTTCCCTCGCCAACCAATGCACGAGCGACTTCAACGCTTCCTTACCCTAGGGGCGATCGCGATTCTGGTGCTGTTAATTGTGGCTTTCCTCTGGAGCGAAGAGGCACTTCAGTCGCCGAGCCGCGCTTGGGAGACCCTCAGTAATGCAGTGATTACCTTGGTGGGGGAGTATCCCGATCGCCCGCGCACCCTGCTAGGGCAAGTCCTGCAGCTCGTACTACTGCTTTTTGGCACCTTTGCCTTTGGTGCCCTGATTGGCAAATTTTCCGCCTACTTTGTCACCCAAGCTCTTAGCCAAACCCTACCCATGAAACCCTTTAGCAACCACATCATTATTTGCAACTGGAATGCCAAGGCGCCCCTTGTGCTCCGCCAACTGATTGCCGCCAACGCCTACCATCCCCGTGACATTGTGCTTTTATGTGCTGAACCGATTGCACTGGATCCTGAATTCCAAGGGCGCCCGGATGTCTTTGTAGTGCAAGGGGATCCTACCCACCATGGCACCCTAGAGCGCCTCAATGCCCCCCAAGCCAAAGCCATTATTCTGCTTGCCGATGCCGACATGGAAGCTCCCGATGAAAAAAATGCCCTCATTGCCCTTGCGGTAAAGCACCTAGAGAAAACCCCTGGCCAAGAGCAGGATATTCATGTGGTGGCCGAATTGGTGAATAGCGATCGCCAGCGCCACCTCAAGGAAGCGGGGGTGGATGAAGTGATTTTGAGTCAGGACTATAGTTCTGGGATTCTGGCTCAAAGTGCCCTCTTTCGCCAAATGTCCGAGGTCTATCGGCAACTCCTGACCTATTCTGATCACACCAATGAGTTTTACTTCATTGAGCCAGGGCACTATCCCACTACCCTCTGTGGCCTCTCCTTTGCTGCCCTCAGTGCTTGGATGAGTGAGTACAGTAGCCGCCATCCAGAGAACCCGCTGCTCCTGATCGGGATTCGCCGCCAAAATCAGCAGGTGTTGCTCAACCCTCGTCCCTCAGACTTTCAGAGTCTTGACCCCACTGACACGCTGATTGTCATGGCCTATCGCCCCATCTATGACTTGCGGGGATAAACCCGTCCTTTCCAAGCACCGCCCCGACCTTGCCAGTGGCGCCGCGCCGAATCCAGTGTCATCAGCGTATAGAGGAAGGCAATCACAGGCAGTGTCAACGCCCAAGCCCTATTGAGGCCATAGAAACGCACCGTTGGCCCGTAGGCGATCGCCATGCTCCCCCAAGTGAGTCCCGCCATGACGGCTAAGGGTAGCGACTGACCGATCAGACCGATAGCAAGGGCAAGGGGCGCCCACAAATACACCAGTGTCATGCCAATCACGGTTCCCACCAGCAATAGCGGTGAATAGGACAACTGCGTATAGGCAGTGCGAGCCACCATCTGCCAAATACTGCTGAGGGTATTGTAGGCCCGCAAACTCACTGTTGTCGGTGTTAATCCCAGCCAAATGCGGTAGCCTGCGCGCTTTACCGCTGCTGCCAAGGAACAATCATCAATTAGGGCATCGCGAATACAGGCAATGCCTCCTATCTTGTCCAGGGCCAGAGGATCAATCAAAATACACCCCCCCGCTGCAGCCGCCGTTGATCGCTGTGGATCGTTGACCCAGCGGAAGGGATAGAGCTTGGCAAAGAAAAAGACAAAGGCGGGAATCAGCAATTTTTCCCAAATACTTTGGCAGCGCAGTTTCACCATCAGCGAGACAAGGGCACAGTTTTGCTGACGGGCGTGGGCGACCAATTGGCGCAAATTTTGGCGATCGTGGGCAATATCGGCATCTGTGAGCAGCAAGTAATCGGGATCAAACGCTCGGGCGGCCTCAATGCCTTGGGACAGCGCCCAGAGCTTACCTGACCAGCCGGAGGGGAGCGGTGTGCCTTCAATCACCGTTAGGCGATCGCCCTTGCCCAGTTCCAAAGCCGTTTGGCGAGCAATGTCCCCTGTGCCATCGTTACTTTGATCGTCCACCAAGATCAGATGTAGGGTTCCAGCATAGTCCTGTTCGAGGAGCGATCGCACACTGGTGCCAATCACCGCCGCCTCATTGCGAGCTGGAATGACAACCACCACCCTTGGCCAAGCCCTGAGGTCTCCCCCCTGTAGCCGCTGATCCGGGCGCCAAAACTGTCCCCAAAACAGCAGCAAAACCAGCCAGATTACCAAGGAAAGACCCGTTACACTCAACAGGATGAGAGTTAACACAAGGGGCATCGTCATCACAGTTCGCTATCGAGGACTTCTTCAGCCATAGGATTGAGGTGCTGATGCTGCTGTCGGCGCGATCGGCGGCGATATTTTTTCGGATCCAAGAGGGGTTCAAGGCGCTGCTGCCCTTGGCGGTCACTCTTGGCCTTCACTGGGGGTGCCTTCCCTAAGGATGGCTCTAAACTGGCCATTGTTTCTAGCTCATGCAAATACTCAATGTAGAGGAGGTAGCGCTCCCAATCACCGCGTACACAGCAGCCCGGTTCCTGATCGTGGCGACAGTTATCAAAGAGACACCGATCCTTGCTCAGCCGTTGGCGAATCTCCGGAAAAGCCGCCGCCAATTGCTGGGGGTCTTGGGGCAGTTCCGGCTGATTAAAGCCCGGTGTATCGGCAATCCAGCCCCCCGCTGGCAGGGGAAAGAGTTCCACATGGCGAGTGGTGTGCCGCCCCCGGTGCCAGTGATCCGAGACCGCACCGACGCGAATATCTTCCCGAGGTGTCAGATGGCGGATCAAGCTACTTTTGCCTACCCCCGACGGGCCACAGACAACTGTAATCTTATCGGCGAGGTGGGGATGCAGATGTTGCCAGTCGCTTCCTTGGGTGAGACTGAGGACATGGCAGTGATAGCCCCATTGATGCAGGCGATCGCGCCACTGCTGTTGCTCTTGCGCAGAAACTAAATCCGCTTTGGTGAAAAGCACCTGAATTTCGACATTCAATCCCTCGGCGGTCAAGAGAAAGCGGCTAATTTGATGGACATCAGCAGGAGGGTCAGCCAAGGCAAAAAGGAGCAACACTTGATCGACATTGGCGATCGCTGGGCGTGACAATTGATTGCGGCGGGGCAAAATCTCAGCGATCGCTCCGCGGTGTCCTTGCCAGTCGGGATGGCTCACCACTACCCAATCCCCCACACACACCTGTTGCCCCATCTTCTTGAGGCGGGCGCGGCGTACACACAGTAACTCCTCAATACCATTGGTGGCTTCCCGCAGGCGGACACGGTAGTAATTGGCCTGAACAGCCCGCACCAAGCCCACCAGATCACTCATGCCGGACGCTGCACCTGAAGGGCAAAATAGTCCTGCCGTGGCTCAATCCCAAGGACATCGTAGCCCGCCATGCGCAAACTATCGGGCACCTGCTCAATGGGTTCTCCTGCATCCAACCACACCTCAAGGGGCTGCTGGGGGGGCAACTGTTGCAGTCGCAGTTTTGTGCGCACAAAGTTCAAAGGACAGGGCGTTCCCCGTAGATCCAATGTTTCCATGGCAGGGCAAGTAACCAACTGCAACTATCTTCCCAAAAAGGCGACCACCTTGGCGAATACCTGTTCTCGCTCGACATCAAGGGGGAGCAAGTGATCCGACTCCTTGAACCAGTGCAATTCCTTTTCGGGGCTGCCTAGGTGTTCATAAATCCTCTGCGCCCCTTGGGGGTCAACGACCGTGTCAGCAAGGCTTTGCAGAATCAGTGTTGGCGTTGTGATCAGCGGCAGTTCCCGCTCCACTTGGGCAATCAGCTCAAGGGCACTGCGCACCGCTTGCAGGTTGAAACTTTTGAAAAAGCAGGCGGCTTCTGCTGCTTGGCGTAGGGGGCGATCGCGGATTGGTAGGCTGCGCCGAGGCACAAAGGGAATCCACTGGCCAACGGACTGCACAAGCCTCTCTGGAGCGACGGGGCAAAACCAAGGCCGATAGATGCGCAAAAAGGGGGCAAGGAGTACAAGAGAATCAACGGCATACTCATAGGCAAGATGAAGGGCTAGCGTTCCCCCAGTGGAAAAGCCCACCACGGCAACCGTGCGATGGCTGTCTCGTAAGGTCTTAAAGGCTGTCACTACTGCCTCATACCACTGCGGCCATGTCGAGGCGGGCATTTGGGCACTGGGGCGATCGTGCCCCGGATAGAGGATGCCCTGAACCGTCCAGCCTGCTTTGTAGAGAACCTCTCCCAAAAGTTGCAGTTCATAAACCCCACCCCCCAAGCCATGGAGTAACAAGCAGGCGCGATCGCCCGCAGCATGGCTATAGAAAAAGGGAAGATTAACGAGATTCACCAATGTACGCAAACACCACACGCTAGCACCATAAAAAATCTACCCCGATCGCCAGAGCAACCGAGGTAGAGGACGCGACGTTCATCTAGGCGGCAGTTCGCCTAAAGAGCCTAAAGATGAGCCTAAAAGCGTTCATGGAAGGTGCGGTTAATCACATCCAACTGTTGTTCGCGGGTGAGTTTGATAAAGTTCACCGCATAGCCCGACACCCGGATGGTGAGTTGGGGGTACAGTTCAGGGTGATCCATGGCATCCAACAACATTTCGCGGTTAAGCACGTTGACGTTGAGGTGGAAGCCTTGGTCGTGGATGTAGCCATCCAGCAGATTCACCAAGTTGCTGATTCGATCCTCCCGTGTCTTGCCAAGGGCACTGGGCACGATGGAGAACGTGTTGGAGATGCCATCTTGGGCATGGACATAGGGCAACTTGGCCACGGATGCCAGTGAGGCGATCGCCCCTTTCGTATCGCGACCGTGCATGGGGTTGGCGCCCGGCGCAAAGGGTTCACCGGCTTTGCGGCCATCGGGAGTATTGCCGGTTTTCTTGCCATAGACGACGTTGGAGGTAATCGTCAGGATTGACTGCGTAGGCACGGCATTGCGGTAGGTTTTGTGTTTGCGGATTTCATTCATGAAGGTTTCCACGACCCACACCGCGAGACTATCCACGCGATCGTCGTTGTTGCCGTACTTCGGAAAATCACCCTTAATCTCGTAGTCCACCGCCAACCCTTCGGCATTGCGGATCACTTTCACCTCGGCGTACTTAATGGCCGAGAGGGCATCCGCCACCACCGATAGACCCGCCACACCACAGGCCATGGTGCGAAAGACATCGCGATCGTGGAGCGCCATCTCCAGCCGCTCGTAGCAGTACTTATCGTGCATGTAGTGGATGACGTTGAGGGTATTGACATACACCTTCGCCAACCAAGCCATCATCTGTTCAAAGCGCGGCAGCACTTCTTCCCACTTCAGGGTGTCGCCTGTAATCGGCGCAAACATCGGTGCCACTTGCTGGCCAGAGACTTCATCCCGACCGCCATTGATTGCGTAGAGGAGGGCTTTGGCTAAATTCACCCGTGCCCCAAAGAATTGCATTTGTTTGCCGACCCGCATCGCTGAGACACAGCAGGCGATCGCGTAGTCATCGCCCCAGTAGGGACGCATCAAGTCATCGTTTTCGTATTGGATCGAACTGGTGTCAATGGAAACTTGGGCGCAGAAGCGTTTGAAGGCCTCTGGCAAGTTTTCCGACCACAGCACCGTCAAGTTGGGTTCGGGGGCAGGCCCAAGGGTATAGAGCGTATTCAGAATACGGAAGCTGGTTTTCGTCACCAATGGGCGACCATCAAGACCCATGCCACCAATGGATTCCGTGACCCATGTGGGATCGCCAGAGAAGAGTTCATTGTATTCCGGCGTCCGCAGGAAGCGCACCATCCGCAGTTTCATCACAAAGTGGTCAATCCATTCTTGGATCTCAGCTTCTGTGGCTGTGCCGTGGCGCAAATCCCGTTCAAAGTAAATGTCGAGGAAGGTGGAGACCCGCCCAAGGGACATGGCGGCGCCGTTTTGTTCTTTGACAGCCGCAAGGTAGCCAAAATAGAGCCACTGAATCGCCTCTTTGCCATTGGCCGCTGGCCGCGAAATATCAAAGCCATAGCTGGCGGCCATTTCCTTGAGTTCATTGAGGGCTTTGATTTGCTCTGAGAGTTCTTCCCGTAGGCGGATGGTTTCTTCGTCCATGACATCCACTTCTAGGGAAGCCTGCTGTGCCTGTTTGTCGGCAATCAAGCGATCTACCCCATAGAGAGCCACGCGGCGATAGTCACCAATAATCCGACCGCGGCCATAGGCATCCGGCAGTCCCGTAATGATCCCCGATTTACGACAGCGGCGCATTTCGGGTGTGTAGGCATCAAAGACGCCATCGTTATGGGTTTTGCGATATTTGGTGAAGATTTCCTTCGTGTGCGGATCCAATTCGTAGCCGTAGGCCTTGAGGGAGGTTTCAACAACGCGAATGCCACCAAAGGGCATAATCGCCCGTTTCAGGGGCTGATCGGTTTGCAGGCCAACGATTTGCTCCAACTCGCGATCAATGTAGCCCGGTGCGTGGGCTGTAATCGAAGAGGGGACACTGGTATCGGCATCGAGCACCCCTTTTTCGCGCTCTAGTGCCATCAGGTCGCGCACTTTTGCCCATAGTTGTTGGGTGCGATCGCTAGCGCCTGTGAGGAAGGAGGCATCCCCAGCGTAGGGGGTATAGTTGCGTTGAATAAAGTCGCGCACATCAATGCGATCGACCCAATCACCACCCGTAAATTCTCGCCATGCCGCTTCGGGCAATTCTGTGTAGCGTGTACAGTTCATAATCAATGTTCCTCATCAAGTGTGCAGCAATTTCTCGCGATCGCCCTTCACCAATAGCGATCGCCCCTTCAAACCAGCAAGAACCTGCTAACTGCAAATGCTAGAAAATACGCAAGAGATTAAGCGATTGCGATCAAACAAGAAATGCAAATGAACTTTTTGTAGGCCAAGCCTCATCACTCTTTTTTGGCCTGCTCACACCTACACTTTCATTATAACCCGTGGGTTCTAGGGACTTTTTTTACGAAATTTTTGCGGAATTGTTGCGCAACACAAATCTTTTTTTCATTTGTTTAGGTATTTAGGCCGCGATCGCCTCGGTGTCTGAACTTACCTGCAAGCGCTCAATTGCTGCATCCAGCAGGGCTAAACCAGCCTCTAGGGTTTCAATGCGACACAATTCACTGCGCAGTTCTGCGGCATCAGCAAAGCCCTTGGCGTACCACGTCAAATGTTTACGGGCTTGGCGAATCCCCCGTTCCCCCTTGTATTCCCAGAGGGCAATGAGATGATCCCGCGCACAGTGCAGACGTTCAACCACCGTTGGCGCAGGCCGCAATTCCCCGGTTTTCAAAAAGTGATCAATTTCCCCCACCAAGAAGGGATAACCCATCGTTCCTCGCGAGCACATCACCCCATCCGCCCCAGTTTGCTCTAGGCAGCGCACCGCCGCTTCCACCGAGAAAATATCGCCATTGGCAATCACGGGAATACTGACGCGCTCCTTCACCCGCGCAATCCACTCCCAGCGAGCTGGGCCATTAAAGCCTTGGGCACGGGTTCGCCCATGAACTGTGATCATGGCAGCGCCAGCATCTTCCATCGCCTTGGCAAAGTCAAGGATATTAATCTCCTGATCGCTCCAACCAATGCGGGTTTTGACCGTAACCGGCACAGGCACCGCCTTGGAGACCGTCCGCACAATTGTTGCTGCCGTTTGCACATCCCGCAGCAGCGAAGAACCACCGCCATTCTTCGTAATTTTATTCACGGGGCAGCCCATATTGATATCTACCGTATCCGCCCCTTCAGCCACCGCCTTTATCGCTGCTTCCGCTAGAAAATCAGGGCGGCAGTCAAAAAGCTGAATACTAATGGGGTGCTCATTGGCATCCACTTCCATGATCCGGGGCAATGTTTTCAGATAGTGCAACCCCGAAGCACTGACCATCTCCGTGTACATCATTGAGTCGGGGGCATAACGGCGCACCAATCGCCGAAACACCAAATCAGTTACCCCGGCCAACGGGGACTGCAAGACCCGACTATTGACCGTAACAGAGCCAATCTGCAATGGCGTTGCCAAACGGGCTTTTAGCTCTGGAGACAGGGTTAACATAACTCCCACGAAAGCTCAATGCTGCTGCTGCGGTGTTTGCTCTTGATAGGCTGAGTAGACTGCCCGCACATTATACCAGTTCAAAAAGATACGAGCCACTTCCAAGGCATCTTGAGGGCGACCGATATTAATCAGCCATTGCAACAGGGGCGCCAGTGTTTTTTCATTGAGAATGCCGCCGAGGGATAGGATGGCCCAAAGGAAATAGTGAAAGGGCGTCATTTGAATCATGAGCTTCACTTCCCAAATGGGATGCTTTTTATAGAACAAGACCCCCATTCGTCCCCTTTCAATCTCTTTCTGAATCAGGGTGGGCACTTGACTGAGGGAAAAGGGGGGATGCCAGTGGTAGCCAACGGCTGCGGGGCACTTCAGCAATCGCAAACCCAATTTCTTGAGGCGCACCCCTAGTTCTAAATCTTCCCAGCCATAGAGTTGAAACTGGGTATCAAAGAGGCCTGCTTTTTCCAACCAATGGCGGGCGATCGCCACATTTCCCGTTGCAAAATAGGCGGCTGAAAAATCAACAATTTTATAGGGTTCTGAGGTTGGGTCTTCAAAATTACAGGTATTAATCACACGACCATAGGAAAAAGCAGGAACCTGAGCAATATCCTCAATGCCAAGACGTTCTTTTTCTTGAGTTAAGCACTTCCCATGGGCTTCTAAAAACGTTTCCGTCACCACCAAGTCACTATCAATAAAGATAATCCAGTCACCCTTGGCCACCTGCAGACCTAAGTTACGAGCCGCTGCCGGACCCAGATGTTCCTGTTGAAACCAGCGGACACAGGGAAACGCTTCACGATGTGCCTCAAGCCACTCAATGGTGTTGTCTGTTGAGCCATCGTCAACAATAATGACCTCATAGCCCTCAATGCCTAAGTCTGGATTCCACGTTTGATGGGCGATCGCGCGAACACACTTTTCTAGAATGGGCAAGCGATTATAGGTAGGAATTACGACACTAAAAAACATGATCACTCCAGAAATGTGGTCTTGAGCTACTCAACTAGCTTGTTCTATCTAAAACCCAACTATGAAAACGGTGGTAACAAAGGCGTGGGAAGGCATGGTGGAGAATTTTTTCTGCTTCTGTTCCTTTATAACATTGCTTTAACTGCCGCAGGAGTTGGAATGTTTTCCACAAATCTTTCTCTGCTTCTTGAGCCTCAGTTGCTGAAATTCCTAGCTTGGCACTCAGTAGTTGTTGCCAGTGGCGCGAACGAATCCGTTGACTATTTTGAGCTTGCTGCCGACGATAAAGGCTGGAGGTTTGTTTGCGATGCACTCGGTACTGCAGAAGCACCTCTGGCACATTCCCCATCTTGAACCCTGCCGCCCATGCCCGCTGCCAGAGATCATAATCTTCCACCAGTGACCACTCAAAGGAGTACCTCAGTTCTTTGAAAACACTGGAGTGACCCATTACAGATGGATGGGCAAAAGGTACACCAAATAACAATTCAATTTCGCAACCTTCATGGGAAGGAGGATAGTGCCAAGAACCAATCGCTGCCCCAATGAGCTGAACAGATGAGCCACAAAGATGTAGTTTATTTTTTTCTAGAAATTCAAGTTGACTTTCTAACCTGTTAGGTAAAGTCAAATCATCTGCATCCATTCTAGCGATATACTGACCCTTAGCAAGTTCAATTGCTTGATTCATTGTATAAATCAAACCTTGATTATCCCGACGAATTAAATGAATACGAGCATCAAGTTTTGCATAATTTGATAAAATTTCAAAGGAATTATCTGAAGAACCATCATCAATAACAATGAATTCAAAATCATTAAAGGATTGATCAAGAATAGAATTTATAGCTAATTCAATATATTGGTCAGAATTAAAAACTGGTAAAATAACTGAAATAGTCGGACTATTGTGTATATTCATCATTAACAATAACTAAATCATCTCAAATTCTAATCCAAGTCTTTGGAATTAAATCCGAGTCATCTTTATCAGATGTGGCGAACCATTTTTGAGGAGCAATTACAATTTTTTCAGGGCTATTATTTAGCCAAGCTCCCCACCAACTAAATGTACTGTTGGCAATAATATGATGACGACATAGACTCATTAATCGCATATCATTATAGCTCTCCTGACCAGTATTATTTTCCACATAGTAAACAGGGTGCGAGATCTCTAAGTTTGATTTTGCCCATTCAATTTCATCTGAGAAAATGAAAAATACAGGATCAGCGACAAGGGTAGTGATATATTCAACTGCTCTGTGATAGTAATCAAGGCTACAGACACCATGAACTTTGTGTGTCGTTAAATTAGAAATATAATCCCCACGTCGGATGTGAAGACTGACCGAATGACACTGGGTAATTTTATCTGCCCATTGAGCATTTATTTCTGACAAGGGTTTCCTAAACTTGAAATCTTCCCGTAGAACGTCAGCAATTTTGCTAAAGTATTTTTCTGATTGCCAGTAGCCCTGAAGGTAGGCAATGTCGGGGACAGAATGAATTTTCTCCCAATAGTGATAGTGAGGTTCAAGAATTAGTCGTCCCTTACATAGTGCTGAAAGTCTAAGGTTGGCGATCGCTCTCCTGATTTTTGGTACCCCCCACCACCCCAAAACAGACTTCAAATCCTCAAGAGAAGCAATCGGAGCCTCACAGCAAAATACACGATGTAGCTCAAACCCTTGATGAAGCTGGTAACTTGCAAAATCGGAAATATCTAAACGCAAGGGCACTCCCCTAGTCATAGACAAAGCCCTTCCTACAGCATACTGGAACATCTGATTGCCAAGGCCACCGATAAGATTGACAAAGATCATCATTCCGAGTGTTTATGACTAGCGTTGACTTGATCCAAAATGCCGTGAACAATGGTCTGCACAAAGTGAGCAATAGAAAACCGCTGTGCTTGGGGAGAGTGCAGAAAATTCCAAATCGCTTGCTGGTAGCCTTTATAGATCTCTTCTGGCATCGTCTTGAGAAAGTTGTATAAAGAGTCGTAGGAAGAAAACTCTCTACGGTCAATAAAACAAGCCTTAGGAATGTAGTCGGTAATGTCTGGTGCCCCCCAGTAGATCGGCACGTTCCCGGCGCAAAAGGCATCAAAAATTTTCTCTGTGATGTAACCACGAAAAATCGCGTTCTCATAGACAATCGAGAAGCGGGACTGTCGTAATACTTCACTCTTTGTGAGCACAATGCCCCGCCAAGACGGAAATGGGGGCAATGGTCTGTGAATCCACCTTTTTTCTAAGGCGTGAATGATATCTCCTACCACGGGCTGTTGGGCTGAATGATTCCAACCGTGACCATAAAGGGCAAAGTCCTGTGGTGCATGACGTTCAAACCAGCGAATAGCTCTGACCCGCTCGCGGTAGAGATCTTGAGAGGGAGCCCACCAAGCCAAAGCCTTATTACTGTTGATTAAAACAACCAACTGAGGACGTTGCCCATAGCCATCTACACCACCTGTTATCTTGAACGGGTGAGGCAGTTGAATTTGCTGAGCCTGCTTGATAGCTAGATCAGGGTTCCAAGTAAACACACTTTGATAGCGACGCAATAAGAACCGCTGCCCATTGGCTGGATAGATCAAGGGATGTTCAGCGAGAATTACAAACTTTGGAGACTTAGAGCGGGGAGCTTGAACATTAAGATGGAGTTCAAAATCGGGGTCATGACAGCATTCATCAAGGCCAACAAGTTCAACGCCTTGAGCACGAAACCCCTCCCGCAGGGCAACCCAAGGCTGTGTTAGCCCGTCTGGAGATCCATTCGGATCAAAAAATACGGCTGTGGGAATATCAGGATAGACAAAAAGACCAGTTAATCTTTGCTTTGTCATTGCATGATTTTCTAGGTTAAAACTCAAATGCTCTTTAAGCGCCAGCTTTCCCAAACAAATTCATAATTCCACATTTCAATATGAGTTCTTGTTAGCTGAGAGCGTAAATTCTGACGCTTTTCCTCTGCGTTCTCAACAAAATTATGAAACTGAATCTGAAGATATTTTATCTTTTCTATTAAATCAGAATCGATGAGCTTTTTCACTAAATTATACTCTCCTCCTTCAATGTTAATTTTCATCAAATCTACTTTTTCGATACCAAGCTCCTTGAAAACAGTAGCACAGTTTCGTAGTTGGGCTATTTCCTCTGATGTTTTTGAATTTCTTTTATAAAAACTTGACGAGTCCTCAGCTATGTGAATTTGAGAAATTTTATCGGCGTCAGACAGTCCATAATTCAGGGCAATAATCTTTGCATTACCAGTAAACCGTTGCTTACAAATATGATAGAAGACTGAAACCGGTTCAAAAACAAATACTCGACAATTGAATTTCTCATGAATGAGAGCAGTAAAGTCTCCTTTATATCCCCCCACATCTAGGACAATGCTCTCTGCATCAAGTGGATAATCAAGCCGCAAGGTACTATCGCCTTTATCTCGAAACCAGCGACGAACCTCTCTTTGAAATGAGTTTTGAATTAGCAATGAGTCAAGCCAGTCTAAAACTTTGTTCATACCTAAAAAATTTGATAAATGTCAATAAATCAAACGAGGTAAATCCCTAGGTCACTAACAGCCCGCTTACAACGCTTACGAAGCGATAAAAACGGCTACCATTGCCACCAAAGCCCCCACCGTTGTGTTGATGCCGTTAACGATTTCATTACTCAGCCAAGTGTAGCGTTCCTGAAGGGTGGCTCCCACGAGACTCTCCACAAGGTTGGCTAGGAAAGCAGCAAGGAGACAAATGGGGAGGGCGATCGCCCCCATCAAGCCCACACTCCAGCCTAGCGCAGCAATCACGGTGGCACCAATTAGACCGGCCAGTGTTCCCTCTAAACTCACCGCTCCCTCTGTCCCTCGGGGCACTGGTTGCAATGTGGTAATGAGAAAGGTGCGCTGACCATAGGCTTTGCCCACTTCACTGGCACAGGTGTCTGACAGCTTGGTGCTAAAACTGGCCACAAACCCCACCAAAAATAACTCCCGCCATTGGGGTAGCAGGAGAGCAAGGAGTGCACAGAGGGTGCCTGTAAAGGCTGATCCCCAGACATTCTCTGGGCCGCGCGCCCCGGCGCGTTTTTCAGCAATGCCTGCGGCCTCTTTTTCGGCCATGCCAATGCGGGTGACGGCTGAACCGACAAGGAAATAGACCATGACAATCAGATAGCCCTGCCAGCCTAAGGTGCCCCAAATCAGCACGCCGAGGAGCCACGCATGGAAGAGACCTGCTAGGGTGAGTAATTTTTGCCGTGTAAGGAGGGCGATCGCCCCAAGGACGGTATTGAGCAAAATACCTATCCACCAAGGGTTCAGCAAAAGGATGCCATCCACGAGAACCGCACTCCGACTGTACTGGCAGCACCTTATCATACTTTTCAGGCATAGAGGACAAATGATGATCACTTGGCTATTGGAGCCACTGCAACATGCATTTATGGTTAAGGCGCTGGGGGTAAGCACCCTTGTGGGTTGTGTGTGTGCGGTATTGTCCTGTTTTTTAACCCTAAAGGGCTGGGCCTTGATGGGGGATGCGGTGTCCCATGCGGTCTTGCCCGGTGTGGTCTTGGCCTACTGGCTGGGGCTGCCCTTTGCTTTGGGGGCTTTTGTCTTTGGTCTGATGGCCGTGACCCTCATTGGCTTTATTCAACAGCAGACACGGGTGAAGGAGGATACAGTCATTGGCTTGGTGTTTACGGGCTTTTTTGCCTTGGGGTTAGTGCTGCTCTCGAAGACCGCCAGTAGTGTTGACCTGATGCATATTCTCTTTGGGAATGTCTTGGGGATTAGCGATCGCGACCTCTGGCAAACAGTGATTGTGAGCCTCATGACACTGATCACGATCGCCCTACTGCATCGGGATTTGATTCTCTTTTGCTTTGACCCGACCCATGCCCGCACCATTGGCCTGAATACGACGCTGCTGTACTATCTCCTGCTGGCGCTGCTGTCCCTCACCACCGTGGCTGCCCTGCAAACCGTGGGCATTATTCTCGTCGTGGCGATGCTAATTACACCGGGGGCAACGGCCTATTTGCTGAGCGATCGCTTTGGCATCATGGTACTCATTGCCTTGGCGGTGGGTGGCCTTGGCAGTTTATTGGGAACCTACCTCAGTTACTATCTCGATGCGTCAACAGGTGGCTGTATTGTTGTCCTGCAAACAGTGATTTTTTTGCTGGCGATGATTTTTGCCCCCAAGCACGGTCTGTTGGCCAAAGCCCGCTCTCCCCTGAGTTAGGTTTAAGGATTATTTTGTGGGGTGTTGCCGATGCCTTTGCTAGAGTTCATGATATAGTTGCCCCATATTTATCATGGGTGAAGACAGTTGCGTTATGGAGTCAGATCAACAGTGGCCTACGGAACCTGTTCCCTCTGAAGTCCCCGCCTCCTTTGTTTCGGGAGAGGTAGGCATTGCATCTGGCGACAATGGCCATGGCGCACCAACCGATGTGTTAAGGAGTTATGACAGCTTGGTGGAAACTTCAGCAGCGCGCATCAAAGTGATTGGTGTCGGTGGGGGCGGTGGCAACGCAGTCAACCGCATGATTGCCAGTAATGTGGCGGGTGTTGAATTTTGGTGCGTCAATACTGATGCGCAGGCGATCGCCCAATCCCAGGCCCACCGCTGCCTGCAAATTGGCCAGAAACTCACCCGTGGTCTCGGCGCCGGTGGCAACCCCGCCATTGGTCAAAAAGCGGCCGAAGAATCCCGCGAAGACCTTGCTGCGGCACTCAAGGATGCCGATTTGATTTTCATTACCTGCGGCATGGGAGGTGGTACCGGCACTGGCGCTGCCCCAATTGTGGCTGAAGTGGCTAAGGAACAGGGCGCCCTAACTGTTGCAGTCGTCACCCGTCCCTTTACCTTTGAGGGTCGTCGTCGAGCGAGCCAAGCGGATGAAGGAATCGAAGCCCTGCAAAGTCGTGTTGACACCCTCATCGTGATTCCCAATGACAAGATTCTCTCAGTGATTTCGGAGCAAACATCGGTTCAGGATGCGTTTCGAGTGGCCGATGATGTCCTGCGCCAAGGGGTTCAAGGGATTTCCGACATTATTAACCTGCCGGGGCTGATTAACGTTGATTTCGCCGATATTCGTTCGGTGATGGCTGATGCCGGTTCTGCCATGATGGGTATTGGTATTGCCTCTGGCAAGTCACGAGCTACGGAAGCTGCCGTCAGTGCAATTTCTTCGCCCCTACTGGAGGGGTCGATTGAGGGTGCCAAGGGCGTTGTCTTCAATATTACGGGGGGCACAGATCTCACCCTCCATGAGGTCAATGCCGCTGCCGAGGTGATCTACAATGTGGCCGATGCTAACGCCAATATCATTTTCGGTGCGGTGATTGATCCCCAAATGCAAGGGGAAGTTCAAGTCACCGTTATTGCCACTGGCTTTAGTGGTGAACCCATTAGCCGCACCCGTGCCACAACCAAAACGACACCCCTAACGAACCGCCCCCTAACGACGGCATCGCCTCCCCCGGAAGCCCCCGCAACACAACCAGAGGTTGAAGCCAAGCCGAAGTTAGACATTCCTGAGTTTCTCCAGCGACGGCGACCGAATCCTTAGGTATTATAAGGTGCCTATTTCTCACAGGGGATGGCAGGCCGTCTCAAAGACCTAATTCGCTGGCGATCGCTAGTAACCCCTCGCGGTAGGAAGGATAGCGGAGCTGAACGCCTAAAACCCGCTTGATTTTGTCATTGCGGACTCGGCGGGATTCGCGCCAAAAGGACTGAGCCATTGGACTCAGATTGGCTGCCTCTAACGGGATGGCTGGTGGGGCTGGGCGACCCAAAAGACGATAGGCCTCGAGTAGAACAGGGAGCGACTCTGAGGGTTGATCATCACTGAGGTTATAGATTTCCTGCGGCGTGGGTTGTGCCAGCGATCGCTCAAGGGTTTGGACAATATCGACCACATGAATACGGCAGAAGTAGTGCCCCGGTTTATCAATGAGTTGCACATCACCCTTGAGAATACGAGCAATGGGATTGCGTCCTTCTCCGGGGCCATAGATGCCGGGGAGTCGAAAGATATGGGTGGGCAGATTGGAGTTGAGAAAGGTTTGCTCAATGCTGACGCGGTGTTGTGAACGCAAATTTTGGGGATTGACGGGTGTGGTTTCATCTACCCAGCCCCCTTGGCGATCGCCATAGACCCCCGTTGTCGAAAGGTAGCCAAACCAGTGCAGATTCAGTTTCTCTAACTGCGGCAACAGTGCCAGCGCAACCGCATCCTCCCCTTGGCGATCGGGAGGAATACTATTGAGGATGTGGGTTACCCCCTCAAGGGCGGCTGGTGCTAAGGGAACTTGCTCCCCCTGCTGCTCCCATGTAAAGGGAAAACAAGGAACAGTGCTGAGTTCTGGCGGCGGCTCTCCCCGACGGTTGGTAATGACCACATCAATGCCTTGGGCTTGGAGCGATCGCGCCAACCACGTTCCCGTATAACCGCAACCGAGAATGAGAACCCGCATTGCGCTCTATTCTTGGGAAGAGGCTGCTGGTGCTTCTACCAAACGCACCTTCGTAGCCAAACCCAGCAATTGCAACAAGCGAATGGTGAGCCACGTCAGATCCAGTTCCCACCACTGCAACCCATGGCGTGCCGAATATTGATAAGCATGGTGATTGTTATGCCAACCCTCGCCAAAGGTTAACAGGGCGACCCACCAGCAATTCGTTGAGTGATCCGTGGTTTCAAACGTGCGATAGCCAAAGGCATGGGTGGCACTATTCACCAGCCAAGTGGTGTGATAGACCGTTACAAGACGCACAAAAATTCCCCAAACCACAAATGGCCAACCGCCCCAGAGGTAAAGAACAATGGCCAAGACCACCTGAATTGGTAGAAAGTACTTGTCAAGAAACTGATACACCGGATCATCCGCAATATCTTTGGTGAAACGGGGAATCTCTGCCTCCGCTGGCACCTCACGAAACATCCATTCAATATGGCTCCACCAAAAGCCCTTACGGGAATCGTGGTGATCATTGGGTTGATCGGAGTACAGATGGTGATGGCGGTGCAGCCCAACCCACCAAATCGGCCCCCCTTGCATTGAGAGTGTGCCGCAAAAGACCAAGAAATACTCTAACCACTTGGGCACTTGGAAGCTGCGATGGGTAACGAGGCGGTGCCAACCAAGGGTAATACCAATGCCAGCAGTCAACCAGTGAAGTACAAGCGCCAGCAGGACTGCCTTCCAACTAAACATGCCGGGTAAAAACGCAAGAAGAGCACCGAGGTGCACAAAAATAATAAAGGTCGCCGTAGGCCAGGCAATGGGGGGTTTGGCAACGGTGGCTTGGGTCATGAACACATCCGTAAAACAACTGATTTGGCTGCTGTTCTCTCTAGGCTCGGCTTGAACAACACCCATCAGACTTTAGTATAACGAGCTACGGTTGAGTATCTTTACTTAGGGTGTTTTTCCCAAGACCAATGATTCGGCAATCCCTCTATAAATTCCCTCTGGTGGGGGAAGTCTCTGGGGAGAGTGTCCCCGAAAATAGCAGGCATCATACCAAATAGCAGGCTGATTATTTCACTTTCTGTGGTTTTGTAACGAAATGTTGCATTTTCTCAGATTAATCCCTAGGATAGAGGGTAAGGTGTGGTAGTTATAGGAATCATGAAAACGCCACGTTGGACACGACTCATTGACTTCCTACAGCGGGAGATGGCACTGCCCACCGCTGCCATTGACTTCGGCCTCAAGCACTGCGATGAGCAGGTGAATCTGTTGCCCGTTGTTCTCTGGCAGTATGGCTTGGTGAGCCTTGAGCAGCTTGACCGCATCTTTGACTGGCTAGAAACCAGTCACTCCTAGTGGCGCTCTCAGAATTCCTTTATTTAGGCTTAATGAATCACGGTTTCCTTAGCAACAAAGTCATAGCTCTGGGAAATCCCTAATTGCTGAGGCAGAGAGATGGGACTTTGCCAGCCCACGGGTTGAATTGACAACAGGGGTGAGGGACTCTTGAACGTTCCCCAGAGATGAACCTTCTTACCGAGTAGCTCGGGCGGAACGGTAATTTTGTAACTGCAACCATGACTACCAGCAGGGGACAAAGTAGCGGTGGCACCCCCCACTGGAAAGCCGCCGGGAGGATGCAGTGTGGCATTAATCACAATCTCATTGCAGGAGATAGAAGGAGATTTATTGATCTTGCCGATAATCGTAGGGCGCACCCGTACATTACTTGGGGGTTGCAATTGCACGGTCTGGGTGGCAGCTAGAGGTACAGCACGGCTCACAGCGGGGCTGAGGGCAACGGCGAGGCAGGCGAGGAGTAAACCTTTTTGATTCAGCATTTGGGTGTCCTTTGTGTGAATGGAGAGAACAGTTTTGTCTAGCCCCTATGGGGTGAATACTCTTATCCTAGGTGGGCTGACTAAGAACATCCGTGGCGTTTCTCACCCGCAACCGATGATGCTCATCACCAAGGGCGGTGACCGTCGAACATGTTTAGCCTGCACTCCCCCATCCTCGCGTCACAGGTGGGGGTTAGGGCGCGGTAATGTAGCGAAGCGGAGTTGCCAATAGACCAATGAAGAAGAAAAAACGTTGAAGTTTCGGGCGGGTAGCCTGCTTCAGCGGCGATGATAGGCGTAACACGATTGTTTGAGAACAGCGATGTACACCGAGCAAATTAACCACATCAAATCCTACACGGCAAAGCTAACGGCAGCGATGCCCGATGCCATGAAGGCCTTTTATAGCTTGAGTCGGGCCTCGTCAACCCCCGGTGCTCTTGATACCAAAACCAAAGAGTTGATTGCCCTAGCCATTGGGGTTGCCAAACACTGTGACGGCTGCATTGCCTTCCACACCCGTGCTGCTTTGCATGCAGGCGCAACCCCTGAAGAAATCATGGAAACCCTCATGGTGACTGTAGCCATGGATGGCGGCCCTGCCTTGATGTATGCCACCCATGTGATGGAGGCGCTAGAGGAGTTTACCCAAGCGCAGACCCATTAGGACATTCCCCTCAGACTGCTGTCGTTTCAAGGGGCAATGGCTCCTCGGGTTCACTGACTTCAAGGAAAATTTCTTTGGCCGGTTCGTCGTAGCTAAAGAGTTCGGCGTAGCGTCCCCAGTCAATGGCGGTATTGAGCTGGCGATCGGCCTCCTGCGGCGTAAAGTGCCGCTCTAAAATATCCAGCACCAAACTTTCGGGAATGCGGTGGTTTTGCTTGGCCATTAGGAAAGTGTGGATTTGCTGCACAAGGCGAATATGCTTGAGGAGTTGTTGGCGAATAATCAGCTTGCGCTGGTCAATGTCCCCCTGAATAAAGGCATTGCCAATCGGGGTCACGCTGATGTCTCCCTCCTTGAGTTCCACCAGTTCCATCATCTGGGCGGCTTCGACAATGGGCAGAATATCATCTAGCTCCAGTTGCAGCTCTTGGGCAATGCGGTAGAGGTCTTCTTTGCGGTGTTCTAGGAGTTCCAATAGACCGGCGATCGAGCCAATGCGCACATGGGGGAGCAGCGGATAACGCGGTTCTTGACTCGTGGGCAGGGTAGCTGGCTTGGGTTCCAGTTGCTCCAATTCATCCACATGGGGATTGGTGAGAATTTTATAGATGCGATCCACGGTGGCTTGAAACTCAGGGTTCTTGCGATCGCGATAGTGGGGCAATGTCACTGGAAAGTCAGCGCGGACGCGACCGGGGTTGCTCCCCAAAACAATAATGCGATCGGCGAGAATGACCGCCTCTTCAATGTGGTGGGTGACAATCAAAATACTCTGGGTAGGAATTTTATGCTCTAGCCACAGATCGAGAAGTTCAAAGCGCAGGTTCTCTGCTGTCAGCACATCCAAGGCGGAAAATGGCTCATCCATACACAGGAGTTCCGGCTCCACCGCCAAAGCACGGGCAAATCCCACCCGCTGCCGCATTCCCCCCGACAGTTCCTTGGGGTAGGCGTTTTCAAAGCCATCCAAGCCAATAATGTCAATCATCCGCAGTGCCTTGCGGCGGCGCGATCGCGGGCCTTCTCCTAGAGCCTTTAGCCCCAATTCCACATTTTCTAAAACCGTTAGCCACGGATAGAGCGCCGAACTTTGAAAGACAATCGCAGCCCCCGGATTCAGGCCCTGCATTGGCTGCTCGCGGTACAAGACCTGCCCAGACGTAGGCGCAACCAAACCCGTAATAATGCGCATCAGGGTTGACTTACCGGATCCCGATGGCCCTAGGAGCGCAACAATTTCCCCCGTGCGCAATTCAAGGTTAATATTTTCCATAATGCTAATGACCTGACCGTTGGGCTGACGGTAGGCCTTACCCACATCCAGTAAGCGGACGAGCGATTCCCCTTTGGTTTTGGCGTGCATGGTCCTGCATCCTGTGGCATTTCCACCGTTAACCTACCATGAGGATTCAGGTCTTGGAAAACCTCGGGGACAAAAATTGCTACTAGGGTTGGCGATCGCCCCTCATTTGCGGAATTTCTGATAACCCCCCTTGAGATTTTTATTGTAAACTGATCAGCGGTTTCTTCACAAAAGGTAACAATTCCGCTATGGGACTCTTTGATGGCCTTTTCCGTCGGGGCAAGCAAGCTGACGCCCAACCCAGCAAAGACTTTTTTCTCGATCCCGATGCAGCCAAGACCTACGGCAACATTGAGTACATGCGTACCGCCAAGGTCGTGAAAAAAACGTTCCCTGCAACCGGCGGTGCCAAAGAAGAGGTAGAAGTGGTGGAGTTGGTCTCCGCCATCGAAAGGGTAAATCCAGAGGCAGAAAACAAAGGTAAACCCGAACCCAGTGTCAGTGATGTGGTAACGCCCCCAGTGGAAGAACAGGAACGCCGTCGCAGTGATCCCAGCTTAGACCGCTTTCGCTCCATGGCCAAAGATCTACGCCGTGGCTAAAGCCTAAAAACTTGTGGGGGTTGGCACTTGCGCATCCCAAGGCTGCCCCCTAGGATCAATACAGCCCTTTTTGCAAAGTCTCTCACTCGCCAAGGAACGCTATCGGATGAACACCCTTTGGAGCAGTGCCGCGATCGCCTATCTGCACTACCTCAGCTTTATGGTGGCTTTTGCTGCCCTTGTGGTGGAGCACCTCACCCTGCGCAAGGATATAGACCTTAAACAGGCTTGGCGATTAGTGATTACGGATGCCCTCTATGGCATTGCTGCGGTGACTGTTCTTGTCACGGGCATTTTGCGGGTTCTCTATTTTGGCAAAGGCACTGAATATTATTTGGCCAACCCCATCTTTCACCTCAAGGTGGGCTTATTTATTTTGGTGGGGCTATTGTCGCTGTATCCAACGATCTCTTTTCTACTGTGGATTAAACCGCTGCGGGAAGAGAAGGCTCCCACCCTCGAGTTACCAACGGTGCAGCGTTTGACTTGGGTGATTCGGGCTGAACTGGCCTTTCTCAGTGCCATTCCCTTTTTAGCAGCGATGATGGCGCGGGGGATTGGTTTGGATTGGATTCAACGGGGATAAGCAGGGGTCATCTTCAGTAGGGGAGCGATCGCCCCTATGATAGATCTTGCTGCCACGGATAAAACGGATGAGTCATCCCACGATTGAATCCATTCTTCAGGAAAACCGCCTTTTTTATCCCCCCGCTGATTTTGTGGCCAAGGCGCGGATCAATTCCCTTGAGGCCTACAATGCCCTCTACGAAAAGGCCAAAGCCGATCCCGCTGCCTTTTGGGGCGAATTGGCACAACAGGAATTAGAGTGGTTTCAACCTTGGGATCAGGTGCTGGATTGGCAGCCCCCCAATGCCAAGTGGTTTGTCAATGGCAAAATCAACATCACCTACAACTGCTTGGATCGCCACCTCAAGACTTGGCGCAAGAATAAAGCAGCCTTGATCTGGGAAGGAGAACCCGGTGATAGCCGCACCCTCACCTATGCCCAACTGCACCGCGAAGTCTGCCAATTTGCCAATGTCCTCAAGCAACTGGGGGTGAAAAAGGGCGATCGCGTCGGTATCTATATGCCGATGATTCCAGAGGCAGCCATTGCCATGTTGGCCTGTGCGCGGATCGGCGCCCCCCACTCAGTGGTCTTTGGGGGGTTTAGTGCCGAAGCTTTGCGCGATCGCCTCATTGATGCCCAAGCCAAGCTGGTGGTTACGGCTGACGGTGGCTGGCGCAAAGATGCCATTGTGCCCCTCAAGGATCAAGTGGATAAAGCCCTAGCCAATCAGGCAGTTCCCAGCGTTGAACATGTCTTGGTGGTGCAGCGCACGCAGCAGCCAGTGACCATGGTGCCCGGTCGCGATCACTGGTGGCATGATCTGCAAAAGGGGGTCAGCGCTGACTGTCCTGCCGAACCCATGGACAGCGAAGATTTACTCTTTATTCTCTACACCTCTGGCTCCACCGGCAAACCCAAAGGCGTTGTCCACACCACAGCGGGTTACAACCTCTACACCCACATCACCACTCAATGGGTCTTTGACCTCCAAGATACCGATGTCTATTGGTGTACCGCTGATGTTGGCTGGATTACGGGTCACAGCTACATTGTCTATGGGCCGCTGTCCAATGGGGCAACCACCCTCATGTATGAAGGGGCACCCCGCGCCTCCAATCCCGGTTGCTTCTGGGATGTGATTGAGAAGTATGGGGTGACTATTTTCTACACAGCTCCCACGGCTATTCGTGCCTTCATTAAAATGGGCGAACACTTGCCCCGCGCACGGAACCTCTCTTCTTTGCGCCTCTTGGGAACCGTGGGTGAACCGATTAACCCCGAAGCATGGATGTGGTACTACCGGGTCATTGGCGGTGAACGCTGCCCCATTGTCGATACATGGTGGCAGACAGAAACTGGGGGGCACATGATTACACCGCTACCGGGGGCAATTCCCATGAAACCCGGTTCTGCCACCAAGCCCTTTCCGGGGATTCTTGCCGATGTGGTGGATCGGGAAGGCAACCCCGTGGGGGTCAATGAGGGTGGGTATCTGGTCATTCGTCACCCTTGGCCAGGAATGATGCGAACCGTGTACGGAGATCCCGATCGCTTCCGCCGCACCTATTGGGAACACATTCCCCCTCGCGATGGCCAATACGTTTACTTTGCTGGCGATGGTGCCCGCAAGGATGAAGATGGCTACTTTTGGGTGATGGGACGGGTTGACGATGTGATCAATGTCTCCGGTCACCGCTTGGGCACGATGGAAATTGAATCGGCATTGGTCTCTCACCCTGCTGTTGCTGAAGCAGCCGTTGTTGGTAAACCCGACGAGGTCAAGGGAGAAGAGATTGTTGCCTTTGTGATTCTTGACGGGTCGGCTACCCCCAGCGATGCCCTCCAACAGGAATTAAAGCAGCACGTTGTCAATGAAATTGGTGCCTTGGCACGGCCGGCGGAGATTCGCTTTACCGATGCCCTGCCCAAAACGCGATCGGGCAAAATCATGCGGCGGCTCCTGCGTTCCCTTGCAGCTGGCCAAGAGGTATCTGGGGATACTTCAACATTGGAAGATCGGTCAGTGCTGGATAAGTTGCGCCAGGGGGCTTGAGAGTCTCCCCTATCAATGAGTCTATAATTGATAGGCTATGGCAAGTGGCATCCGCACAAAAACACTCGTTCTTTTAACAACGGCGGCCATTTTGGGTGGCGGTCTCTATCTCTTTGAGAAACAGTTACCGACTCCCAATAGCAATGATACAGCGGCCAAAAAACCTCTTTTTGGCTTTCAAGAAGGGGATGTGGTGGCCTTGAAAATTATTGCCCCTGATTACAGCCTAAACCTGAAAAAGTTGGCTACAGGTAACTGGGTAATTGATCGGGCAAAGCAAACCCCCGCAGAAGAGGGCACGGTTGTCTTTTTATTAAACTTATTGGTCACGGGTCAGCGCGATCGCTCTCTCGATGTACCTACTGAACGTGCCGGGGATTATGGCCTTGCTCCCCCCATGGCCACTGTGGATATCACCCTTAAAGATGGCCAGCAGCACCGTTTACACTTGGGAGACACCACCTTTGACGGCCTCAAGCTCTACGCGGAAATTGACCCGCCAGCGGAACCGCGCGAAAAAATGACGGTGACCCTCGTGCCCCTTGATCTTAAAAATGCCCTCCAGCGCCCCCTACAGGAATGGGAGCGTCAGCAAGCAGCAAACTAGAACGCTGTGACTTCTGGCACGACTCCCCAAAAGCTCGTCAGAATATAAAAGCGTAGTGAACTATCGAGTGAACATCAGCCATGGGATTCTTCGGATTCAAAAAGTTGACAATGCCTAGCCCCAGTGCCGCTCTACCCGGCCGAGCAGAACCCATGCCCGTGCCAGAGGCTCATCTTGTGAATGGTCATCCCCTCACCCCTCCCTATCCCGAAGGCATGGAGTTAGCCATGTTTGGTATGGGCTGTTTTTGGGGGGCTGAGCGCAAGTTTTGGCAGGTGCCGGGGGTCTATGTCACCGCTGTGGGCTATGCTGGCGGCTATACCCCCAATCCCACCTATCAAGAGGTGTGTACGGGCATGACAGGTCACAACGAGGTGGTGCGCGTGGTCTTTGACCCCCAGAAGGTGACCTATGAGGAATTGCTCAAGGTCTTTTGGGAAAACCATGACCCCACCCAAGGCATGCGCCAAGGCAACGATGTGGGGACGCAGTATCGCTCCGGTATTTACTACTATTCCCCTGAGCAAAAAGCCCTTGCCGAGGCCAGTCGCGATCGCTACCAAGCAGCCCTAAAAGCCGCCGGTTATGGCACGATCACCACTGAAATTCTACCAGCGCCCGAATTTTACTTTGCCGAACCCTACCACCAGCAATATCTCCATCGCAATGTCAATGGCTACTGCGGCCTTGGGGGCACAAAGGTGCCCTACGAACTGATGAGCGCTACCCCTAGCGCCTAGTGGAGATTGAGGCGATAGGGCATACGGGGACGGTAAGCATCGCTAAAGTTGGTCTGACTAACCGTGGCATTGTTTAACCGTGCCCACTGCATATTGGCTTGCTCAAAAGTGGCACCGTTGAGATTGGCGCGGCGAAAATCCCCATAGCGGACATCGGCTCCCGTTAAGTTGCTGTTGTTGAAATTGGCACGGCGGGCACGACTATGGCGCAAAATCGCACGGCTCAGGTTAGCACCACTGAGATTGGCCTGTTCTAGGTTAGTTCGTTCTAAATAAGCGGCGGTGAGGTTGGCATTACTCAGATTTGCCCCGACCAAATTGGCCACCATGAGGTTAGTATCCTGGAGGTTGGCGCCCTGAAGATTGGCGCCGCGCAAATTTGCCCCTGCTAAGTTATAGCCCCGTAAATCGACATTCCGCAGATCACAGCCGGGACAAGCATTGGTTTGCACCAGTTGCTGCATGGGGGAGGGCATGGCAAAAGCAGCACCGCTGGTAAGCGCTGCACTAATCATTGCTGTTGCGATGAACGCTTGCTGGTTCACATCCACATCCTCCTGCCACGCTAGAGAGACTTTAGCACAAGTCCTAGGAATTTAGCCGTTGGCGGCGGGAGCGCTGATGTCGTTGTTGCCAATCCTTAGCACTGCGAACGGCCAACCACAGCAGGAGTAAGGCAATTAACCCGCCCTGCTTGGGTGCCCTGAGGGCAAATAAAATTAACAGCATACACAGGATATCCTGCCCGACAATCACCCAGCGGGGTAACTTCCCCAGCCGATAAAACCAACCCACCTGCACCAATTGCAACACAAAGGCAAAAAGACCACTCAGGGTACCAATGAGCCACTGGGGTGTCTCTGTTGCTGTTGCCACGGTCATGCCAAGGAGGGCACCCACAAGGGGGCTAAAGCACAGTTGTACAAGGATAATCAGGCGGTAGCCCCAGACATTGCGGGACAGGAAGATCTCCAGAAACGACCAAGCGGCTAACACACCAACCACGCCATAGGGGGAAAAATGGCGCAGTAAAGGCACCTGTGACCACAGTTGTTCCCCCTGCAATAGACCAATCAACAGGAGGGGCAGTGCCAGTCGTAGCCCGCCGGCCGCTGCTGCTGAAAGAATCGCTAGAACTTCTAGCATGATGGCTCTATGGGTTTCAAAATATTGGGGAGGGTTTCCCACAGGCGATCGCACACCGTTTCTGGGGTATCCTCAGCCGTAATCGCCAGTTCTAAATCCGCCTGCGCATAGAGGTATTGACGCGCTTGCAGCAGTTCACTCAAGCGTTCCTCAAGGGGCTGATCCTGCAATAGGGGACGTTCCTGATCTTGGCGCAGGCGCTGACAGAGCACCGCAAGGGGGACATGAAGCCAGACCACAATGCCATGGCGCAAATAACTCCAGTTCATCGGGTTGAGGACAATGCCGCCACCGGTGGCCACAACCAAATGATGGTAACTAGAGACTTGTGCTAAGACCTGTTGTTCCAACTCCCGAAAAGCAGCCTCCCCCTCTTGGGCAAAAATTTCGCGAATGGGTCGTTGGCGAAACTCTGTAATCACCGCATCTGTATCCACAAACCTGTAGCCCAAGCGTTGCGCCAAGATGCGACCTGTGGTGGTTTTACCGGCACCCATCATGCCCACCAGATAGATATTGACTCCTCCAAGGCGTTCTTGCAGTTCCATAGATAACCATTTCTCGACACCGCCAAATCAGCACTTTAACCTAAATATGGAGGTCTTCTCACCATTTCGATGTCCCAGCCCAATCCCTACGTGACACTACAGGTGGCAGTAACGGCTACCCAAGCCGAGATTAAGGCCGCTTATCGCCGCTTAGTCAAGCAGTATCACCCCGACTACCATCCTAGCGATCGCTCCAGCCATGAGCGGATGGCCGCCATTAACGCCGCCTATGAAATCTTGGGGGATGAGCAGTGTCGGCAGGCCTATGATGCCCAGCACCGTGTCCAGCAAACAACCGCTCAGCCTGATGTGCAGCGTTCCCAAGCTGCCGATCGCGAGCTAGAGCAATGGCTGACCCTCACCTACAACCCCGTGAGTCGGATTATTGAGGCGGTCTTGCGATCGCTCCCCCGCCAGATTGATGCCCTTGCAGCTGATCCCTTTGATGATGACCTCATGGATCATTTCCTTACCTACTTGCAGGACTGTCGTCGCGCCCTCACCCGCGCCCGCTATACGTTCCAAGCCCAACCCAACCCCGCTGCTGTGGCCAAGGTGGCAGCCCACCTCTATTACTGTTTGAATCAACTGGTGGATGGTCTCGATGAGCTAGAGCAATTTAGCCACAGTTACGACGATCGCTATTTGCACACTGGGCAGGAACTCTTTCGCATTGCCCATCGCCTCTTCGCAGAGTGTCGGCTTGTCCGCTAAACTAGAGAGAATCAGCATCCCAGCATGGCAGCAAGATTCAATCCCAGTTATGAAACATACCCTATCGGTTTTAGTGGAAGATGAGGCGGGTGTGCTCACTCGCATTGCCGGTTTATTTGCGCGGCGTGGCTTTAACATTGAGAGCTTAGCGGTAGGCCCTGCGGAGCAAATTGGCATCTCCCGCATTACGATGGTGGTGCCCGGCGACGATGCCATCATTGAGCAATTGACCAAGCAACTCTACAAGCTGATCAATGTCCTCAAGGTGCAGGATATTACCACGATTCCCTGTGTGGAACGGGAACTGATGCTCCTGAAGGTGAATGCCACCGCCAGCACCCGCTCTGAAATCTTGGAACTGGTACAAATCTTCCGTGCCAAGGTGGTGGATGTGTCCGATGATTCCCTGACCATTGAAGTCTCCGGTGACCCCGGCAAGATGGTGGCCATTGTCCAAATGCTGAATAAATTTGGGATTCGCGAAATTGCCCGCACCGGTAAAATTGCCCTTGTGCGTGAGTCGGGGGTGAATACGGAATACCTGAAGTCCTTGGAGGCACGGGTCTAATTGGCGGGGAAGTATTGCTGGTTATTACTTGCACTAGGGGCGATCGCCCTCAGTAGCTGTACCGCAACGGAGTCTCCCTCAGTAAGCAACAATGCATTACCCCTTGGGGTTGCCCTCGCTCAAACCGGTAATGCCGCTCTCTACGGCCAAGAGGCTCTACAGGGGGTGCAAGTCGCCGGGGAGTTTTTCAACCAAGCCGGCCAGATCAAGGGGCAGACCCTACGGCTGGTGATTCAGGATACCGGCAGTGATGAAGCGGGGGCAGTGAATGTTTTTCAAACCTTAATCAATCGCGATCGCGTGATTGGCATTGTTGGCCCCACCCTCTCGCAGCAGGCTTTTAGTGCCGATCCTATTGCCGAGCAGGCTGGTGTCCCCGTGGTGGCTCCTTCCAATACCGCCCGTGGCATTCCCGAAATCGGTGCCTTCATTAGTCGCGTCTCCGCAGGGGTGGATGTGGTGGCGCCCACGGCAATTCAAGCAGCCCTTGAGATTAATCCCAACATTCGCCGAGTGGCAGTCTTTTTTGCCCAAGACGATGCCTTTAGTCGCTCAGAAACCGAGATTTTTCAAAAGGCCATTCGCGAGAACCCCAAGCTTGAACTGGTGACTGTCCAGCAGACCCAAACCACGGATACCAATTTCCAAGCCCAAATCAATGCCACCCTCAATCTCAAACCTGATTTAATTGTTATCTCCGGCTTAGCAGCCGACGGCGGCAATTTGATTCGCCAACTACGGGAATTGGGCTACCAAGGCCTAATTTTGGGCGGGAATGGCGTCAACACAGTCAACCTCTTCCCCGTTTGTCGTCGCCTCTGTAATGGCGTTCTGGTGGCTCAGGCCTATAATCCTGAAAACCCCGATCCCATGAATGTCAAGTTTCGCGACGCCTTTGCAGCCAAATATCGTCAAGCCCCCTCTCAATTCAGTGCTCAAGCCTTTACGGCAGTTCAAGTCTTTGCGGACTCCTTGGCACGACTGTCCCAAGAAAAGAACTTGTCGGAATTGCCCCTTGCCGATTTGCGTCAGGCCTTGAATCAAGAGATTCTCAAGGGAGTCTATGAAACCCCCCTTGGGGAAATTCGCTTTACCCCTGAAGGCGAAGTGCTGCAACGCTTCTTTTACGTTGGCCAGATTGAGATGAGTGACGATGGCCAGAGTGGGAAGTTTAGTTTAGTGAAAAAAGTTGAACGCCAACCCTAACGGACTGCTAATTCGGCAGCTTCACGAGGTTTCTTACTGCGCCAAAGGAGACGAATGGGGGTGCCTCGAAATCCCAGTTGTTGGCGAATTTGCCCTTCAATGTAGCGGCGATAGTTGTCCTTGAAGAGTTTGGCATCATTGACAAAAATCGCAAATGTTGGCGGCTGAGTGGCCACTTGGGTGGCGTAGTAGATTTTTCCTTGGCGGCCTTGGCGAGTCGCGGGGGGCGTATGCCAGCGTAGGGCTTCTTGAATCACTTCATTGACTACGGCTGTACTGACGCGGCGCCGATGTTGTTCAACCGCTGCATCTACTGCTGCAAAAATTTTGTCGAGGCGTTGACCCGTATGGGCACTGACAAAGAGGGCATCTGCCCACTCCAGAAAATTCAATCGCTGATACAGGCGATCGCGATAGGTATTGATCGTATAGGTATCCTTTTCGGGAACGGCATCCCACTTGTTCACAATTAGGACACAGGCACGCCCCTGATCGGCAATATGCCCCGCCAAGCGCTGATCCTGTTCCGTAATTTCTTCGAGGGCATCCAACACCAACAGCACGACATCGGAGCGGTGAATCGCCTTAAAGGCGCGATGCACACTAAACATCTCAGGCCCGTAGGCCACATGACTCCGCTTACGAATGCCGGCGGTATCAATGAAGCGGTACTGGGTGCCATTGTGTTCAATCACGGTATCAATGGCGTCACGGGTGGTACCTGAAATCGGACTGACAATGGCGCGATCGCTCCCAATCAAGGCATTGAGCAAACTGGATTTCCCCACATTGGGACGCCCAGCAATGGCCACCTGAATTTCCGGCGCCTCGGGGAGCGTTGCCGCTGCGGGTAAGTAGGTCATCAACTGATCCAGCAATTCCCCCGTACCGCTGCCATGAATACTGGAAATGGGGTAGGGTTCCCCTAGACCCAGCGCCCAAAATTCTGCCGCCTGCGCCTGACCCATTTGAGGAGATTCGCATTTATTGACCGCCACCAAAACGGGGACAGGATGCTGCCGCAACCAAGCCGCAATCTCATAGTCTAGGGCAGTGGGTCCTGCTTGGCCATCTACCACTAAAATTGCAGCTGTTGCCTCCTGCAGAGCCAGTTCCGCCTGTTGGCGAATCAGGGGGAGAAACTCACTGTCATCGTCAAAGACGAGTCCGCCAGTATCCACCACCAAGAACTCCCGATCGCGCCAAAAGGCTGGGCGGTAGGTGCGATCGCGGGTTACACCGGGCTGATCGTGGACAATGGCATCCCGTTCCCCGGCCAAGCGATTGACAAAGGTGGACTTGCCCACATTGGGGCGTCCTACAACGGCAACAACAGGCAAAGCCATAGGCGTGTTGTTCGCAGAATCAGGCTTGAGTTTACCCCTCAACTTAGGTCTCAAATTGACTGCCGCGCTTGTACTGCTGGTAGGCAGCAAAGAACAACCCCGCCAATGTGACTGGAATTAGCCCCAGCACAATGCCGCACAGTAAAGGTTCAATCATGGTCTTACACCCCTTTTAACCATCAACTCCATTCCCCACGATACACTAATGAATGGGCGCTGTATCGGCATCTCCCTGTTGATCAGGAAAAATCATCCTCACCGCCAGCGAGAACGTCCATGTTTCGCTTTCCTCTTTTCTCTTTTATTAAGTTATTTTTGCCCACAACAGCAGTCATTGCCGCTCTGTTAACACCCCTGTATTTTAGTCAACGCCATGCCCTTCTGAAGGACTTACAACTGCAGGAGGAGTATAAACTAGAGCGCAGCCGGCTGCTTCTAAGAATGATCTTAGATGACGCGGTTGAAGAGTTGAGAGCTCTGATGGCACTGCAGGTGTTGTCTAATTTAATGGAGGCTTCTGCTGGAGAAGAGGCTCACAAAAAGGCAAAGGCAGTACTGGCAGCATGGCAACACCTCAAAAAACACTATGATCAATTTTATTTTCTTGATCCAGAGGGCAGGGTGCGTTTTCAGTGGCATGCCACACCCAAAGCAACGGATGCCGCTGCGACCAAGACAATTGACCGTTACTGGCCTATCCTACAGCGATTGACCCCCAACCAGATTTTTGTTTCCCCCTTGGATTTAATAGAGGGCACCGGTTTCAGCTTGGCTCAACCTGTTTTGTATATTGGGGTACCCCTGTACCAAAAAGCAGCACCAAGGGGGGTTTTGCTGGTTCGTTACCGCGCCAGCCACCTTCTCAATCAGTTGATCAACAATTGCAATCTAGGGAACAGCAGCTGCCTCCTAGCAAATGACCAAGGCTATTGGTTCATTGCAGAAAATCATCACCAGGAATGGGGATTCTATTATCCTGAGCGACAGCAGTTTACGATCCGCAATCAATATCCGCTGCTGTGGCAACAAATGCAACGACGGCCTCGAGGCAGCCTATTAAGCCCCCAAGGGCTATTTATCTATCAAGCCTTTTTTCCCCTAAAGGCCAACTACCTTTCTGCCGATCGAGCAACCAATTCAGCTCGTGACTGGAGCAGCACCCGTTGGTGGTTGGTTTCGCGGCTCTCTGACACCCAGTTGGCGCAATACAACCGCCGCCTACATCAGGAGTTCCTTGTCCTCTTTGCTGCCCTATCCGTTTTGGTGGGTGGTGCTATCCTGATCATTGCCCGCGATCGCCAGCGCAAAGAGCAATTGCGAGAACTCCTAAAGTCAAGTGAAGCGCGCTTTCGTAGTGTCAGCAAAATGGCGCCGGTGGGCATTTTTACCCTAGATGCCGAGGGACGACCCACCTTTTTGAATCAGGCACTTCTAGACCTGTTGGGCGTCAACAGTCTGGAGGAAGCCGAACAACAGTGGATAGAACGCCTGCACCCTGAAGATCGCGATCGCGTCTTGAAGGCATGGGTCGCCTGCCAGCGAAAGAGGCTACCCCTCAACGAGCGCTTCCGGGTGGTTCAAGAAGACGGCAGCAGTCGCTGGATTAGGGCGCGGATTATTCCTCTGCAGCAAAGCCGTGGCAAAGATCGCTTTGTCGGCACTTGGGAAGACATCTCCCAAATGATCCAGCAGCAGGAATTCCTAGAGCAAGCGCGCAGGGCTGCTGAGGAAGCCAGCCGGGCCAAGAGTGAGTTTTTAGCCACCATGAGCCATGAAATTCGCACCCCAATGAATGCCATCATTGGCCTGACTGGATTACTGCTGGATACCCCCCTCAATCCCCAACAGCGGGAATTTGTCAACACCATTCGCCTCAGTGGTGACGCTCTACTCGCCATCATCAATGATATTCTCGATTTCTCTAAGATTGAGTCGGGCAAGCTACAGTTAGAGAGCTATCCCTTCAACCTGTGTGACTGTGTCGAAGAAGTCCTCGACCTTTTGGCCAGTCGAGCCAGCGATCGCCAGGTGGAACTAGCTGCCCATATTGAGCCAGGGATTCCCTATGAGGTCATTGGTGATATGGGGCGACTGCGGCAGGTCTTGGTGAATCTCATGGGCAATGCCATCAAATTTACCCAAGGTGGCAATGTGACCCTCTACCTTAAGGGCATGCCTGCACCAATGAGCCAGTATGAGTTTATGCCCTCCTATTACTCCTACTGGTTTGCCATTCAGGATACGGGCATCGGCATTTCGCCAAGGGGCATGGCTCGCCTCTTTCAGCCTTTTATGCAAGTGGATGCCTCAACCACTCGCCACTACGGCGGCACAGGTTTGGGCCTTGTCATTTGTCAACGCCTTGTGGAGCATATGGGGGGGCAAATTTGGGTAGAAAGTAAAACGGCCACAGATTCTTTGGCCATTGGCGGCACACCCCCAGCCAACTATGACTCGATCCCAATTGAAGAAAGTGGCTCTATTTTTTACTTTACTGTCAAATTTCTCGTCAATCCGCGGGCCATTTCCAAAGAGAGCAGGGGGGTCGGCCATCTTGAAAATCGGCGCGTGCTCATTGTGGATGACAATGCTACTAACCGGCAAATTCTCGCCCTACAAACCAAAAACTGGAAAATGCACCCCCTTGTGGCTGAGAGTGGCCCCAAGGCCCTTGTGCTGCTTCAACAACAAGCCCTGCCGGATGTGGCCATTTTAGATCTGCAAATGCCGGAGATGGATGGCATTTCCCTTGCTCGTAAAATTCGCGCCACCTACACGCAATTGCCCTTGGTTCTGCTAACCTCCCTAGGCAATACACTGCCAGAGTCGGAAACTGCTTTATTCTCTGCCCTGATCAGCAAGCCGGTCAAACAGTCCACCCTGTACAATGTCCTTAACCATTTATTTGACAAAAAGCCGACAACGGTATCGCCTAAGCCAGCGGCTGCCCTATCCTTTGAAGACTTAAAAGCCGGTCTGCCGCCGCTGCGGATTCTCATTGCCGAGGATAACAAAGTCAATCAAATGGTGGCACTGCGCATCTTAGAAAAATTGGGCTATCGCGGTGATATTGCTGCCAATGGTTTGGAGGTGCTGGATGCGGTGCAACGGCAGCCCTATGATGTGATTTTGATGGATATGCAGATGCCGGAGATGGATGGGATAACGGCTACCCGTGAGGTGATTAATCTGTTTCAACAGCTGAACCAACCCCGTCCGCGAATTATTGCCATGACCGCCAATGCCATGGAGAGCGATCGCCAGCTTTGCTTAGATGCAGGTATGGATGACTATGTGAGCAAGCCCATTAACCTTGAAGACTTGGTGCGTGCCCTCCGTCAGTGCCATCCCCTCCAGACCCCAACAACTTAACATTTAGCGATAGACTAAAGGAGATAGATTAACTGGTTCTTGATTCCAGCTAGGAATAAATAATTATCTATGGTTACCCCTGAACAACTAACCACCTTAATTCAATCCAGCTTGCCCGATGCCTTTGTTCAAGTGCAAGATTTGACCGGGGGTGGCGATCATTACGAAGCTGTAGTGGTCTCTGCTGCCTTTGAGGGTAAGCGACTGGTGCAGCAGCACCAATTGGTCTATAGCAGCCTTAAGGATCTCATGGCTAGCAATGAACTCCACGCCCTTGCCCTCAAGACCTATACCCCCCAGCAATGGGCACAACGCCAGTGATTTAGAATGCAATCTATTGCTGTTCTTTTGTAACTTGTGAACTCAAGAGGGAAAGCCAACGATGACACCCGAACTCCACGCCAAAATTGATCACCTCGTCAAAAGCAACAAAATCATTGTCTTTATGAAGGGCAGCAAGCTCATGCCCCAATGCGGGTTTTCCAACAATGCGGTGCAAATTTTGAATGCCCTCGGTGTTCCCTATGAAACGGTGGATGTCCTTGAGGATTTTGAGATTCGCCAAGGGATTAAGGAGTATTCCAACTGGCCAACGATTCCCCAAGTGTTTATCAATGGTGAGTTTATTGGTGGCTCGGACATTCTCATTGAGCTATACCAAAGTGGTGAATTGCAACAGCTGGTTGAGGTGGCCTTAGCTTCCTAGTTTTTTCTCACCTTCACTGACGCCCAAAATAAATCCCCCATTGCTGGGGGAGCTTCATCATCTGTTCAACAACCTTGACCGTTTGGCCGAGAAAGTGGCGGATTAGCCAAGGTTTACTTTGACGACGCGGTTTTTCTCTTCTTCCGCTTTCGGCAGGGTCAGGTGCAGGATGCCATCTTTGTATTCGGCTTTGACATCGGTGTTTTGAATCCGCACTGGCAGAGGAATGACCCGTTGGAATTTACCGTAGCGGAATTCGGTGCGTTTGATACCATTGCTTTCGCTTTGGCTTTCAGATTTGCGTTCACCACTGACAGAGACGGCATCCGCCGTCACTTGAATGTCGAGGTCTTTGGCCTCCATGCCGGGCAGTTCAATTTTTAGAAGCAAAGCATCAGGCGTTTCTTCGAGTTCGGCTGCCGGCAAGAAGCTGAGATCGCTGCGACGTTCGGTCAAGGGAATCAATTCATCAAATAGACGGTTCATTTGGCGTTGTAGCGCATCGATTTCGCGGAACGGTTCCCAACGAACGAGTGCCATACGCTGATCCTCCTGTATTTCTTAAGGTTTTAGATTGCCCACGGGATGATTTACAGAGAGAACAGCACCAACAATTAACTTTGTTTTTGTTTCCCTTGGTATTGCTTGGGCTTATTCCCTCTACCTACCTTCACTATAGAGGATGCAAGTCTTGATCCAAGTGGGGTTTAACGATCTCTCCAAGTTCCTTTTCCCGAACCTGTATTATCCTGATAGGGAAATTAAGGAAACATTAAACCTTGTTAGCCAAAAGGTTATCAACAGGGATTTCTTGCAGAATGGCTTGGGCGTTGGCGATCGCCAGTGTCCCCCGCAGAAAACCAATATTTGCCCCCGGACAGAGATAACTCAGGGACTTCTGCCGACAAAAGGCTTTTAATGTCTCAACACTGCGCAGTTGTCGAGGCCAGTGGAAGGTGGTCGCCGTTTTCATCGGTGCTAGTTCTCCCGTCGGCGTAGGGAGTAGGTGACGACCGCTAAAGAGAACACCCCCTTGGCCAGACCAATAGACACAGGCGCTGCCGGGGGAGTGACCGGGTGTCCAGAGGATTTCGAGGGTTTCACTAATCGCTAGATGGTGGTTAAACGGAGTTACGGTCACTTGGGGTAGAAGATAGGCTTCTTGACCATGGATGATTACTTCACAGTTAAAGGTGCGCTGCAGCTCACGAACGCGGGCGATCGCCCCTCGATGGGTAAGGATGAGGCGCTGAACGCCACCCTGCTCCCTGAGCCAATTTTGGCTGCTCTCTGTCCAAGGGGGGGAATCAATAAGGGTATTGCCATCATTTTCTACAATGAGATAAGCAGTGCCTCCCAGCGTCTCGCGGTTTGGTGGAAACCCGTAAACCATGGGCAATACAAGGCGGGGCGGTTTCTGTTGTTGAGCCACAGGGATCGAAATCATGACATGGATTTCCCTTATTGTATTGGGTTTGATCTTGGTCTTTATTGTCCGCCAGAGTGCTGCCCGTGTCAGTCAAACCCCTTGGTGGCTCCTATGGCTAGTGCTGATGTTGCCAGCATTTTTTATTGGGGGTTGGATGCTGCTTTTAGGGAATACCCCTGTGCCGTCGGGATGGTTGATCCTTGTTTTTGTCACCAGTTCGGTGCTCTATCTTGTGCTTTTGCGCCGAGGCCAGCCCTCCTTACCAGCGGCACCACCCACACCCCCACCGCCCACACCGACGGAAAATGGCAAGCTCCTCAATCAGGATGAAGAAACGCAATTGCAGAGCTGTTTCCCTTGGGGCATGTACTATCTGCAACAAATTGAGTATCGTCCGCAGGCGGTGATCTGCCGGGGGCAAATGCGCGGGGATGCGAACCAAGTCTATGAAACCGTGGAGCGCAATATTGCCCAACGCTTTGGCGATCGCTTTCTGGTCATGTTTCAAATGGGTTTGAGTAATAAGCCCTTTTTTGCTTTGATTCCCCGCGATCGCTTGCCCCAGCCCCAACAGCTTTTTCGTCCCGGCCTCAGCCTTGGACTATTGGCTTTAACGTTTCTGACGACAACGGTTGCTGGCTTGGCACTCGTGGCGCCTGAGCTGACGGCGGCGGAACTGCGACTCAATCCCAGTTTGCTCTGGCAGGGGTTGCCCTACAGTGTCAGTCTGCTGTTGATTTTGGGCATCCATGAACTGGGACACTTTGCCACTGCGTGGTATTACCGCGTCAAAGCAACGCTGCCCTACTTTATTCCTCTACCCTTTGCCATGGGCACACTGGGGGCCTTTATCCAGATGCGATCGCCCGTTCCCCATCGCCGTGCCCTCTTTGACATCAGTATGGCGGGTCCCCTTGCGGGATTGCTCGTGACCCTACCGATTCTAGTTTGGGGACTACAGCAGTCCGAGGTAGTACAACTGCCCGCCAATGCTTCCGAGCAGCCCCTCAATCCCCAAGTGTTTAGTCCCCGCATTTCGATTCTCTTTGCCCTGATTGCCAAAGCCATTTTTGGCGCTGCCCTCAAGAGTGATAGTGCGCTACACCTCCATCCGATGGCAGTGGCGGGAGTGCTGGGCTTGGTGGTGACGGCTTTGAACTTGATGCCGGTGGGTCAATTGGATGGGGGGCACATTGTCCATGCGATGTATGGTCATCGGGCGGGGGCAGTCATTGGCCAAGTCAGCCGTTTACTGGTGCTGATTCTCTCCTTTATTCAACCGTGGCTCTTTGTCTGGGCTTTGATCCTCTTCTTTATGCCCGCCTTTGATGAACCTGCCCTCAATGATGTCAGTGAATTGGATAACTGGCGCGATGCCCTTGGCTTGATGGCACTGGTGTTGCTATTGCTCATTATTTTGCCGGTGCCGGCACCCCTGGGGGATTTGCTACTGCCGACACACCCAATGCCATAGGGGATGGCGTTGCCCCTGTTGACGAATGCGCAGGACTTGTTTTTCTAGGCGTTGCTGCCACTTGGGGGATCTGCCCCAGAAAATGTTGCGGGTCTGCCAGTAGAGAACGCTCAGGGTCATGCCAATGCACAGCGCCAAACCGATCGCCGGCAGCCGATTGAAGAGAATGCCATAACGCAACGCTGCCCACGTAAAATGCTCGCGCATCAGGCTAATTTCATAACGGAAGCCCCAGAGACTCAATGTGCCAACCGTCAGCCAAAGAAAGAGCACCACACTCCAGCGCATGAGAACGGTAAAGCGATGCAGGCGATCCACCTGCTGCCGAAATTCTGACTCAAGGCCTTGGGGCATTCGCGATCGCTCATTAGCAGACATGTCTCTTCTCTATCGTATCTTTTTGCAGCTTTTTCATCATCTAATGTTGGTTTGAGAGGATCATTGGGCAGGGATTGCAAAGCCTCAATTTTATCTTTGTGGCACACTGTTGAGAAACAATGCCAGTGACAAGGAGCCTCCAATGCCAAGCGTGAGTTTACTGCGGGCAACATCCTATGACCTTGACCGTCTCAGTGCGTCCCTTGAGGAACTCCTAGCGCCCTTGGGGGGAATGGCGGCGATCGTCAAACCGGGCGATCGCGTGCTGCTCAAGCCGAACTTACTCACCGGCGCACGACCAAAACACGAATGCGTCACTCGCCCAGAACTGGTCTATTGCGTTGCCAAAATGGTGCAGGCGGTGGGGGGACAACCCTTCCTAGGGGATGGACCTGCCTTTGGCTCGGCATTGGGGGTCGCCCGCAACAATGGCTATTTGCCCTTTATTCAGGAATTGAATTTACCGGTCATTGAATTCCATGGCGATCGCTATGCTACAGACAATCCTGAATTTGCCCACCTGCGCCTGAGCAAAGAAGCGATGGCCGCCGATGTCGTCATTAACCTACCCAAGGTGAAATCCCATGTGCAACTCACCCTCACCCTTGGGGTCAAGAATCTCTTTGGCTGTGTCCCCGGCAAAATGAAGGCATGGTGGCATATGGAAGCGGGTAAGGATGCTGATCGCTTTGGCCGCATGCTCGTCGAAACTGCACGGGCGATCGCCCCCGACCTCACGATTGTGGATGGCATTATCGGCCATGAAGGCAATGGCCCCAGTGGGGGAACGCCGCGCCCCCTGAATATTTTGGGTGCCAGTCGTGATGTCTTTGCCCTCGATCGCGCCCTCGTGGCTATCCTGAATGTGGATCCTGAGCGCATTCCTACCCAACGTGCCGCCACCGCCCTTGGCTACAACTATGAGCTGAGTGAGATGACATTTCCCTTGGCACAGCCCCACGAATTAGCTGTTCGAGACTGGCAACTACCCCAGCAGATGATGCCCATTGACTTTGGTGCGCCGCGTGTCCTCAAGTCCACCTTCAAACACCTCTATATTCGCTGGATCAAGGAACCCCTAACCGCCTATAGCCAAAAGGTCTAAGTTCTCAGCGGGGACGCCCTTTGATAAGCTAGGAAAATGCTGTTGGGGAGAACCGTCCTTGAGCTTTGACTACGATCTCGTCATTATCGGTGCGGGTGTGGGGGGTCATGGGGCTGCCCTGCATGCCGTCAGCGTCGGTCTGAAAACGGCCATTGTCGAAGCCGCAGAAATGGGGGGCACCTGCGTCAATCGCGGCTGTATTCCCTCAAAGGCTCTCCTTGCGGCAGCCGGACGGGTACGAGAACTGCGTCAAGCCAGTCATTGGCAAGCCTTGGGGATTCAACTGGGGCAGGTGAATGTGGATCGCGCGGGTGTGGCTGCCCATGCCGCCAATTTGGTACAAAAAATCCGCAGTGATCTGACAAACAGCCTCAAGCGCCTTGGCGTAGACACCCTTATTGGTCGGGGCAAAGTAGCGGGGTGTCAGAAAGTCAGCATTACCACCCCCACGGGTGAGAAAACGGTTACGGCCAAGGACATCATTATTGCCACCGGCTCAGTCCCTTGGGTTCCCCCCGGCATTGAAGTGGATGGCAAGACCGTTTATACCAGTGATGATGCCATTAAGCTGGATTGGTTGCCGCAGTGGGTAGCCATCATTGGCAGTGGCTATATTGGCCTAGAGTTTGCCGATATTTACACCGCCTTGGGTTGCGAAGTGACCATGATTGAGGCACTGGATCAACTCATGCCCACCTTTGATCCAGATATTGCCAAACAGGCACAGCGGGTCTTGATTGCCCCTCGCGACATTGAAACCTACAGCGGTACCCTAGCCAAGCGGGTGATTCCCGGTAGTCCAGTGGTCATTGAATTGGCGGATGCCAAAACCAAAGAAGTGGTGGAGGTTCTAGAGGTGGATGCCTGCCTTGTGGCCACCGGTCGCATTCCCGCCACTCAAGATATTGGCCTAGAGAGTGTGGGCGTCAACACCGATAAGCGTGGCTTTATCCCCGTCAATGAGTATTTGGCAGTAACGAAAAAAGGGAAACCCGTTCCCCACCTGTGGGCGATCGGTGACGCCACGGGGAAAATGATGCTTGCCCATGCCGCTTCGGCGCAGGGGATTGCTGTTGTTGAAACCATTGTCGGGCGACCGCGCCAAGTGGACTATCGCAGTATTCCTGCGGCGGCCTTTACCCATCCGGAAATGAGCTTTGTCGGCTTGACGGAACCCCAAGCCCGTGAGCTAGGGGAAAAAGAAGGCTTTGAGGTACAAGTGGCACGTACCTACTTTAAGGGCAACTCCAAGGCACTGGCGGAAACGGAAACCGATGGCCTCGCCAAGGTGATCTTCCGTGTGGATACGGGCGAGCTACTGGGGGCGCATATCTTTGGTCTCCATGCTTCGGATTTAATTCAAGAGGCCGCCAATGCCATTCGCGATCGCCAAACCGTGAGCCACTTAGCCTTTAATGTCCACACCCATCCCACCCTCTCGGAGGTGCTTGACGAAGCCTTTAAGCGTGCCCACGAGATGGTGAGCCACCGCTGAACTTGCTACGATAAAGTTTGGAGTCTTTCAGGAGTGGGTGATGACACAGGCCACACAACCCGCCAAGGGAATCATGATGACCGAAGCTGCCCTCAAGCACGTGCTTGAACTCCGCGATAAGCACGGCAAAGACCTATGTTTGCGGGTCGGCGTCAAAGGGGGTGGCTGCTCCGGCATGTCCTACACGATGGACTTTGAAGACCCCGCCAATATCCGTCCCGATGATGAAGTCTTTGACTATGATGGCTTCAAAGTGGTCTCCGATCCCAAGAGTATGCTCTACATCTATGGCTTGGTGCTCGACTACAGCAACGCCCTTATTGGTGGCGGCTTTAAGTTTACGAATCCCAATGCCACCCAAACCTGTGGCTGTGGTACCTCATTTTCTGCCTAAGGAGTTCTGCCCTTGACCACATCTCAACCGGTGAGTGACGTTGAACGTCAATTTGAGGCGGCGATCGCCCGCTACAAAGAAGGGGCACCGCCTGGAGAACTGATTCCCACCTTCAAAGAGATTTGCCAGCGTGCTCAAAAAAGTAGCGCCGCTTGGACGTGCTTAGCGTGGCTCTATCTCCTCGATGACAAGCCCCAATCTGCCCTGAAGGCCGCCCAAAAAGCGGTCAAGCTCAATCCTGAAGACCCCCAAGCCCGCATTAACCTTGCGGTAGCGATGCTAGAAACAGGCCAAAAGGGGGTTCGTCCCCACATTGAATTGGCGCAAACTGTGGTTGCTGCTGTCGCTGAGCTACGCCAAGAGGTCATCGATAACTTTGCCGACGGCCTGCAGCGCAAACCCGATTGGGAGACCCTTGCCCGCGTCAAACAGTGGGTATTGGGGGGATAGCTATGGCACGGCTGCGGGACGTGATCAATTGGCTCTTGGTGGCGGATACCTTCTTTGTCTTGGCTAGCTTTGGCTGGTTTGTGGTTGCCCTTGTAGGGCGCTCCTTGGCGCTACCCCTTGGCTTTGATCTCTGGATCAGCCTCTGGGAACCCCTCTTTATGCCTGCGATTGGCATCTTGATGGCCGCCGCACTCATTAACGGTGCCCTGAGTTATGTGCAAAACCGCTGGCTGCTGCGCTCTGTTGGCAGTGACTTGCGATCGCGGGATTAATCCCTAAACTTGCTCTGCTTCCACATCTACCGTGGTGGTGATGTTGGGCGATCGCCGGCTTTTAATCCGCTCCACCAGCAATTGCGTTAGCTCACTGGCAAGGATCACCATGACCGTGACATCATCCAATTGACCGATGATCGGCACTAGATCGGGTGAAATATCCAGAGGACTGAGCAAATAGATCAAGCTGGCGGCAATGATCAACCAGCGATATTTAGGATGCCGCAACACATTCCGATACCAGTTGTAGAAGCCGCTCATGGCGTATCAACCTTGAATCCTGCTCCTATTCTGGCATAGGGACTCAATGGCCCTAGGTGGGGAAAACCGTCCGCGGTTAATCAAAGTAAAAGAGCGTCACCACCTTATGCTGCTCTTCCGCCAGTTCACAGGTTTGCAGCAGTGTGTGGCTATCGTGAAAAGCAAAACAAATCAGTTGCTGGCAGCGGGAAATAATTTCCTGATTGCAGAGGGAACTGGCTTCTGCGAGGGGCAGGTGATCGTTTTCGGGCTTCTCCACCAAGTGCATCACCTTATCCAGTTGTTGGCGGGACTCGCGAGGCTGGCGCTCAAGACTTTGGGGCAAGATCACCGTTAGCAAATTGGGGTCTGCCCGCATGGCTCCCCGAATTGCCGCTGCATTGGTTCCCACCGCACCTGAGGTCATCAAGCGGTTACCCGCCAGCACGAGGGCATAGCTCATCATTTCAATGAGGTGCTGATGCGTAATCGGGACGTGACGCGAGCCAAGGAGCGCAATCCGCTTCGGACCAGAGTCTTGGATTGTCGCTAATTCCTGCAAAAACTCATCAATTTGGGGGGAATCAATGCCCGGAAGATTCGTCGCCTGCGTCAAGAGCGTGTCTCATATGCTACGGAACGACGCTATTTTAGCATTTTGGCCTTCAATTCTAGTAGGGGTGAATCCAGTTACCAACTGCCCGAAGCCCCCCCACCTGAGGAATGCCCACCCTCATCATCACTGCGGCTCGAGTAACTGTCGTCATAGCTGGAGGAACTATTGAAAATAAACTTGACGATCGCAGAAATGATGCTGGAAGGAATAAGAATGATCAGACCAACAATGATGAAGATGCCCGTAATAATGTCCCCGCCGGCAGTGCTGGTGTAAGTTGAGGGGACAGAGCTACTGGAGGTGGTCAACTGATTGGTCCCCAGTTCATTGAGCAGAGCACGCACCCCATTCATGATGCCCTGCGCCATCTGGCCCCGGCGAAAGTCCGGCAGCATATAGCGATCAATCACGGTTTGCATGCGTGGGTTCCAACCACTGCCATAGGCACTGCCCAATTCAATCCGCACCTTGCGATCGCCAGGGGCAACCAACATCATCACGCCATCATTGCGCCAACGGCTACCCACGCCCCGATGGTTAAATAAATCCGTGGCAAAGGCTTCAAAACTTGAGTGTTGGTTGCTGTAATCGCGATAGGAAGGAATCGTTACCAGTAGGACTTGCTGATTCGTGCGTTGATGAAACGCTTGAAGTTCGGAGCGAACCTGTTCCCGCTGAGGATCCTCTAACACCTTCACTAGATCGTTGACGTAGGTATCGGGTAAATCAGGGAAGCGCACATAGGCTTGAATCGGCGACGGCGCCAGCGTCAACATCAAACCGGCCACCACAGAAAGGAGCGGCAACAAAGGGCGGTTTCGCCAGCGCAAAGTCATCATTTTTTTGAAGGGAGTGCGTCTTGAATCACAGTATAGCTTTTCTGCTCAAAAACATTCTCAATAATGTGTGTATTGATGACTAATTTATGACTAAGTTTGGTTTAAGAATAGATTAATTGTTTTTGATAGATAATTGACGCAGGCACTGGTCTGAGAGCATTAGAGAAATTGACAGGGTTGACGAATTGCCTGTGCCAATAACTGCCGATACTCGCGATCGCTGACAACATACGCCCCAAAGCGCTCAAGATGGGGATTTTGCAGTTGGGCATCAAACAGCAGAAAGCCGCGACGCCGCAGATGCTCCACCAGTTTCACCATCGCCACTTTCGAGCCGTCGGGGATGCGATAGAACATGGACTCGCCGATAAATGCGCCGCCAATCACAATACCGAGAATGCCCCCTGCCAGTTCATCGCCCTGCCACGTTTCAAAACTTACTGCCCAACCTGTGCCGTAAAGCAGATGGTACACATCCTTAAGACGGGGTGTTATCCATGTACTCGGGCGATCGGCACACCCCTCAACCACAGCAGCAAAGTCCCGGTTAATCGCAACTTGAAAGCGATTTTGATTGAGCACTCGCTGCAAAGACTTCGGATAGCAAAACCGCTCATCGAGGGGAATCAATGCCCGCTGGCGGCTGGTGTACCACTCTAGGTGATCGCCTTCCCCCATGAGAAAGTAGCCTTCGGCATAGCCATCATCAATAAAGATATCGCGTACCCACTCGGCCTCAGAAATCTCCATGCTGCTGATAATCTGAACAATAGACACTTCACATTAACTCTAGTGTTGCCTATGCTACTCTCATCCTCGGCTGTCACGACAACCATTAGCCGTTACTGGCGCTGGTGTGTAGCATTGCTATTGGCCATCCTGTGGATTCTGCTCACCCCCACGGGAGCGATCGCCGAAGATTACACGAAAGAAGCCCTGATCAATATGGATTTTTCCGGGCGGGATCTGCGGGGGTCGGAATTCACAAAAGCCAACCTCTTCCACAGTAACCTCAGCCACACCAATCTTCAGGGGGTAAGCTTCTTTGGTGCCAACATGGAAACGGCTAACCTTGAAGGTGCCGATTTACGCTACGCCACATTGGACACCGCACGGCTGACCAAGGCCAATCTCACCAATGCCATCCTTGAAGGTGCCTTTGCCTTTAATACCAACTTTGACGATGCCATTATCACCGGTGCTGACTTTACCGATGTGGAACTGCGGGAAGACGCCCAACGCAAGCTCTGCAACGTTGCCAGTGGCACTAATCCCGTGACGGGGCGCAAAACATGGGAAACGCTCCACTGTGAAGACTTTGCCACTTAATCCGTCTGCGTTTGCTCAAGATGATCCCCGCGATTGTCCGTAGAACACGCTGCGCGATCGCCCGTGTCGGGAATTCTGATAAAGTATTACAAAAGTTAAGATTTATGACTAGAGTTTTTCATGAACGTTTTTATTGTTGGCGGTACGGGTACCCTAGGGCGGCAAATTGTGCGCCGCGCTTTAGATGAAGGACATCAGGTCTATTGTTTTGTCCGCAGTCCAGCCAAAGCCACGTTTCTGCGGGAATGGGGCGCCACCATTCTTCAGGGAAACCTCTGTGCTGCTGACAGTATTCTTGAGGCATTGCAGTACGCCAAGGCCTCAGTGGTCATTGATGCCTCTGCCACTCGCCCCACCGATACCCTAACCATCGAAGCAGTGGATTGGCAAGGCAAAGTCAACTTGATTCAGGCTGCCCAAGCTGCTGATATTGAGCACCTGATCTTTTTCTCGATTATGGGAGCGCAGGACTATCCCCACGTGCCCCTGATGCAAATCAAACACTGTACCGAAGACTTCTTGCGCGAATCAGGGCTAAACTACACGATCCTGCGTCCCTGTGGCTTCTTTCAGGGCTTGATTGGCCAATATGCGATCCCGATTCTGGAAAATCAATCCATTTGGGTTTTGGGAGAGTCCACCGCCATTGCCTACATGGATACTCAGGACGTGGCCAAATTTGCCGTGCGTGCCATTGATCGGCCTGCCACCTATGGCAAAACCTTTGATCTAGCGGGCACCCGCGCTTGGACAGCCGATGAAATTATTAAGCTATGTGAAAATCTCTCAGGGCAGGAGGCAAAAATTACTCGCTTGCCCATTGGGGTTTTGCGAGCCGCACGGCAGGCCACCCAGTGGTTTCAGTGGACATGGAACATTAGCGATCGCCTTGCCTTTACGGAAGTGATTGCCAGTGGTCAAGTCTTCAATGCCCCGATGGAGGAAGTCTATCGCACCTTTGACCTCGATCCCAGCGAAACCCTGACCCTTGAGGCCTATTTACAGGACTATTTCACCCGAATTCTGCGTAAACTCAAAGAATTGGATTACGAAAAAGCCAAACAGAAAAAATCTGGACGCAAAAAACGCAGTCCCTTTAAGTCCACCCCCTAGGAGTTGCTGTGAAGGCGGGGATCATCTACAACGAAGGCAAACCCCTTGCGGTCGAATTGGCTACCCATGTCCGTCAAATCTTAGAGCTTCAGGGCTGGGAAGTGCACATGGCCACGGGGATTGGTGGCATTCTTGGCTATTCCCGTCCCGATAGTCCCGTCTGCCATACCCCCATTGATCAACTGGTGCCCCCCGGCTTTGATGCTTCCATGGCCTTTGCGGTTGTTCTTGGCGGCGATGGCACTGTGCTTTCTGCCTTTCGCCAGTTGGCTCCCTGTGAGATTCCGCTGCTCACCATCAACACCGGCCACTTGGGCTTTCTCACCGAGGGCTATGTCGCCGATTTAGAACCTGCCCTTGATCAAGTGCTGCGCGGCGACTACACGATTGAAGATCGCACGATGCTCACGGTTCAAGTCCTGCGCGATCAAACCGTTATTTGGGAAGCCCTCTCCCTCAATGAAATGGTGATCCACAAAGAACCCCTGACAGGAATGTGCCACTTTGAAGTGGATGTGGGTGCCCATGCCCGCGTGGATATTGCTGCTGATGGCTTGATTCTCTCCACCCCCACCGGTTCTACGGCCTATGCCCTCTCGGCGGGTGGCCCTGTGATTACCCCCGGTGTGGCGGCTTTACAATTGGTGCCCATTTGTCCCCACTCTTTAGCCTCCCGTGCCCTTGTCTTTGCCAACAGCGAACCAGTGTGGATCTATCCGGCGAACCCCTTCAAGCATCTCATTCTGGTGGTGGATGGCAATGCGGGCTGCTACATTCAGCCGGAGGATCAAGTTTTTGTACAACGTGCCCCCTACCGTGCCCGCTTCATTCGCCTGCGTGCGCCAGAATTCTTCCATGTGCTGCGGCAAAAACTGGGCTGGGGACTGCCCCATGTGGCCAAACCACGCCCCAAGAATAGTCAAGAATAGTCCAAATCCCTGGGGCAAATGGTCTCGAAGGAACCCCCGATGACGACAGCAGCCGAACGGATTCAACAACTGCGGCACCTGCTCCAGCGGGCGAGCTACGCCTACTATGCCCTCGATCAGCCGATCATGGAAGATGAAGTCTATGACCAGCTCTATCGCGAACTGCAGGAACTCGAAGCGGCTCATCCTGAGTACATCACCCCCGACAGCCCTACCCAGCGGGTCGGCGAAGCTCCCGTCAGTCAATTTGAGAGTGTCAGCCATCGCATTCCCCTCTATAGCCTCGAAAATGCCTTTACCTTTGCCGATATGGTGGCGTGGCAGGAACGCTGGCAGCGCTATTGGCGTAGCCTACGGCAAGAGGAGCCAATTCCCCCGACGGAATATGTCTGCGAACTCAAAATGGATGGCGTGGCCCTTGCTTTGACCTATGAAAACGGGTTATTGGTGCGGGGGGCAACTCGGGGCGATGGCCAACGCGGTGAGGATATTACCAGCAATGTGCGCACGATTCGCACCATTCCCCTGCGGCTAGCCATCGAGAACCCACCCCCAATCGTTGAAGTTCGTGGGGAAGCTTTTTTGCCTTTGGCGCGATTCCATCAACTCAACCAAGAACGCCAAGCCCAAGGAGAAGCTCCCTTTGCTAATCCCCGTAATGCCGCCGCTGGTACTCTCCGTCAACTGGATCCGCGCATTGTTGCCCAACGCCAACTGGACTTCTTTGCCTATGCGCTGCATTTACCTGAAGGGGGTAGCGTTCCTTGGGATGAGAACCAAGCAGGGGAACCCCAATCGCAGCGGCAAGTGCTCAATGCGCTGCAACGCCTTGGCTTTCGGGTCAATCCCCACAATGCCGACTGCCCTGACCTAGAGGCGGTGAAAGCCTACTACGACCACTGGCAAACCGCCCGCCACCAACTGCCTTATCTGACCGATGGCATTGTGGTCAAGCTCAATGATTTAACGCTGCAACAGACCCTTGGGTTTACGCAAAAGTTTCCCCGCGGCTGTGTTGCTTGGAAGTACGAACCAGAGCAGGCCATTACTGATGTGGTGGCCATTACCATTCAAGTGGGACGCACGGGTGCGCTCACCCCAGTCGCTGAACTGGTGCCAGTGCAATTAGCGGGTACCACGGTATCACGGGCAACGCTGCACAATGCAGACTACATTGCCGAATTGGATTTGCACATTGGCGATAAGGTGGTGATCCACAAAGCCGGCGAAATCATTCCAGAGATTGTGCGGGTCTTTCCCGAATTGCGATCGCCAACGGCTCAACCCTTTACGATGCCCACCGTGTGTCCTGAATGTCATCAGCCGGTGGTGCGCCCTGCCAACGAAGCGGTGAGTCGCTGTGTCAATCCGCGGTGTCCGGCGATCGTGCGCGGCCAAATCCTCCACTGGGCAAGTCGGGATGCCTTGGATATTCAAGGGTTAGGGGAAAAGCTAGTACAGCAATTGGTGGCCAAGGAGTTGGTGCACACTCCGGCGGATCTCTATCGCCTGACGGCAGCACAACTGTTGCGCCTCGAGCGCATGGGTCAAAAGTCCGCTGCTAAATTGTTGCAGGCGATCGCCGACTCGAAAGAACAACCGTGGCCACGGGTGCTCTATGGCCTAGGCATCCGCCATGTGGGGAGTGTCAATGCCCAAGTGCTTGCCGATCAATTCAAGTCTGTTGAGGAGCTGGCCGCTGCTACCGTCGCCGATCTGTGTGGGGTCTATGGCATTGGTCAGGAAATTGCCCAAGCGGTTCACGAGTGGTTCCAAGACCCAGCGCACCAAACCCTCATTGCTGATCTCAAAGCCTTGGGTCTACAACTGGCGGCGGCGATCGCCACTGCACCAACGACTGGGCAACCCCTTGCGGGCAAACGTTTTGTGATTACAGGTACCCTGCCCAGCCTCACCCGTGAAGCAGCCAAAACGCTGATCCAGCAACATGGCGGTCAAGTGAGTGAGAGTGTCAGTCGGCAAACGGATTATCTAGTGGTGGGCGAAAAAGCGGGGAGTAAACTGCGACGCGCTCAAGAATTGGGCATCCCCTGCATCAATGAAACAGAACTTATAGAAATGTGTCGTTAGACAAAAAATCAGTGGGAGTACGGAGTCACGACCCTGAAAAATCTTTTAGCCTAAAAAGTGTGGCTGCTTAGTACCTAACGTTCAAGTAACGTTCAAGCACAATAGGGGGCAACTCGCTGATCTATGGTTTCTGTCACGCCGTCTCGACCTGCTGGGAGTGCCAATGCTATGACCCGTGCTCAGGGCTATCAGCATCAGTTACACCAAACTCATCCGATGCGCACCAATCACTATAGCTTGCGGGACTATCTGCAATTTGATCGCCAACAGGGCAGCATTACCGACTGGTATGATCAGCGGATCGCTCTAGCGACAGAAGACTTTGTCATTGGCCTAGTGGAAGGTCTCGAAGAGGAAGTTGGCCCTGCCTCTGCCCTCGTCATGTACAAAATTGGCGAAGAGTGGGGCAAACGCGATGCGGTTGTCTTTAAGCAACACTTTGAGCAGGAGTACCAGCGCGAACTACGCAAGGCCACCTTGACATTTATCCTCGAGGCTTGGTGGTGGCCCTTTACAACCCTAGGCTGGGGCAACTGGGAAGTGGATCTCACGGAGCAAAAGAATGGTTTTATGTTCATCAATATCTTTGACTCCGTGGTGGCGCGCACCCTTGGGGATGTGGGTAAGCCCGTCTGCTACATCTATGCCGGTCTGTTTGCGGGCTTCTTTACGGGATTGATTCAAAAGCCCCTGAGTTGTATCGAGTTGCAGTGCTATGCCATGGGGGAAACCTACTGTAAGTTTCTCGTCGGTAAACAGGATCGCATTGATGCTGCTGCCTTCTGGCAAAACGAAGGAGCCACGGCACGGGATATTGAAAAACGCCTGCGCCAAGGGGAGTTGGTGAAACGATAAGCCACAGGTGAGTGTGTTCATTTATTTTCTAGCGAGGGTTGCCCTATGTTCCGTCAGTTGAATCACTTAACCGTTGTTGCCGATGGTCGCTATGCCCGTCCTGAGGAATTGAACTTTCTGCGGGATTATCTGGCCTCGGTGGAGAGTCGCATCAGTGCCTACGAAAAAATCCGCACTGAGGCGGAAATGATGGCGGATAAAATTCAATCCATGCAAAAGGCAGAAAATCCCCGCTGCTTCCATTTCATCAATGGCGATCGCTCAGAAATTTGCCGTCGTGATTTAGTGGATACCATTCGTCTGTGTGCCTCGGCCATGCTTTTTGCGGAGTTGGACTTGCTGCGGGATAATTTCTTACTTTGGTACCGCACCATTGTCAAATCCTTTAACTACGAAGCAACTGCCTCCTCCACCTATGGCAAGTACCTGCCGAATATGATAAAGCAACTGCTCACGCCCGAAGAACAACGGGTGATGCAGCCTGTCCTTGCCCTCGGCAGTTCAATTTTGTCAGAATAGAGTTGTTGTGGGGTGGGACTGATGCTGCGTCAACTAGAAAAACTCAGCCTTGAGGCCGATGGCCGCTATGCCAGTGCCAAGGAACTGGAATTTCTCAGAAATTATCTAGCGGCAGCGGAGCAGCGCATTCGTGCCTACGAAAAAATCCGCGATGCTGAAGAGAAAATCCTAGATCAGGTGGAGCAGCAACTGCGCGCCAAAAGTCCCCATATTTTCCGTAAGGGCAATCACGACTATTCCGCCGTGTGTCGGCGCGATCGCAAGCATGTACTACGCCTAGCGGCAGCGGCGATGTTATTTGCCGATTTGGATGCCCTGCGGGATGGCTTCTTGCTGTGGTACCGCACGATCATTAAGGCCTTCAAGGATGAGAAGGTGGCACAAGTAACGTACCAAGTCCTGCCCCAAGTGGTCAATCAAGTGCTCTCGGGTGAGGAAACACCGTTAATGCAGCCTGTGATGGCACTGACCCAGTCCATCCTAGGGGAATAGACTCACCCCACTCAGCAGTGTGGCAAAAATGCGCTAGCCTAGAAGCACCGATTGCACGGGGCAATTTATCACTCCTGCGATCGCCTTTGGCGTACCATTGGTATTCGCCGCTATAGTATTACTAAGATTCATTGGGATACACAAAGGCATGACCATATCGGCGCAATTGCTGCAACGGGCAGATTTGATCGGTACACAGGTAATTACCCGTGATACTGGTCGGAAGTTAGGCGTCATTAATCAAGTTTGGGTCGATATTGACCAGCGGCAAGTGGTGGCCTTGGGGGTACGCAATACCCTCTTTACAGGGGAGCAACGCTACATTCTTCTCGACAGTATTCGCCAAATTGGCGATGTCATTCTCGTTGAGCACGATGATGATGTCACCGAAGCTCTCAATACCTACAACTACAGCACACTGATTGATAGTGAGATTGTCACCGAAACCGGCGAAGTGCTGGGTAAGGTACGGGGCTTTAAGTTTGATCCTGAAACGGGTGACATTACGGATTTGATTTTAGCTTCCATTGGCTTGCCTTGGATTCCGGCGCAACTGATTAGCACCTACGAGTTGCCCATTGAGGAAATTGTCAGCACCGGCCCTGATCGCATTATTGTCTTTGAAGGGGCAGAAACCCGCCTGCGGCAATTAACAGTGGGTCTCTTAGAACGGGTCGGCTTGGGGGCACCCCCTTGGGAAAGCGACGAGGACGAGTACTATCAACCCGTTACGCCGAGCAGTAATCAATTGCCCTCCGGAGCGCGATCGCCCGTCTATCCCCCCCAACGCAGCCGCAGTGATTACGAAGCCGATTGGGAAACCGCTCCCCGGCGTCGGCGTCGCCAGCCTGAGTATGTGGAGTATGAGGAGGAGTATGAGTATGAAGAGCGTCCCCGCTCGCGTCAAGTTAAACCTCCAGCTCAAGCCATGCCCGTAGAACTGCCGGAATCGGAACCCACTGCCGATCCTTGGGAAGAGCAACAACCGATTCGCCTTGAGCAGCGGCAGAAGCAAGAGGAATACGATCACGAATAGTCGGGAATAGTCCACGATGGCCTATGTCCCACTGGCCACGGTACTTCAGCAATGGCAGCAGGCTCCTGAATGGCAGCAGCCGCAGCGGTTCTTGCGTCTCTTGGAGCAGTGGCCGCAGCTCGTGGGGGCGGTCGTCGCTGAGCACGCTGTTCCTGTGGAACTCACCAGTCAAGGGGTTTTGCATGTGGCCGTTGCCAGTAGTACTTGGGCGCACCATCTGATGTTCTCGCGATCGCCCCTCATGGTCAAAATTCAGCAGACCCTTGGCATTGTCCTCAGCGATATTCGCTTTTCCAATCGGGACTGGCACCCCCAACGCTCGGCGATCGCTAGCCATGAGGCCTTACCGAAAGTCGGGCATCTTCCCAATGTGACACCTGCCGCCACTCCCCAAGAGGCTTTTCAACGATGGCAAGCCCAAGTGCGTCAGCGATCGCGAGACTATCCCCTCTGCCCCCGCTGTCAGTGCCCTACACCCATCAAAGAATTGCAGCGCTGGGGACTCTGTGGCCTGTGTTATATGCGGCCAGCCTAGATGCCAGAGCCGTTGAGAAACTCCTCAATGGGGCGATCGCTGAGGCGGCAGGCTTGACCTTGGGAGGCTTGCAAATGTCCTTGCGCCAGAGCAGGCACCTTTTCCTGCTGTTGCAGTGTTTGCACCTGTTTCTCTAGGAGTTCAATGCGATCCAAGAGATAGCGAATTGCTTCGGCCTCAGAGTCTGGCAGTTGACCGTGTTCCAAGGGGGCAATTTTGGCACCTGCACGATAGACAATTCGCCCGGGAATCCCCACCACGGTACAATCCGAGGGCACATCCCGCAGCACCACAGACCCCGCGCCAATGCGCACATTGTCCCCAATCGTGAGGTTGCCCAACACCTTTGCCCCAGCACCGACAACCACATTTTCACCGAGGGTAGGGTGCCGCTTTCCCGTTTCTTTACCGGTACCGCCGAGGGTCACTCCCTGATAAATCAAACAGTAATTGCCCACAATCGCAGTCTCGCCAATGACGACCCCCATGCCGTGATCAATGAAAACGCCCTTGCCAATCGTGGCGCCGGGGTGAATTTCAATCCCCGTCAGCAGGCGAGCAATGTGAGAAATAAAGCGGGGGATAAAGGGAATACCCCGCCGCCAAAGCCAGTGGCTCAACCGATGGAGAACAATGGCCTGAAGTCCGGGATAGCAAAAAACAACCTCTAACCAATTGCGGGCAGCGGGATCCCGCTCAAAGATAATTTGGAAATCTGCTTTGAGGGTGCTGAGCACACGCGGCTCCTTGGCAGTGATGCAACCTAAACAGCAGTTTTGATCTTAGCGGATTTTGCCAAGGTCTAAGAGGCTTCAGGAGGCCACCAAAGGGGACGGTTGGGATCGCCGAGTGCGCTGTAGGCCATATTCGAGGGCTTCGGCAACCGCTTGGTAGGAGGCTTCAATGATATTGGCAGAGACACCCACTGTTGCCCAGCGATCGCGCCCATTACTGGATTCCACCAGCACCCGTGTTTTGGCTGCCGTGCCGGCATGGCCATCTAAAATCCGCACCTTGTAGTCCGTGAGGTGAAACTCGGCAATCTCTGGATAGAAGGACATCAAGGCCTTGCGCAGCGCCTGATCCAATGCCGAGACAGGACCATTGCCCTCTGCCGCCGTGAGCATCTCCTCCCCATTGACTTCAACTTTGACCGTGGCCAGAGACTGGCTGCGAATCGTGGCCTCCAGTTGACGTGAATCGGTGCGGCAAAAGACATCAAAGCCCTTGAGGGTAAAGGGTCGCTGGCGTTGCCCTAGAACCTCCTGAATCAGGAGTTCAAAACTCGCTTCCGCCGCTTCAAATTGATAGCCTTCGCTTTCGAGATGCTTAATCCGCTCCAAAATTGTCCGACTCAGGGGATGCTGCCGATCCAACTCAAAGCCAAGTTCACTGGTTTTCGCCAAAATATTGCTGATGCCCGCCTGCTCAGAAATAATAATGCGCCGTTGATTGCCCACCCAATGCGGCTCAATATGCTCGTAGGTACGGGGGTTGCGCTGCACGGCACTGACGTGAATTCCCCCCTTATGGGCAAAGGCCGACAGCCCCACGTAGGGCGCGTGATCATCGGGGGCAAGGTTGACAATTTCACTCACGTGGCGGCTCACTTCTGTGAGGGTTGCCAACTGCTCTGGGGTGACACAGTCATAGCCCAGTTTCAATTGCAGATTGGGAATCAGGGTGCACAGATTGGCATTGCCGCAGCGTTCGCCATAGCCATTGATCGTTCCCTGCACCATTCGCACCCCCGCTTGAACCGCCGCAAGGGCATTGGCTACGGCTGTGCCAGCATCGTTGTGGGTGTGAATGCCCAAGCAGTCCAAGGCACCAAAATGCGCCACCACCTCGGCGACCACTGCCTGAATTTGATGGGGCAGACAACCGCCATTGGTATCGCAGAGAACTAACCAATCGGCACCCGCCGCTAAAGCGGTTTCAAGGGTTTGTAGCGCATAGTCGGGGTTGGCAAAGTAACCGTCAAACCAATGTTCGGCATCGTAGATCACCCGTCGCCCATGGGATTTCAGGAACTGAATGGAATCGGCAATCATGGCGCAGTTTTCGGCCAAGGTGGTCTTGAGGCCGTCGGTGACATGCAGATCCCAAGATTTGCCAAAGAGTGTCACCCAACGGGTACCGGCCGCTAGAATCGGCTCAAACATTGGCTCTTCTGCGGCCTTGCGGCCGGGGCGACGAGTAGCACAAAAAGCAACGATTTCTGCCTGTTGGAGGGGCGTTTCCTGCAACTGCCAAAAAAACTGTACGTCCTTGGGATTGGCGCCCGGCCAGCCCCCCTCAATAAAAGGAATCCCTAGGCGATCCAGTTGACGAGCAATCCGCAGTTTATCTTCGAGGGAGAGGGAGAGACCTTCCCGCTGGGCACCATCACGCAGGGTGGTATCGTACAGCCAAATTTTCACTGTGCTGACTCTCCCTTGGGACGCTCATAGTCATTGGCGTAGGCTTGCAGCAAAGAACTGACTTGGGAAAAGACCTCTTTGCCGGAGGTTTTGCCGATGGCCGATCGCTCCGGATGAAATTGTGGCCGTGCCATGCTGCGGTTAATGGCCTCTTGGACTTGGGCGCGAATCAGATCCATGAGTTCCTCTTCAGCCCGCTGGCGTTGATACTGTGCGCCCTCTTCGGTTGTGGCGTAGAGCGGGGGAAGGCGGTTGAGGGCGTAGGCGGCAATATCTCCCAAATCAAGGGCGCATTCTTGCTCCGCTTCAATGGCGGCAATGCGGGTAATTGCCTCGGTGAGCACCAATTCTTCCATGACGTTGATAAATTGCTTGCGGGGAACCGCCACCACTTGCCCCGTCAAGAGAGCACCCATAAGGCGATCCAACGCCATATAGTCTTCCACGGAGAGTTCGGTGGCTTTGTCGCAAATGCGTCCGACTTCTGCCTCCTGCGTTGGTGTGAGATAACCATTGCGCAGTGCTTGTTCAACAATCTCTTGAATCCCCATACGTGTTTCCGCTGTAATTGCTGTAGGGGCACTCCCCCACTCAAATTTAGTATATGCCGAGGAACTGCCAAGGGCAGGGGCAATTTTGCACTGTAGGTAGTCCATATTTTAGAAAAAGGCGGTAACGCTAAGATAACGATGAGAACTGTTGCAAAGAACTGCCAAATCCTACGAAATCTTCATACCTGTATAGCCAAGTGGTAAAATTGTCGTAGGAAATAATTAAAGGCTAGCAGTCGCCCACATCATTCTCATTTCTTCTTCTGTTGCAGCCTATGGTTGTTTGGTTGTCATCTTTTTTACATACCGTAGAGCCATTACTAGTACCAATTTGTTTTTGTGTTGCTTGGCTGCTGCTGGCAATCATGGTGTGGAATGTGTGGCAATTCACCCAAGAAGGGCTGGCGATCGCCCGCCGCTTACATCAAATTCCCTGTTCTCGCTGTCGTTTCTTTTCAGGAGACTATCGCCTCAAGTGTTCACTACATCCCGATTGGGCAGCAACGGAAGCCGCCATTCAATGTCCCGATTATCATTTTGAATAGAGGACTGAGAGACCGAATTTATTCCTACAGGGAGTTGGAAGAGGGGTCACCTTGTTACCACAGTATCCACAATTGGTCATCTCCACAGAGGCCAGCACCTATATCGTCCCTCTTACCCAAGGCAATTCATGGGTGATTGGTCGAGGTAAAGACTGCACAATTGTTTTAGCGGATCGCTGGTCTTCCCGTCGCCATGCCATGATTCAGCGTCTGGATAATGATGATTATTATCTCATTGATTTGGGGAGTCGTAATGGCTGTGTGCTAAATGGTCAAATGATTCAGGTGCCGACGCTCCTCAAAACGGGCGATCGCTTTATTATCGGCAAAACAACCCTTGAATTTCGTACCGATGAGGCTGTCTCCACCACCCCGCCGGATGCTCCTCTTGCCCTTCAACCCACCATTCTCATCATTCAACCCCCCGGCATTCAAGTACAAATTTGGCAAGAATTGCTGCGTAGTCAGGGGTTAGAAGTTATCGTTGAATCGGGGCAAATCAATAGCCGCCGCATTATTAGTGATTTTGTGACCGTGATGCAGCGCAACCCTGACCTGTTGCTCCTTGATTCGCAACTGGAAACCCCGGATATTGGTAACCTTTTGAATTGGATCAAGGCAACCTATCCCAAGCTGCGCAGTTTCATTATTGACCGCTACGACAACCACATTTCCCCCATGCAGCGACAATGGGCAGTAGAACATGGGGCAATTGATTGGCTGCCCGCACTGCCCGATGAAAATCTCACCATGTTTGGGGCAGAAATTGCGGCTCAATTACGGCGCATTCTCAAGGCCTTGGGACGCAACAAACTAGAGCAAGACAAGCTCGCAGTGGCTCTCTTGAATCTGCAATTGGCGACCAATGATGATTTGCCCTCCCAGTTGCTCAGTGAGTATGTCAATCGTCCGCCCTTTTCCCCTGAATAGTTGGCAGTTGATCCACCTGAAAATACTGGTGAAAGCGCTCAGTGACTTGGAGGATGTAGGAGCGACTTTGGCTATCCCGCCGCCGCTGAATAAACCCAAGGGTGAGGAGTTCTTGAATGTGTTGGTAGGCACTGGATCCCCGCAGTTCAATCACCTCTGCTTGGCGCATGGGGCCACGAAAAGCAATCAGGGCTAATGTGCGCTGTGCCGCAACCCCCAATTCAACGGGGACAAGGGACTGAACCAATTCTTGAAAGGCAGGCTTGAGTTGCAGGCTGTATCTATCGTCAATTTGGACAATTTCAAGGGCCGTTTGGCGATGGGCATAGTCGTTGAGTAGCTCAATCAGTGCCAGTTCAACGGCCTCAGGAGCAGTGGCGGCGAGGGTTGCTAGTTCAGCAAGGGTGAGGGGCTGCGCCTTCAGGTAGAGAATGGCCTCCACCCGCATCGTTAATGTACGCAGGTCAGTGTCCCTTTGCATAGCTATTGCCAGCGGAACAGGGCAGCTCCCCAAGTTAACCCCGCACCAAAGCCAGCGGTGGCAATTAAGTCTCCGGGTTGAATATGCCCCTGTTGAATCGGAGCCGTCAGAGCAAGGGGAATCGAGGCGGCGGAGGTATTACCATACTGACCCACATTGCTAATCACCTTTTCCTGAGGAATGCCCAAACGCTGGGCAACCGCGTCAAGAATGCGTTGATTGGCCTGATGCAACACCAGCCAGTCAATGTCTTCAACCGTACACCCCGCGCGGTGCAGGGCTTTCTCAATGACTTCAGGGACTTGGGTGACGGCAAAGCGATAAACTTCACGGCCATTCATGGCAATGGGAGCAAATCCCCCTTGGGCGATCGCCAGCTGCTCCCCTAGAGATTGAGGGGTTCCGGCAAAGGCAAGGGTGAGGTGCTCATTGAGACGGCCATCACTGCGCAGCTCAAAGCTCAAAAGCTGATCCACGTCACTCGCTTGCAACACCATTGCGCCGGCGCCATCGCCAAAGAGAATGCAGGTGCGGCGATCGCCCCAATCCACCCAGCGCGACAGAATATCACCACCAATGACCAAGGCACTGCGGTAGGCACCGGTGCGCAAATACTGAGCCGCCGTAACCAAGGCAAAAAGGAAGCCAGAACAGGCAGCCGTTAAGTCAAAGGCCACGGCATTTAGCGCACCAATGCGAGTTTGCACCAAGCAGGCGGTGCCAAAGAGATCATCGGGCGTAGAGGTAGCCAAGATGATTAAATCGACTGCTGTGGGTTCTAGGCCGGCCATCTGTAGGGCTGCGCCTGCCGCTTCGCTGGCCAAATCCACAAGGCGCTGGTCAGGAGCTGCCACGTGCCGTTCTTGAATGCCGGTACGGGATTGAATCCACTCATCAGACGTATCCACAAGGGCACTGAGGTGGGCATTGGTCAAGCATTGACGGGGGATTGCCGCGCCCACGCCGCTAAATTTAACGCCCTGCACAGCCACTAAGCCTGATCCTCAACGGCAACGGCATGCTGGTAACAAGCTTGAATCCGCTCTGAAACGCGATGATCCACCGCTTCTTTGGCCAAGCGAATGGCATTAAAAATCGAAGGTGCTTGGGAACTGCCATGGCTAATGATGCAGATGCCATCCACGCCCAAGAGGAGGCCACCGCCATGTTCGGCATGATCAATGCGCTGTTTAATTTTGCGGAGATTGGGACGCAGCAGCGCCGTACCCAGTTGCCCGCGCCAGCCCCGAGGTAGCTCTTCGCGGAGAATTTGGACGAGGACACTACCCAAGGATTCAGCAAATTTAAGCAGAACATTGCCAACAAAGCCATCACAGACCACGACATCAAATTGTCCCGACAGGACATCGCGGCCTTCGGCATTGCCCAAAAAGGAGATTTGGCGATTTTGCCGCAGCAGTTGATGTGCCTTTAGGGCCAGATCATTGCCTTTGCAGTCCTCTTCGCCAATATTAAGCAAGCCCACCTTGGGATCTTCGACATCCAAGACGTACTGGCTGTAGATCGAACCCATGACCGCAAATTGCTCAAGGTATTTCGGGCGGCAGTCCACATTGGCACCGACATCGAGGACAAGAACGGATTTGCCGGGGATGAGGGTGGGTAAGACGGCACCAATGGCGGGGCGATCAATGCCAGGGAGTCGACCCAAGCGCAATAGCGCCGCAGCCATCGCTGCCCCTGAGTGACCAGCGGAAACAACCGCATCAGCCGCACCCGCTTTGACCAGATCCATCGCCACGTTAATTGAGGCCTTGGGTTTCTTTTTCAGGGCGGTCAGGGGTTCTTCCCCCATTTCCACAACATCACTCGCTTCGACAATTTGGGTCTTGGCTGTGGGGGCATGTTCATTGAGGTAGCGCTGAATGGGCACCGGATCACCCACAAGGAGGATATCGGCGTCTAATTCTTCACTGGCTCTGAGGGCACCGGCAACAATCTCATCGGGAGCATAGTCACCCCCCATGGCATCCACAGCAATCCGTGCACGAGTCATTGGCTGAACTCTTACGAGAAAATCCTTCAGAATTTTAGCAGATGACAGCCCTTTTCCTAAGAATGGCCAACAGCCAACACCGTCGGAATCAGTGTAGGACAGCCTTGGATGCAACCTCTAGGGATGGAACCCTAGATCAGTGCCTGTGCCGTTGTGGACATGGGCCAGTTGTTCATACTTACGGGCATGCTGACGTAGATCGGCGGCCTCAGTGTCACTCACTTCCCGCACCACCTTAGCGGGAATGCCCACAACCAAAGAGCGGGGGGGGACATCTTTGCTCACCACTGCCCCTGCACCGACAATACTGCCCGCTCCAACTCGAACGCCATTGAGAATCACGGCGCCAATGCCAATTAAGCAGCCATCTTCCACGGTTGCGCCATGAATCACCGCGCGATGCCCAACCGTCACCTCTTCCCCAAGGATCGTGGGTTGTCCCGGATCACCATGGAGGATGACGCCATCTTGAACATTGGTGTGGGCACCAATCTCGATGTACGCCACGTCACCGCGTAAAACAGCGCCATACCAAATGCTACAGCCTTCACCCAAGCGGACATCGCCAACAAGGGTGGCATTGGGGGCAATAAAGGCAGCGCGATCGCTGGCAACGGGGGGCCAAAAAGCACTAGGGGCAGTGATTACCATGGTTGATTCCAAGCATCAAAAAGCTAAACGACAGTTGCCAAATTGCGGGTAGGCCTGAAATGGGCTTACGGATTCGGGGTTGCTGGTGTCGTGGGTGCCGGTGAGGGTGTGACGGCTTCGGCGGTGGGGGGCACGGCTTCCTCGCGGGGGGGACGGCGTTCGGGCACTGGTAGATGGAAAAAGATCGCAGCCATGACGGCTAAGCTAGCAGCGCCAATCCCCAAAGGCATCAGTTGTTTGCGCAAAGGCACAGCAGGGGCGATCGCCTGCCGGGGGAGGGAATGGAATGTTGGTATCAGGGTAGGCAGTGTTTGGCTATCACTACAGAGTTGATCCAATGCCTCCACTAAATCCGCTAGCTGCAACCAAGTGAGCTGCACTTCTAGGGTTTCACCAGCGCCATTCTGGGCAGGGGTATCGGCATTTTCTGTAGGCGAGCCTTGCAATAGCTGGCGGGGAATATGCAGCACTACCTGATTAGAGGCCTGAATCTCGACCTGAATCGGGTACTGGGGCGATCGCCGTAACTTAACACCACTCAACCACGTTTGCGCTGCTGCAGGCACACTATTGAGCAATGCCACAAGGAATTCTTTCCCGCCCTTGACCCGCTGATTCTGGCCAATAATCTCCCACTCGCAGAGGGTGACAATATCCAACTGCTCTGCGCCGGCTTGACCACTCAGCCCTTCAATTCGCAGTGTGCAATTGGGCAATGAATACTGGCGTTGCAGCAGCATTAACTTACTTCCCCATCAAATAAACTAAACCAAAGGCGTTCCATGCCCTTTGTGCCTGCACAGAGCAGAAGTTGTGCCAACAGCTTTAGACCCAACTCATTGAGGGCTTGGTTATTTTTGTAGAGAAAGAGACCCGATCGCTGGAGGTTCATGCGTTTGCGAAAATGGCGGCGAAAGCGGTCTAAATACTCCGCCAAGGGGGCATAGGTTTCCGGGGGCAAATTTTGCGCCTGCAATTGATCCAACACCAAAAGTAAATGCCGCAGGATTGCCGTCTGCCGCCGCGCCACTTGCACAACCACTGCGGTGAGTGCCTTTGTTTCCGCTAAGGGCAAGGGGGTACGCTGGGTAATTTGGCGAAAGGGATTGGTGCAGCGAATTTGCCAAAATACGACCCGATTGGGGATCATCACTTGCAGTTGCAGATCTCGCAGCACTTGCAACATCAACTCAGAGGCATGCAAATCAACGCACTCTAGGGCAAGCAACAATAAGTCTAATTGCCAACGTGCCCGCCGAGGACACACACTCACCCCTTGGGGGTCGGGCAGTGCTGCCAACATCGGAGGTAATAGCTCAACTTCAGGGGATTCGATTGTTGCTGGCATTGAGTTTGCCGTTTCCATACTCTCTAGAGTGCTCACTATACAGCAATAATGACAGGACTCATGGTGAAATAGGCCTAAACGATCTTAGCCGTTTCTCCACTGACGACTGCCGCCTCTTTTTATATGTTGCCCACTGCGCTGATTTTTCGAAAAGCAGGCTAGACTTGAGGAGAACCACATGATTGTGAGGTTGCAATGAGTCAAGAGATTCCCCCCCCAGAAGCTTATGTGGTGCTTGGACTCGCTCATTGTTTTGTGCAGGTGGAGGGAAAACTCCAGCCCGTAGAGGTGATTGAGCCGATTCCCTCAGCGGCGTTGGAAGCCTTGCTCCATGGCTTGCCCACTTCTTATAGTGAAGCCCATGCCCTCACCTATGGTACAGCCCAAGATCCGCAGCAAGTGCAGCAGCAGTTTCCCCCCAGTGCCCATCTGTGTGATGACTATGGCGATCGCCTTGCAGCAGCCGCACGCACCTACATTGCCCGTCCCCAAAGTACCCGCCATATTCCCCTTGGCGAGACTTACCGCAACTTTAATACCTCCACAGAACGCAAACGGGTGCTCAACTCCGAGCGTATCGTTACCGCTGCCGACAATGTCAAACAACACGCCTACACCCACCAAGTCCTCTAACAAGTTGTCCTGATTCACGAAAGGAATGACCATGGTCAGTGAAGTGCAGCCCATCCCCGCAGCATCCCTTGACACGCCCCTAGAAAATGCGGTTGAGATTATTGAAACGGTGATTTCTAGTCTCCACCAAGGGGGCGCCCCCCTCGTTGGCCAAACGGACAGTGGCAAAATTTGGATGTTTCGCTATGGCAGTGCCGAGGTCTTTGTGCAGTTGAGTGGCCATACGGCGGAAGACTTTCTCACCATTTGGTCACCGGTACTGCCTCTGCCCGTAGCGGATGAATTGGCACTCTATCGTAAGCTCCTGACGTTGAACTGGCTCACCACCCTCGAGGCACACTTTGCCATTGCTGAAGACCAAGTCCAAGTCGTGGCTACCCGCACCCTAGGGGGGATTACTGCGGGTGAAATTTCCCGCCTAATTACGATTGTGGCGACACTCGCTGATGACTATGATGACGCCCTCAGGGCTGAGTTTAAGAGCTAATGAGGGCTTTCATATCCCGTACGGCTTGCACCATGCCCACAAGAACAGCGCGGCTGATAATCGTGTGGCCAATATTGAGTTCTTCAATGCCTTCAAGGCGGGCGATCGCCCCCACATTGGTGTAGGTCAGGCCATGGCCTGCATTCACCCGCAAGCCTAAGGATTTTGCCTGTTGGACACCATGAGCTAAAATTGCTAATTCCTGTTGTTGCGCCGCTTCCCCCTTGGCTTCGGCATAGCGACCAGTGTGCAGTTCAATAAATTGAGCCGTGGTTTTAGCGGCGGCTTCCAGTTGGGCCGGATCCGCGTCAATGAATAAACTCACAGGAATTCCTGCGCCTTGCAACGTTTGCACCACTTGGGTCAAGGGTTGCCGCTGACCCACCACATCTAGCCCCCCTTCGGTGGTGACTTCTTCGCGCCGCTCAGGTACCAACGTCACGTAATCTGGCCGAATGTCAAGGGCGATCGCCACCATTTCGGAAGTGGCAGCCATCTCTAGGTTCAAATGGGTGCGTACCGTTTGCCGCAGCAGGCGCACATCCCGCTCTTGAATATGGCGACGATCTTCCCGCAGATGTACGGTAATGCCATCAGCTCCCCCCAGTTCTGCCAAAACGGCTGCGGCTACGGGATCGGGTTCAACTGTGCGCCGCGCTTGGCGAATCGTTGCCACATGATCAATGTTGACCCCTAGGGTTGCCACTGCGATCGCTCCTTGTCGGAATAGAAGCCCAACCTTTCGGATAATACACCAAGGCAAGGTGCCATGTCGGTTGTCCGCGCTGGCCGTTTGCAACCTTTTGAGCCAGCCGATAGACTAACCCCCTAGGAGAGACAGGACAGTGGCTGATGACTTGGCGAGTACCCCGACGGCGGACTTTTGGCTGGTTTTATCCATGGCGAGGCGTGGATTGGCTGCTGTTAGGGGCTGTTTGGGCAACCACGGTCATTGGGGCGGTCTTCATCCACAGTAGTCAACTACACCTAGAGGAAAACGATAGTCTCCAGCATTTATTGGTGGGGGGGATGGGTACGATGCTTGCCCTGATCCTTGCCCGCGTTCCGGAATCGGTCTTTATGGGCAGTCATTGGGTCATCTACGGCCTGAGCTGTGCCCTGCTGCTAGCGGTTGATCTCGTGGGGGTCGAGGCCAAGGGAGCAGAGCGCTGGTTGGCGATTGGCGGCTTTAACCTGCAACCCTCGGAGTTTGCCAAAATCTCCCTCATTCTTACCCAAGCGGCGCTGTTGCACCGCATTTCAGGCCACTCTCTGAAGGGCATTCTCAGTGTCTTTGCAGCCACCGCCCCCCCCTTTTTCCTAGTTTTGACGCAGCCGGATTTGGGCACGTCTCTTGTTTTCATTGCCATTACATTGACAATGCTCTACTGGGCGAATACCCCCGGCAGCTGGATTGTCTTGATGCTTTCCCCTTTGGTGGCAGCGATTCTCGTTGCCCTGCCTCTGCCCTACCAACTGAACCTGATCCTCTGGTTGGTGTGGACACTGGCGATGGCCGTCGTCGCTTGGCGGAGCTTGCCCTTGGGCTGGGTCGGCGGCTTGGGGGGGCTGGTGCTCAATCTCGGGGGGGCTGGCTTGGGGCAACTGCTTTGGAGCGTGCTCAAGGACTATCAAAAAACCCGTATTCTCATGTTTCTTGACCCCGACAAGGATCCCCTTGGGGCTGGCTACCACTTGATTCAATCGCGGATTGCCATTGGTGCTGGTGGGCTATGGGGGCGGGGCATTTTTCAAGGCACCCAGACCCAGTTGGGATTTATTCCCGAACAGCATACAGACTTTATTTTTTCAGCGATCGCTGAGGAGACGGGCTTCATTGGCAGTTTAGTTCTCCTATGCCTTTTTTGGTTAATCGGTTTGCGCTTATTGCAAATTGCCAATAGTGCAGGTCATGACTTTGGCTCGTTGCTGGCGATCGGTCTATTTGCCATGATCCTGTTTCAAGTGGTGGTGAATATTGGCATGACCATTGGTCTGCTCCCCGTGACAGGAATGCCGTTACCGCTGGTGAGTTATGGCCGCTCAGCCCTGCTGGCGACCTATCTTGGCTTAGGGATGGTGCTCTCCGTGGCGAATCATCGCCCGCGATCGCGCTACTAACCGAGGCGCTAGCGTCCTAGTTTATTCGGAATGCCCTCACAGCCACCGGGAATCGTTTCACGGGAACGGCTACCACTCCAAGCACAGCAATAGTAGCGTTGTTCTTCGGAGAGGTTCTTGACATTGGTAAAGTTGACATCCTCGACCACTGCACCTGTCTGCGCCCCAGTGCGAAAGTTGGGAGGATGCAGGCGATCGCGGGGGCTGGCCTGATCAGCGGTGCCATAAAAGAAGCGAACCCGACTGAGATCGGCATTGGTGAAATCCGCCCCCTGCAAAATCGCCCCTGCTAGGTTGGCTCGCGTCAAATTACAGTTGCGAAAGAGGGTGCCTGTGAGATTGGCATCACTCAATTCGGTCCAGCGCAAATCGGTACCACTGAGATCAGCGCCCGCTAGCATGCTGCCAAGGTTAATCACCCGCACACCATACTCAATGTCTTCCTCATAGCCACCCAGCCCATCAAAAATCGCCCGTCCCAGTCGGCGATCGCGCTTCAGCGGCGAGAGTAACTTTGCGCCTGACAAAAAGCGAATGATTTTGGCCTTGCCTTCGGCATCGAGCCCCCCCAAGATGGCAGCAGTGCGTCCCTCGGCGATCGCCCGCTCCGGCGGCCAATCCTCCAATAATCCCTCATCGTCAAGAATGAGATCGGCAATCCCTTGGAAATAACTGTCAATCGTTTGCTGTTGGGTAATGCGGTTTTGTTGCGTCGTCAAATCCCGCGAGATCACGTATTGTCGCCAAGCCACATAGGCGGCCAAGAGCGCCACCAAAATCTGTCCCAAAGCACCGAAGCCCTCCGCCAGTGCCCCCACCGCATCCCAATTCGTACCTTGAAAGCGTCCTCGAATCCAGTCCATGGCGCCAGTCATGGCAATGAGTGCCACCACCGTCAAACTCAGGCCCAGTGAGGCCAAAATGAACTGCCGTTGCTGTTCCGTGAGATCTTCAGTAAACCAGTGATAGGTCGAAGTCCAGACCAAGGGGAAACTCAGTCCCCCCAGCACCAAAGCAGCCACCACACCCACCGCATCCCAATCGAGTCCCCAAGCCAGCAAGACAGTGACCATGGCGATCGGCATCAACACCGAACGCAGAGACTGCCAACCCGTGCGCCAACGATTACGAGCGGCTAACACTTTACTGAGACGCAAAGCAGCCGCCGTTTGGTTGTCACGGAGGGTCATTTTGTCTTCGCCCATCAGGATTTGGCCTACAGTTCAGGAATTAACCCAATCATAATCAGATTTTTCTTCGTTACATCCATAGAAAGTTCCCCTTCTCTCCTTAGAGAAGGCTGTACAATAATTCATAAAGTTTTCAGAAAACGTTTTGGGAGGTTATGGGTATGGATTGGCGTGTCCTGATTGTCCTGTTACCTGTCCTACTGGCTGCGGGTTGGGCAGTTCGTAACATTCTGCCCTATGCTGTCAAGCAGTTTCAAAAGCTCCTGCAAAAAGCCAAAGCAGCCTAGGACATTGATACGGCTGTATCCTCTGTGGAATTGTTGGGCAAGCGCTCCCCAAGGAACCAGACCGAGTGTGATCTTGGTTTTACTTTGGGGAGACTTTTTTATAATAGGAAGTATATTGTTAACTTTTGTAAATTAGCTTTCAGGTTACTGCCATGCCTTCCCTCGAACAGCTTGCCCATCAACTGGAAAGTCCCAATTCCCGCGATCGCCTGCTGGCGCTAGCCGCGCTACGGGATGTCCCCTCTGCGGATGCCGTACCCCTGATTAAAAAAGTCCTTTGGGACGAAAATCTACAGATTCGCTCAATGGCTGTGTTTGCCCTTGGGGTTAAATCCACACCGGAGTGCTTTGACATTCTGGTGCAGTTGCTCGAGAGTGAACCGGATTATGGTATTCGTGCCGATGCTGCGGGTGCCTTGGGCTATCTCGAAGATGGGCGTGCCTTTGAACCGCTAGTGCGCGCCTTTTATGAAGACACCGATTGGTTAGTGCGCTTTAGTGCTGCTGTGGCGCTGGGCAATCTTAAGGATCCTCGCGCGGTGGATGTATTGCGCTCGGCGCTGAAAAGTCAGGAAGTCGTGATGCTCCAAGGGGCGATCGCCGCTCTGGGGGAAATTGGCGATCCCAGTGTTGTCGAAGATATTTTGCCCTTTGTGACCACAGAGGATTGGTTGGTACGGCAACGGCTCGCTGAAGCTCTGGGCAATCTCCCTAGCCCAAAAACCCAAGCCGCTTTGGAATACCTCGCTAAAGATGAGCATCCCCATGTGGCGACGGCAGCCCAGATTTCTTTGCAACGCTTGCAAGAGCGACTTTCCTCCGAAGTTCAGGGCCCTGGCAATTGAGATCAAACTTTTTTGCCCACTGCGGTTTCTGCCACAACTCTCTAAACTGGAAAGAAAGGCGCGGCATCCGCAGTAACCTATCTCTATGTCTATCCGAATTAAATTTCTTCCTTACCTCGTGGCAGTGCTGGTCGGGGTGGTGGGTGCGATTATTCTTTCACAACTACATTTTGCGCTCTGGTGGGAGCCAGACCTGCTGACCCAACCGCCCCCCATTGTCGAGGCAGAACCAGAAACCACTACTGTTCAGCCCTTACCCCCTCCCCAAACGCCAGCCAACCCGCAACCGAATGGGCTACGCATCAGTAATCAAACGGCCTTTCCGGTGCGCGTGGTGTTGCTCGCTGCCAGCGATCGCGCCCATCCTAATGAAGGAGCAGTTCACTGGGATTTTGCCCCCATGGAGGGCAGTATTAAGGGATTACTATTAACGCTGCCAGAGGGCAAGCTGACACTTCAGTCAGGGGATATTGTCCTTGCTTTCACGCTGGATGGCTCCAAACGCTACTGGGGGCCCTATGTGATTGGTGAAAATAGCGAACTTCAGCGCGATCGCCAGACCCAAGAGTGGCAACTCACCCTCCGCCCCTAGCAGCAGGAAAACCAGAGGCAGAGGGCATCCCTTTTGTGATTGCTGTTTGAGTGTGGTTCTAGGGTGCTGCCTTAGCTATGGGTTTAGCCGCAGGGTGATGATTTTCTTGGGAGGTGGGGCGGGGTTGAATCACCCCATAGCCCCCATGATTGCGTTCATAGACCACGTTAATTTCTCCCGTATCGCGATTGCGGAAGACATAGAAGTCGTGATCCACCATTTCTAGGTGCTCAAGGGCTTCTTGGATACTCATGGGGGGCATGGCAAAGTATTTCATGCGCACGACTTGTTCGGGCAGTTGGGGGGTGCGATCGCCCACTAAGTCGGTCACCACTGCGGGCTCCACCACACTATTGGTGTCTTTAGCGCGGGACTTGTCTTGGCGTTTTTCTTTGAGTTTACGGAGTTTGCGCGCAATTTTGTCGGCAACGAGATCAATACTGGCGTAGAGATTTTCACTGCTTTCTTCGGCGCGAATGATGGAGCCATTGACAAAGAGGGTCACTTCAGCAGTTTGTTTGGGAGCGGTGCTACGGTTACGGGCAACGGAAAGATGCACATCAACTTCATTAATCACATTTTGGAAATGATGGGTGGCTCGCTCAATTTTTTGGTTCACATAGCTGCGAATGCCATCCGTAATATCAATGTTTTTACCATGAATCACTAGCCTCATAGGGTTGCCTCCCCTGAGCAAAACAGATACATCTAAGGCTGATCTACTTCCACCCTAACATCTCCGTATCGGCGATTACAGGGTGTGCTGCCGCTCTTCACCTTTATTCGTGTTCTGTGATAATTCTTATCCTCTAGCTCTTGACAATCTGGCACCCCCTATGAAAACTGCCCTTGGTTGGCATTGTGCCTTGGGGATCATTCCCTACCGCGATGCTTGGCGCTGGCAACAGCAACTGGTGGCTGAGCGCTGCCACAATCCCACTGCCCGAGATGTCCTGCTCACTTTGGAGCATCCCCCCATCTACACCCTTGGTCAAGGGGCAACCACCGCCCACCTTCACTTTGATCCTGTGGCTACTGGCATTGAGGTCTTGCGCATTGAGCGCGGAGGCGATGTCACCTACCACTGCCCCGGCCAATTGGTGGCCTACCCGATTTTGAATTTACGCCGCCACCGCTGCGATTTGCATTGGTATCTCCACCAGTTGGAGGAAGTCGTGATTCAAACCCTAGGGCACTATGGCATTAAAGGGGAGCGCGTCGCTGGCCTTACAGGTGTTTGGGTAGAGGGGTACAAGGTGGCCGCAATTGGGATCAAGGTGACCCGCTGGATTACCTTCCACGGCATTGCCCTCAATGTGGTGAACGATCTAAAGGGCTTTGGTCGCATTGTCCCCTGTGGCATTGGCGATCGCCCCGTCGGGAACCTACGGCAGTTTTGTGCCAACATTACCCTAGAGGAGGTGCGCCAGCAGTTTGTGACGGCCTTTGGCCGTGTTTTTGCCCTCGAATTTGCCCCCAAAGCCCTTGCCGATCTCCTGATCCCCATCTCTAGTTGACAAACTTTAATCTTTATTTCAGGAATCGGCTGTTATGAATTGGCAACTTTCGGGGCACAATTTAAGTCTAAGTAGATTAGGATACAGGCCAACTCCCTCTCACCTGCTAGGCTAACGCTATAGGAACCTCAGCTTTATCAGTGCGAGTCGTCATCTTCATCGCGATAAATCTTTTATCTACATTCTTCCTTGCCAAATACTGTTTAGAATCTGTGCTGCTATGATGAACTCCGCTTCCAAAACCCCATCCCCTACACCCACTGTTAGCACCGATATGGTGCGCACCTACCTACAGGAAATTGGACGCGTGCCGCTGCTGACCCATGAGCAGGAAATTATTCTGGGTAAACAAGTGCAGCAAATGATGGCACTGCGGGAAAAACGCGAGGCTCTCACCAAGGAACTGGGACGTGAACCAACCTTTGAAGAATGGGCGGCGGCCTCTCATCTCACGCCGGCGGAATTGCGCAATCTCCTTAAGCGCGGCGAACGCGCCAAGCAAAAAATGATTGAAGCCAACCTACGGCTGGTGGTTTCGGTGGCCAAGAAGTATCAAAAACGCAACCTTGAATTGCTGGACTTGGTGCAAGAGGGCACCCTTGGCCTTGAACGCGGTGTGGAAAAGTTTGATCCCACGCGCGGCTATAAGTTCTCTACCTATGCCTACTGGTGGATTCGTCAGGCCATTACGCGGGCGATCGCCCAACAGGGGCGAACCATTCGGCTGCCCATCCATATCACTGAGAAGCTGAACAAGATCAAACGCACGCAACGGGAATTGGCGCAAAAATTGGGACGCAGTGCCACCCCAGCTGAGGTAGCTGCGGCGTTGGAATTGGAACCAGAGCAAATCCGCGAGTACCTAACCTTAGCGCGCCAACCCGTTTCCCTTGATCTGCGCGTTGGGGACAATCAGGACACTGAACTGGGTGAATTGCTGGAGGATGACAGTCTTTCGCCAGAGCAATTTACCACGGTGGAGTCCCTCCGCGATGATGTCAACCTGTGGCTGGCGGAACTTACCCCGCAACAACGGCAAGTCCTCACCCTGCGCTACGGCTTGGGGGATGGCCAAGAACTGTCCCTTGCCAAGGTGGGTGAGCAACTCAACCTCAGCCGTGAACGGGTGCGGCAACTGGAGCGGCAAGCCCTCGATCACCTGCGGCGGCGGCGCCAGCAAATGTATGAATACTTGGCCAGCTAAGGCGTGGATTGAGGCGCTTGATCTGCAACCCCATCCAGAGGGGGGCTATTTCCGTGAGGTCTATCGCTCAGCAGGGAGTATTCCCGCAGCGGTTTTGCCTTCAGGCTTTCAGGGGGGCGATCGCCCCTACTGTACGAGTATTTACTTTTTGCTCCCCTCCACGGCCTGTTCGCGACTGCACCGCATTGCCAGTGATGAACTGTGGCACTTTTACACGGGCAGTAGCCTGACGATTCATGTGATTCTACCAACGGGCGAGTATCAGCCCCTGCGCTTGGGGATGAATATCGATCAGGGGGAGCAATGGCAACAGGTGGTACCAGCGGGAGCATGGTTTGGAGCAACGGTGGATGCGCCAGACAGTTTTAGTCTTGTGGGGTGTACGGTGGCGCCGGGATTTGACTTTCGCGATTTTGAATTGGGCGATCGCCAGCAATTGCAGCAGCAGTTTCCTCAGCACCAGAGATTAATTGAACGCTTGACGCCCTAGACATTAAAGAGCGTTTGCAAGCGGCGACGAATCCACTGCAAGGGGGGCAGGCTTTTGATTTCTTGGGAGTTCACGAGGCCGAGTTCTTGGAGAACCTGTTGTCGTGCCGCTAGCTCGTGGGCAATCTCTTCCGCCAATTGGGGTTGAGCTTGCAGCAGGCGCTGTACCGCTGAACGATGCACCACAAATAGAACTGTTTCTTCTAACGCCCGCACTGTGGCCGATCGCGGCATTCCCGTTAGCACTGAAATTTCGCCAAAGAAATCGCCCTCATAGAGGGTGGCTAAGATTTGATCCAACTGCTCAGAGCGCACTTCCACTGATCCCTCAAGGACAATGTAAAAGGCATCCCCCGGATCGCCCTCAGAGCAGATAATTTCCCCCACACCATAAAATTGACGATTGCCCAACTCAATCAGCATTTGCAATTCCGCATTGGAACAGCAGGAAAAGCAACTGATATTGCGCAGTAGATCAGCAAGGGAGGGTTCGGTTTTGACCATTTCAGGAGCTACTGGCTCACTCACCGCTGCGGTTTCGGGCACACTGGCCACAGAACGGTGGTAGTAATGAGCCAAGGAGCGCAGTTCCCCCAAGTCGCGCAACCGCAAATCCAACTGGGGAAAAGGCACTTCAATCTGCCGCTGCCGTAATTCCTGCTCAATGAGAAAATTGAGGGCGCTTTTAATGGGTTCAGAATCTTGGGGGCGGTTAATCCACACCAGTAGTTCAAAGAGGTAGGCATTCTCGCCAAAACCGCGAAACCAAACGCTGGGGGGTGGGGTGAGCAGGACGCGCGGATCCTGACGGGCGGCACTGAGGAGCGCTTCGGTCACCAGAACCGTATCACTGCCATAGGCGACACTCACAGGGATATGGATACGGCTATCGGGACTACCGTAACTCCAGTTAACGACGTTCTTTTCAATAAAGCGGTTGTTGGGGACAATCACGTACTGGCTATCGTTGGTGCGGATAATCGTAGCGCGAATTGAAATTTTCTCCACCGTGCCCAGCAGGCCATCCACTTCAATAAAATCGCCGACTTTAATCGGATGTTCCAACAAAATCGCTAAACCGCTAATAAAGTTACTGGCGAGGGTTTGCAAACCAAAACCAAAACCGATCCCCAAGACCCCCGCTAACACCGTCAGGGAACTGAGGTCAATGCCCGCGGTTTGTAGAACAACAATAAAGCCAATAAAGCTGAGGCTATAGCTAACCACACGGGTGATGGTTTCTTGGCTACCGCGATCCACCCGTAACTGCATGAGAATCCGACTCTTGAGCCACTCGCTCACCCAGCGGGAGGTAAAAATCACTGCGAGGGAGAGAAAGAGAATTAAAAAGAGAAAGTTTAGGGTAATTTGCGTCCGCCCCAACTCCATAAAGGGGGTGTTAAACACCACGGCCACCCGTTTGAGGAGAAACTGAATCGTGCTATCGATGCGCTCATGCCAAGGGGAAAGACTTTGAACCGATTGCAGAATCCAAGATAAAACGAGTGCCCAGAGTAAAATCCGCAGCGTCAGGCGCAATAGACTAGCGCCAAGGGAGAGCCAAGGCTGGGATTGTTGGCTGGCTTTTTGGTCAAGCCGCTGTTGCAGTTGATGAATCCCCAAGTTCAGCAGCAGCCAGTCCGTGAGCATCGCAATGCCAACAATCCCCACAATTTGAGCCGCTTCAATGAGCGCGACCCGCAGCCGTTGAGTTCGCGCCAGTTGAGCAATGAGAATACTTGAAGGGGCTGCTGCTAAAAATAAACTGAGGTACTTCATCATGGTCCTAAAGATTGTGCGCGAGCGGCTTTAATGACTGCCACCACGTCGGCATGTTTTCCATCCAACGCCCACACCAAAGCTGTCCAAGAATTCTGATCCTTGGCGTTGAGATCTGCACCTGCTGCAATCAGTTGTTTGACCGTAGCCGTCTCTCCTTTGGCTGCTGCGGCCATTAAGGGGGTCAAACCAAAGGTCGTTTGAGCGTTGACATTGGCACCGGCGGCTAACAGTTTCTCCACAATGGCGGTATGTCCACCGCCGGCAGCAGCCATCAATGGTGTCCAACCCTCGCTGTCCCCTTGGTTAACATCGACGCCGGCGACAATCAGGGCATTGACAATCTCCGTGTGCCCCAGTTCTGCTGCCAGTGCCAGCGCTTCCGTTTTCAACTCGATACCGTTGGCGATCGCCTCCTGGACAGCGGTCAGGTCTCCTTGCTCAATGGCGGTTTCAATTTCTGTCATTCCCTGCGTCATTGCCTGTAGCCTGCCTCTAATAAAGAAAAGATAATCTATCTGAGTTAAAATGAGGTCTGCATTGAGTTCAGGATCGCATGCAATGGATATTATCACGCTCGGTTGGGTGGGTGTTCTCAGTGTCTTTACGCTCTCGATCGCCTTTGTGGTGTGGGGTCGCCACGGCATGTAGCCACCTAGGACTGGGGCAATGACGGTTTCATTGGCGGATCTTCTGGTTCTGGTGGCCTTGCTGCTGCTGATTGTCGTCACTGGTGGCATTGGCTATCTGACTTTTGCGGAGTGGCGCGATCGCCGGCGGCTGCAAGCAGAGCAAAAAGAACAACAACGGGGGCGCAAGCGTTAATGGTTGCTCCTCTACGGCTTTTGGGCGATCGCCTCCTCAGTGCCCTGCAAACCGCACTTCCTTTAGATACCTATCCCCAGCCGCTCCTGCTGCCGGCCAGTCAAGCCAAGTTTGGCGACTATCAATCCAATGTTTGCCTGAGCCTCGCCAAGCAGGTGGGCAAAGCACCCCGTGAGCTAGCCCAAGAGGTGGTGGCACATCTCAATGTTGAGGATCTCTGTCAACCCGTCGAAATTGCTGGTCCGGGCTTTCTCAATTTTCGTCTCAAGCCAGACTTTCTGGCGCGCAGCCTGCAAGCCGCTATTGGGAGCGATCGCTTGGGGATTCCGCCAGCGCGAGAGCCACGCCGGGTGGTGGTTGATTTTTCTAGCCCCAACATTGCCAAGGAAATGCACGTGGGTCACCTGCGCTCCACGATTATTGGTGACTGCATTGCCCGCATTCTGGAGTTTCAAGGCCACAATGTCCTGCGGCTCAACCATGTGGGGGACTGGGGAACGCAGTTTGGCATGCTCATTGCCTACCTTGAGGAGGTTTATCCCGACGCCCTCACAACCGCCAATGCCCTTGACTTAGGTGACTTGGTGACATTCTACAAAAAGGCCAAGCAACGCTTTGACAGCGATCCAAACTTTCAGCAGAAGGCACGGCAGCAGGTGGTGGCACTCCAGCAGGGAGAAGAACAGAGTCGCCGCGCTTGGCAACTGCTGTGTGAGCAATCCCGCCGCGAGTTTCAAAAGATCTACGATCTGCTGGATATTGAACTCACCGAACGAGGGGAGTCCTTCTACAATCCCTTTTTGCCCGCGGTGATTGAGGACTTAGCCGCTCTTGGCCTCGTGGTGGAGGATCAGGGGGCAAAGGTCGTCTTCTTGGAAGGTTTCACCAATAAAGAGGGGCAGCCCCAACCCTTAATTATTCAGAAGTCCGATGGGGGCTACAACTACGCGACCACGGATTTAGCCGCCCTGCGCTACCGCATTGACAAAGACCGAGCAGATTGGATTATCTATGTTACCGATGTTGGGCAGTCCACCCACTTTGCCCAAGTCTTTCAAGTGGCGCAGCGCGCGGGTTGGGTGCCGCCCCATGTCACGTTAACCCATGTCCCCTTTGGCTTAGTGTTGGGGGAAGATGGCAAACGCTTGAAAACCCGTTCTGGGGAAACGATTCGCCTGATGGATTTGTTGACGGAGGCGATCGCCCGCAGTCGAGCGGATTTAGAACAGCGCCTTGCCACTGAAGGCCGTCGTGAATCTCCAGAATTCATTGACACCGTGGCACGGGCGATCGGTATCGGTGCTGTCAAATACGCAGATCTTAGCCAAAACCGCAACAGTAACTACGTCTTTAGCTACGACAAGATGCTCTCCCTACAGGGGAATACCGCTCCCTATTTGTTCTATGCCTATGTGCGTGTCCAAGGACTGACCCGGCGCGGCGACATTGATTGGCGCACCCTCTCACCAGATACCCCCCTTTTCCTAGAGGATGAAACAGAGCAAAACTTGGCCAAGCACCTTGTGCAACTGGAGGAAACCCTCGACCTTGTGAGCGCTGAGCTATTGCCCAACCGCCTCTGCCAATACCTCTTTGAACTGAGCCAGCTTTTCAACCAGTTCTACGATCGCTGTCCCATCCTCTCGGCAACTGAGCCAACGAAGCAATCCCGTCTCACCCTTGCCTATCTTACTGCTCAGACTCTGAAGCTAGGACTATCCCTACTGGGGATTCGGGTTTTGGATCGGATTTAGCGCCTTCTCGCTATACTGGGGCGCAGCACCACTGTTGTTTCTGGAATTTTCTAGAGTGAGGGAAGCCTGTTCTCTAACCTTTTGCTGGCGGTGATTTTCCTGCTGATATGGCCGCACATGTATCTCATGCAGTTTTATTTTCGGCTATTTCGCCGTGAGTTACCCAACAGCCTAGAACTGGGCGCTTTGTTCATCATGTTCGTCATGGCAGGGGGGACAGGTCTCGGTCTGCTAGGGGGTATCGCCGTGGGTTTGGGTCTATTGCCGTGGCTTTGGCCTGAGTTGGGTCAACTATGGCAAGGGTTAACGGTGGTCGCGATCTATTTTGTGAATTCGCTGATCTGGTTTGAACTCGGCTATCGCTGGGGTCAGTGGGAAGCAAAGCGTTAAGTCTCTTCACAGTGTTGAGCCTGTTCTATTCATGGGAAAAGGGCTGTAAGATACATTGGTTGTTTGTGCGATCGCGACAGCACAATGATTAAAAATGATATTTGGATTCGAGCCATGGCGGCTCAGGGCATGATTCAGCCTTTTGAACCGACACTGGTGCGGCGGGTGGCTGAGCAGCCCGTGATTAGTTTTGGCCTTTCTTCCTACGGTTACGATATTCGCCTCAGCCCGAAGGAGTTTCGTATCTTTCGCCATGTGCCGGGGACGGTGGTGGATCCCAAAAACTTTAACCCGGCAAATCTGGAATCTGCGCCCCTCCATGAAGATGCCAATGGTGCCTTCTTTATTTTGCCCGCCCATTCCTACGGTCTTGGGGTGGCGCTAGAACGCCTACAGGTTCCTGAAAATGTCACGGTTCTGTGTATTGGTAAAAGCTCCTATGCCCGTGCGGGGATTATTGCTAACCTGACACCGGCAGAGGCGGGCTGGCGAGGCCATCTGACCTTAGAATTCTCAAATTCTTCCAGTGCAGACTGTCGCATCTATGCCAATGAGGGAGTGGTGCAATTGCTCTTTTTTGAGGGTGAACCCTGCGATGTCAGTTATGAAACGCGGCGGGGCAAATACCAAGATCAGCCGGAGGCCGTCACATTGGCACGGGTTTGAGTGAGTTGCTGCAACAGCCGTTGGGGTCCATGGTGTCCCCATTGATAGCCCTGCTGAAGATAGGGGTCTAGGCGGCGGCGAATCTGTTGGTAGCCCCAGAAGATCACTCCCCCCTGGAGGACAACAGTCGTATTGACTCCCCAGAGTTCACTGCCGAAGGTCAAGCCTTGCCAACTGGAAAGATAAATCGCCGCATACCACAGTAAGACAAACTGACTCAGACTCCCAAAGGCCGGTAGGGGAAAGGGCACGGCATAGGCTTGGCACGCTTTGCGGATATAGGCAAGGGTACTGATTATCGCCAGCACGACATCGAAAAATCCCCCCGGCAGCAGCAGGCTACCCACCATCTGTGCGGTTAACCAAGACCATGCCGACGTGTCTTGCGTGCCAAGAGCTGCCCCGAGGTTCTGTTCAACTTGGCTGGCTTGGTGGAGAATTCGCAGGGCACGGGCTTGGGGAGCCTCCTGTTGTAACCACTGCTGAAGAAGCTGTCGCAGTTCTGGAATGCCTTGACCTGTTGTGCTGCTCACGGCAATACCTTCGGCCATTGGCGGGTAGAGATCCGCCTTGGTGAGAATGAGCTTGTGGGGAATCCTAAGGGTGTTTAGGCGATCGCGGGCTTGGCATTCGACGGGGGTAAGGCTGTCTTGGGTCACAAAAAGGACAAGATCGGCAGTCTCAACGGCACTCCATGTCATGCTTTCGCGGTTACTACCCGCGACTTCATCCAGCCCAGGGGTATCCGTGAGATCGACGATTTGATCTTGACAGTGCCAGCGAACCGTTCGCGGCCATCGAGTCGTGCCATGAAGGGCGCCCACAGGAAAAATCGCTTCGCCATAGAGGGCATTTAAAAGGGCGGACTTGCCGCGGCTCACTTGACCCAAGACAACAATGTGCCATGCACTCTGGTGGAGGCGATCGCGCAACTCATAGAGGGGCTGCCATTGGGCACTCAATTGGGGATGGTGCACCTGATGCCACGCGAGAAGTTCCTCTAGACATTTAGCCGTTATGTCTAGGATAGGGAGGCTACTCACGGCGAAGGAGCGACCAATTGGAGGCCACCACTAAACCAACCGCAGCAATTAAGACGACAGGAAAGGGAATTACCCACTGCCGTAGGTGCAATACGGCTTCGCTGAGCAGGAACAAAATAATAAAGCTGGCGATCGCAATCCCCATAGGCTAGCGACGGCGGCTGGATTCTTCTAAAAAGAAGGCCTTTTCCCCACTGGGCAAGGTGGCATCGCGGAATGTCCGTACCCGTGCTAGGCGATCGCGCCCCCCGAGAATCGCATCCACTAACTTTGCCCCCCCGAGAATGGCTCGATCCAAACGAGTGATGAGTAGGCTTGCCCCGCTGAGGTTGGCATTGGTGAGATTGGCCTTCGTTAAATCAGCATTATTGAGGACAGCCCCGCTGAGGTTGGCGCTGCTCAGGTTGGCACCGCGTAAATTGGCAGCATTGAGGTTTGCCCCCCGCAGATCCGCTCCCTGAAGATTCCGCCCCCGTAAGCGGGCATAGCTGAGATCACAGTTGGGGCAGTTGCCCGTGCGCCGCAGTTGTTCTAAATGGGCTGGATTGGCGGCCCAAGCAGGGGTACTGACTAGGAGCAGGAAAAGGGCAGGCGCAACCTTGGCAATCATCGCACTCTCTCAACGGTGTCTATACTGGACATCCTAACCTACGCCGGTTGTACCAGATTTTCAAGGCCATCCACCACCTTAGCCGAGAGAATTTTATCCCCTTGGCGCAGTTGCCGCAGGGTTTCTTCTCCCTCCACGACATAGCCAAAGACGGCATAGCGACCATCCAAAAGGTTCAGTCCTGCGGGGGTCAACTCCGGTTCAAAGAGCAAAAAGAAAAACTGCGAGGAACCACCATTGGGATCATCACTGGGTCGGGCTAAGGCAACGGTGCCATAGGCAGCAAACGGCAGCACAGGATGTTCGAGGTAACGACCCGCATCCTCAAGGGTGATGCCATAGAGGGGATACTTGTCGCCCTCCACCAGAATTTCAAGGGGAATGGCACGGTATTGGTTCGTTTCTGGATTAATAAAGCCCACCTCTGGCCCTGGGGGATCTCCTGCTTGCAGCACATAGGATTCCTCAGCACGGGTAAAGGGGAGGCCATCGTAGAAGTGGCGTTGTACTAAATCCACAAAGTTGCCGGCGGTCAGGGGGGCACTGTAACCATCGACAACAATCGTCAGGTTCCCCTTAGTGGTTTCCATTTCCACGGTGGCACGGCCCAGCAATCGCGGCAGGTGCTCGTAGCCCTTGGGAGGCGTATAGCTCACGTTTTGTACCATCATGGCCTCCAAGTCCCCCACTTTGTCGAGGGCAGCGGCTTTAGCGGGCAAGAGTTGGCTGCGATCTTTGGCTTTGGCGGCTTCCTGAAGTGTATCGAGGGAGGTCTCTAACTCCGCCAAGAGGGTTTTGGCCGCCTCCTGTTTCTCGGCAGGGATACTTTTGAGCAGTTCATCGGCGCGATCGCGAACAATGGCTTTCGCCTTGCTGATGTTACTGGCAATTTTTGACCACTGTTTGCCCCGCACCCAAAAAGAGATTTGTTCTAGATCCTTTTGCAGTTCTCGTACCGTTGGATTGTCAATCGGTAAGGCCCAACGGAGCAGCGCTTTGGGATCAGTAATGGCATTCCCTTGGGGCAGGGCAGCAATTAATGAATGATCAACAGGCAGCGCGATCGCCAGTGGCGGCAGCAGGAAGGTTTCCAACCAGAGGAGCAGTATCACCAAAACAGCAAGCCAGCGTTTGCGTCGTTTCACCGTTTCTTCCCATGACCGTCTCCCCCCAGTGTATCGGACAGGGCGATCGCCCTCCAAGGGGGAGCTTTTCATTTTTATTTCATTTTCTTGAAGCTTCTGTGTTAGGCTGAGAATTATGAAAGGATTATGAAAATGGAAAATGCAATGCGGCAACTGAGTTGGTTATTGGTGGGAGTACTCGTAGTGGGGGGATGTGCCGCTCTTGCGCCTGAGCAGCGGGAAACAACTGGTCAAATGCAAACCGACAGGGATGAACGCCCCTTGGTGCTGACCACGTTTACAGTCCTTGCGGATATGGCACAAGCGGTGGCGGGCGATCGCCTGCGGGTGGAGTCACTCATTAAAGCGGGAGCGGAAGTCCACGGCTATGAATTCACTCCTAGTGACCTTGTGCGGGGACAGGAAGCTGCCCTCATTTTAGAAAATGGCCTTGGCCTCGAACGCTGGGGCGATCGCTTCTACAACAGCCTACCGAATGTGCCCCGCGTCACGCTCACAGAGGGGATTACCCCCATTCCCATTCAAGAGGATGCCTACCGCGGACAACCCAACCCCCATGCTTGGATGTCACCCCAAAATGCCCTGATTTATGTTGACAACATTCGCAAAGCGCTCACAGACCTCGATCCTGCTGGCGCGGAGATCTATGCCGCCAACGCCGCAGCCTATAAAGCCCAAATTCGCGCCCTTGATCAAGAGCTACGTCAAGCCCTAGCAGCCCTCCCCGCCAACAAACGCTACATCGTCACCTGTGAAGGTGCCTTCTCCTACCTAGCGCGGGACTATGACCTTGAGGAAGTGTATCTCTGGCCTGTGAATGCCGATGAGGAAGGGACGCCGCGACAAATGACACGGGTGATTGACATTGTGCGACGGCAACAGATTCCCGCTGTCTTTTGCGAAAGTACGGTTAATGCCGGTCCGCAACAACAGGTGGCGCGGGAGTCTGGCGCCACATTTGGCGGCATTTTCTATGTGGATTCCCTATCGTCCCCTGAGGGCAATGCCCCCACCTATCTTGAGCTCCTGCGCTACAACATCCACACCCTGATTCGCGGTCTCACCGGGAGGACAGCCTCATGATTTCTAGCCCTGCCATTGATTTACAAGATGTGACGGTGGCCTATCATCGCCATCTTGCCCTCCATGGGGCAACGCTGCAACTGCCCGCCGGCACGATCTGTGGGGTGGTGGGCATGAATGGGGCGGGTAAATCCACCCTTTTCAAGGCCATCATGGGGTTTGTCAAGCCGATCCGAGGTCAGGTGCGCATTCATGGCTTACCCCGACAGCAGGTACAACGGCAGTCCTTGGTGGCCTATGTCCCCCAGAGTGAAGATGTGGACTGGCAGTTTCCGCTGCGGGTTTGGGATGTCGTGATGATGGGGCGCTATGGCAAAATGAACTGGCTGCGCCAACCAACCGCGCGCGATCGCCAGCGGGTACGGGAAAGTCTAGAACAGGTGGAATTGTGGCCCTTGCGGCACCGCCAAATTGGCGAACTCTCCGGCGGACAAAAGAAGCGAATGTTCCTTGCCCGCGCCTTTGCCCAAGAAGCACAGGTGTTGCTCTTGGATGAACCCTTTGCGGGTGTGGATGTAAAAACGGAGAAACTGATTATTGATCTCCTCATGGCGGAGCGGGAGAAGGGGCACACGATTCTCATCTCCACCCACGATCTCTCCTCGATTACCACCTTTTGTGATCAGGTGGTGCTGGTGAACCGCAGCATCCTAGCCTATGGCCGCACCAGTGAGGTCTTTACCCCTGAAAATCTCGCGCGAGCCTTCGAGGGATCCCTGCGGATCCCCCGCCGCTGTGACTAGCCCCGACGAATCGGCGTACCACAGGGATAGGTGGCTACAGGTGCTGCAGGGGGCAGGTCTTTCACCTTGTGCTGAAGTTGCGCTTGCAGGTAGAGCTGCTGCAGGCGTTCGACCATTTCGCCGCGGCGATCGTAGAGGCGTTTGAGGGGACGGGGTTGACAACGATTGAGGCAGTAGGCGGTAAGGATGGGAAGAGCGATCGTGCTATCGGTGTAGCAGACTACGGTATCCCGCAACCCTTGGGGATCCACCTTGCCCCAACTGACGGCTTCACTGGGCACAGCGCCCGAGAGGCCACCCGTATCCGGCCGCGCATCGGTAATCTGAATAAAGTAATCGTGCCCCCGTTCCTCTAATCCCAAAACCTCGTGGATCTGTGGCTGGGTTTGCAGCAGGAAGTTTTTCGGACTCCCGCCACCAATAATGAGAGCGGCGCTCTTACCATTTCCTTCAGCGGCTTCGCGGGCAAAGTAGGCAATCGCAGCGGTTTCATTGACATCAATGGCGGGGTCAATGATCAGTTTCGACCCTTCGAGGGCTATCGCCGCCACATTCATACCAATGGAGCTATCACCGGGGGAGGAGGTGTAAATGGGCACCCCACACTCATAGGCCGTGGCCAAGAGACAGGAATGGGTTTGTCCCCGCTGCACTTCCAGTTCGCGGACATAGCGCCCTAGGTGATAGTGAAACTCGGCGGTGCCCATGCGGCGTTGGAAGGTTTCACTGCGCAGCACTTGCCGCAAAAACGCATCGGTTTCAAGGAGCACATCGTAGTCAAAGATAATGTCATAGATGCGGATTTTGCTTTCCTTGCGCAGTTGCACATCATCGACAAAAGGATGCGCCGCATAGAGATCCATGCCGAGGGCATAGTGAATATCGTGGTAGAGGTTTGCTCCAGTACTGATGATGTAATCAATAAACCCAGCGCGCACCAAAGGCGCCAGAGCCGAGATTCCCAAACCCGCAGGCGTCATCGCCCCTGAGAGGCTCAGACCAACCGTCACTTCTGGCCGAAACACCCGTTGGCTCAACAATTGGCAAATTTCCCGTAGCCGTGCTGAGTTATAGGCGGTGAAGTATTTATCAATGAGTTCTGTCAGGCTGATATTATCGGGAATGGGAGCAGGGGTAATGGGGGTAGCAAATGCAGACATCGGTCGTTCCTCGCAAGCTAATTCCACAGCAGGCGCGGCCGCTCAGGCGGGAACTACCCCAACCATAGCATTGCTTAACCCGCTGAGGGGTGTTTCATGATTTTGAATAGCTAAAAACTTAAAGTGCCGTAACAGGGCGGAACGTGCTCAACACTTCTGATCGACCCAGTTCACAACGGTGTGAACCTCCAGTTGCAGGCCGATCAGCTCATACTCGGTCCTTCGCAATTATCCACAACCGAGAGTGCAGGGATGGCTGCTCGCCGTTGGCGCAACCCCATTTCGAGATACCAAGTGGTGATGTTGGGATAGCCCATCAACGTCAATTGTTTCACTGTTGACAAGTCCCATGCCCTTACATTACGAGATCACTATAACACTTCATTACCTAATTTGCCGTGCGCCGTGCCTATTATGTTTTTGGTACTTGTTTCACCGTCTTCCTCATTCTCTACCTCTTGCGAGGAACCGGTTGGCTGACGATGCTGCCGGGAGGAATTTTCTTAATCCTTGCCATGGCCAGTTGGTTGACGGGACTTTGGTCGCTGCTCACCTTCTTGAAGCAGCGCTATTGACGCTTGGATAGCCTCGCTCTATAAGGCCACCGCTAGTTGCGGGGATTCTAGGGGCAGCGGTTGCAGGGGGACGGTCGTTGGTGTACTTGGCAATAGGGCGGTACGAAACTGGGGTGAGTTTCCATGCCAAAACTCGGCCATAAAGGCAGTGGCGTTGTTGGTAACGACATTGACCACAGGATGCAAGCCCAAAAACATGCCGCCAAAGGTAACGGCTAAATTGGGTAGAGAAATCAAGGCAACATTTTGATAGGTGCGCTCTAGGGCATCGCGGGCAATGGCCATGCCACGGCCAAGGGCAGACCAGTCGCCATCCAAGAGAACGACCACTTTGGCATTGGGGGCAAAGGTAGGGGGCTGCCAGCGAATCGGTAGCCATGTGGCTTCAGGACAGGAGCAGGTGTCACCAAAGCTAATCCAACCCACCCGCCGCCGCTTACCCACGAGGTAGGCCTGCAGATCGGTGAGGCGATCGCTCGTCAGATCTGTGGTGCCCTCAAGGGGCGAGCCTTGATCTTGCAGCAGATAGATATGAAGGCCAAGGTGTCGCAATTGCTGAATCAGGATTTGTGCCCGTTGGGGCTGGGGAAGACCTGCGCGCGCATCAATCACCAAGCTCTCTAGTTGTGCCAGTTGCTCTAAAGTACCAGCGGTGGGTAAATAGATCCCCTGTTGCACAGCAAATACCTGCGCCGAGAGCATTACCGTCCGCAGCGACAGTTGCACACCACTGCCAAAGTCAAATTGTAGGGGGGCGATCGCTGGCCCATAGGCTCCCGTAGCCAACCAGAGGGCACCACTGAGGGCAAGGGTTGGCAGCACCGCATGGCGCGCAAATTCCCCCTGTTGGTGGGCAAGGGCACTGTCATAGACCGGTTCAGTGTGTAGCAGATCTGTAATGAGACCAAGGCGCGTTTGCCAACCGGTGCGCATCACCCGCAGCTGGACTTGTCCTGTCAGGATTTGACAGCCGGCATAGAGAGCATCGCCAGGACGACACACCCACACCTGTCGCGAGAATTCAAAATGGGCAGGCTCCACTTCCGCCAATCCAGCAACAACACTGCCATCTACGGGCACAACATCCCCCGGCCGCAGCCACAGGAGATCTCCCACTTGTAACTCCTGACTTTCAATCGTCAGGGAATGTCCTTGGCGTTCCACCGTCAGGTGTTCGTAGTGAGCCATCAAGACACTGGGATATCGATGCAACTGTTGTCGTCGCTGGCGATCGCGCACATCTGCCCGTACCCCCACTAGGGCAGTCTTCAAGGCAGGCGCTAAGAACTGGCCATTGACGGTATGCAGTGCCATCCAGAGGCTATCGAGCAAATCCACATTCGGGGGATGCCCCTGACGCATCTGATGCCCCACCCGCTGAAACCACGGCCAAGCACTGGCCAAGACCGTTGCCCCAACCACCGCGAAGGGCAATTCCAAGGGCACACTGAGGAGCGAGACCCCCAAGGCCACCAAGGGCAGACCCAAGCGTTCCCAATCGGTTTCAAGGCGAGCATCGGCCTCGACTTGTGCTTCGTAATCTTCAAGGGCGATCGCATCCGCAGGAGCCGCACTCTCCGGCAAGGGCTGCGGCATGGCCACCATGGCTTGCTGAAAACAGTGATTCAAACTTTCATAGACCGCCGCTTCATGGAGCAAATGGGGTTGATACTCCACCACCACCGTTGCCGCTTGGGGATTGAGCCGTACCCGCTCGACAATGGCCAAAGACTCCAGCAACTGCACCAATAACTCTCCGTAGGCCGAATCTCGCTGCACACGCGGCACCCGAAATCGCACCCGTCCTGTTGTGGCGTGGACAATTTGCTGCTCCATCAACGCTCCCATGAAGTTCAATCAAGACAGGTGACGCACCGTTTCTCGTGTGGCGTAATCCATAAAGCCATAGGCTAATGTTTCCAAAATCATTTCCCACCCTTCAGGTCTCGACAAATCAATACCTCTAACATCTACGATATAGATTGGATTTCCCTCTCGATCAAAAGCAATTGTATTTTCTTTTTCTGCGAAAATTATTTTCGGTGTTAGGCATCCTGTTACTTTTAATTTGTAGCCCGCTTTTTCACATATTTCCTCAAGTGTATAAATCATTTCATAGGAGTAACACCTTTTCTCATATTTTGGCGGTGGTATAAAAACGCGATATAGTTTTCTCATACTTCTAAATCGAGCAAAATTTGACTATTTTTCTGTGTTGACTTACGTAATGCACTTGCTTGTTGAGAATTGTTTTTGCACATTTCTAGATACTTTGAATTATCACTAATTGCCAATTTAATGAGTTTTATTTTTTCTTGATTTAAGTAGTTTTTCAAAATATCAATTCTTGGATTTTTCATCATGTTTAAGATGCGAATAATATCTCGCTTATCTTTATCGCCTTTTGATGAATGAAACCTGTCAGAATAAGCATCTAACTTAAGAATTAATAGATGCTCTAAACACGCACAGGGCAGATTATCAATAACTATTTTTTCTGCATTGACCTCACAAAAGGGTATAGCGAGATGATTATTTCTTTCAACATAGACATCAAATTCCCATCCATTCTTAATGAGCTGATACTTATTTAAGCGCCGGTTTGGTGTGATCTCTTCCAAATCTCGTAAATCTGCAAAATCAATAAGGGAGATGTAGAAGTCTCCATCATGACTGCTTTCAGCAAGATGCAATAGACCTTGGGATTTGCTATGCAGATAAACTGCGATTCCGCCAATAAAAATCGCACCGTCAGGGAACAGTTCAGCTAATTCTTGGCTGGTTTTAAGCAGTTCGTCCATCAGAAGCTTGCCAAAGGTTGTGGTCGTAATCGTACGCTGAGTAAGTCTACCTGTACGATAGCAAACTTGAGTCAAGCCACAAAGTTTTCCAAATAGCCTGTCAATCAGGAGACCATATCAGAAGGCTGTAGATCACTTCCTAGGTTAGAGGGGAGCACCTGAGATCAAAAACGAGCCATTGTCGCTTGACAAATCAAAGTCATAACGATTACACTTTAGGAAGTAAGGTTATGTAGAGGACTCCACCATGCTACCCAACCGTGAAGGGCAACGTGTTCCCGAAGTCACCTTTCGCACCCGTGAAGGCGATCAATGGGTCAATGTCACCACCAATGATTTGTTCAATGGCAAAACCGTTGTTGTGTTTGCTTTGCCGGGCGCTTTCACCCCTACCTGTTCTTCAACCCATCTCCCCGGCTACAACGAATTAGCACCCCTATTTCGTAACTGTGGCGTGGATGATATCCTCTGCATTTCCGTGAATGATGCCTTTGTCATGAATGAGTGGGGCAAAACCCAGCAAGCCGAGAATGTGCGCCTCATTCCCGATGGTAATGGTGAGTTTACCGCCGGTATGGGAATGCTTGTTGATAAGGAAGACCTTGGCTTTGGCAAGCGCTCTTGGCGTTATTCAATGCTGGTGAAGGATGGCGTCATCGAGAAAATGTTCATTGAACCCGAAGAACCCGGCGACCCCTTTAAGGTCTCGGATGCGGAAACGATGCTCTGCTACCTCAACCCCAGCTACAAGCGGCAATGTGTTTCTCTCTTTACAAAGCGGGGCTGTCCCTACTGCGCCAACGCCAAAACCATGCTGGCGCAAAAGGGCATTCACTACGATGAGATTGTCATCGGTGAGGGGGCTAGCCTGCGATCGCTCCAAGCAGTGACAGGGGCAACAACGGTTCCTCAAGTCTTTATTGACGGCCAATACATTGGCGGTTCGGAGGCACTGGCAGAGTACCTAGCGACCAATTGTTAAGGATCTTCGCTAAAGCAGCGGCAGGCAAGGATTTCACCCAAAAATGGAGAATGAACTGCCTGCATCCCCGCCATCTATGACAAAGCCACGCTTTTGGACACGCTTTTTCCTGTGCCTGTTGTTCGCTTTTTTACTGGTGGTGGGGCAGGCACAGTGGCCTTCAATGGCGCAAGATGCCCAAGTACCCCCAGCGGCGGCTGAGATTCAGGAATACCCAGTGATCCTCGATGGCGAAGTTTTGTTTGAGGTGCGTGAAGGCATTGGCTCCTTTACCCCCGAGGAACGGGCGGCAGCGATTCAACGCCGTATCCTGCAAGTGGCAGAGGATGAAGATATTCCCGTTGAGAGCATTACCATCAAAAGAGTGGGCGATCGCGACAATGTCAGCGTGGTTCAAGACAACCGCCCGCTCGTCACCATTACAAAAGCCGATGTGGGCGATCGCCTAGAAACGCAAGAAGAAATAGCGATTGAACTCGCCCAGCGCATTCGTGAGGCCATTACCCGTTATCGCCAAGATCGCGTTCCCCAAAACCTGCTCAAAAATACTGTTTTTGCAGTTTTAACAACGATTCTCACCCTGATCCTCTGTTCAGTGATTATTCGCATCTCCGGTAAGATTTTCCCGCCGGTAAGCCGCTGGGGTGGCGAGCGGATTCCCCCTTTACGCCTGCAAAATTTTGAGATTATTTCTCAGGAAACGGTTGAGCTTTGGCTATTGCGGATATTGCAGTTTACGCGGTTGGCGCTGCTGCTATTTATCCTCTATCTGTACCTGACGTTTGTTTTCAGTCTCTTTCCTTGGACACGCGCCTTTGGCAAGAATTTTCTCAATCACTTCTTGGGTTCCCTTGAATTTATTCTCACGAGTATTGGCAACTATCTGCCTAATCTGGTGGCGATCGCCGTCATTGTGGCTATCACCTACTACATCTTGAAAGGGGTGCGGTCGATTTTTTATGCCCTTGAAACCGAGCGTTTGGTCATTCCGGGCTTCTACACCGATTGGGCAAAACCCACCTACAACCTGCTGCAAATTTTAATTATTGCTTTGGCGGCAGTCGTTGTCTTTCCCTACTTACCCGGCTTTGACTCCCCAGCCTTCCGAGGTATTTCTGTGTTTTTGGGGATTCTCTTTTCCTTGGGTTCCACCTCGGCGATCGCCAACGTGGTGGGTGGCGTCATTCTCATCTATACTCGCTCCTTTCAGGTGGGCGACCTCATTCAAATCGGCGATGTTAAGGGGATTGTGGTACAAAAAACGCTCCTTGTCACCCGTATTTGTGCCTTCAATAATCAAGTGATTACAGTTCCCAACTCGTCACTGCTCAACAGCACAGTCATCAATTACGCTGTAGCCATTCGGGAAATGGGTCAGCCCTTGATTTTGCAAACTACGATTACCCTTGGCTATGATGTCCCTTGGCGCGACGTTTATGCAGCCATGATTGAGGCGGGTCGCCGCACTACAAACATCCTCAATGATCCTGCCCCCTTTGTGTTGCAAATTGCCCTCAATGACTACCACATCGCCTATGAGCTGAATGTTTACACCCGTAACTGGAAGGGGCTACGCTATACCATTTCTGAATTGCATCAAAACCTCCAAGACGCCTGCAACGAAGCGGGTATCGAAATCATGTCACCAAGCTACTTGGCACTGCGGGATGGCAACACCAGCACGATTCCCAGCAACTACTTAGGGGATGACTATCTCCCCCCCGGCTTCCGCATTACGCTACCGAAATAGCTCAAGTCATTGAATCCGTTAACAAACTCTAAAACTGGATGGCAATCCCAAAAATCCTGTGCTAGAATCAAGCAAAATTGCTAGTTGTACTTCACTGCTACCATGGAAATCTCTAGTCTTTTGGAGGCTGCTCTCGAACACCTCAAGGCTGTAGATACTGCTGTTAACCAGATTACTAAACGCGATCCACAAATTCTTAACCAGCCTCACTTACAGGCAATACTCCAACAGTTTTACGATACCTACACCGAAGCCAAAGAACGGCTAGAACATCCCACCTTTCGCATTGCTACTATTGGCACTACATCTTCAGGTAAATCTACCCTTGTTAATGCCCTTATTGGTCGTAGAATTGCGCCAATTGAAGCACAGCAAATGAGTGCAGGAATTTTACGCATTCATCACAGCCTTCAAAATAGATTAGTCATTAATCCCACGATTGGTTGGCAAAACCTCACTGATGAGGATATCTACAGTAAGATTAAGGAGTGCATGACTCGTTACCATGAAAGAAAAAAAGTAGAGTCCGACCTTCCCTTCCCTGAAATTGAGGTCTATTGCCCAATTTTGCCAGTCATAGATCGCTTAAAAATTGGACTACCAGAGAGCGTGAACATCGAAATTCTTGACCTACCTGGCTTGGAATCAATTAACGATCAAAAAAACTTAAAGCTTATTCAGGATACCATCAAAGGCTGCTTTAGTATCGTTACAATTAATTATCAAGAAACAGATAGTGATAAACAGGAAACGCTTCTTAAAGAATTAAAAGACATTGTAGAGTGGTTTGGGGGAGACCCCAAAATGATGATTTTCATTCTAAATAAGATAGATAGCCGTACGAGTGAAGACGACTCAATAGAAAAGCGCATTCAGAACTTGAAGGCACAAATACAAACAACCCTAGGGCTAGGCACACCACCTGAAATCATTCCAATGACAGCACTATTCCTCTACTATGCACAGCTAATTCATGCTTACTCAGAATCAGCCTATCAATTGGATATTCTAGAAAACCTGCTGCATGATTGTGCAAACATTTTTACAAGAGAAGAAAAATATAATGAAGAAATAGCTAATTTCTATGATGATCTAAGACGGAAATCTCGTCGTAAAACAGCACTTACATCAGAAGAATCTAAAAAACTTTTAGACTATGCCTTGAATATAAGTGGCAGCAAGATATTTTGGCAAACTTTAAGTAAATACTGTCAGTCATCATTTCGGCAAAGTGTTCTTGCACCCATTTTATTAGATTTCATTAACAAATCTAAAAATCTTCAAGCAGAGATAGGTACTGCTCTTGAAATTAAACGTAAAATCTCAATTGAAGAAATTGAAGAAGAAAAGCAAGAAATCGAAACCAAACAGAAAGAAATTCAAAAAAAGATAGAAGAAACTTTTGAAGAATTCAGTAACAAACTAAATCAGTTAAGTAATGTGATGATATCTAAAAGTACTGAAACTGAAAAAAGAAGCAAGATAAAAGAGTTAAGACTTCCTGAGCAGTGTCAAGGAAATGTTACTAAAACAATTGACTTTCCAAGTGAAGTCAAGACAGATCTATCAATTGAAATTTTAAGTCCTGTAAATCAATACTTGAGAGGCTCTAGAAATTATGATAGCCATAGTTTACCTAAGTCATACGATAATTTAAGGCAAATTCTTCAACCCCATCTATTCAATCGTGTTCTTCAAAATTGCCAAAACCTTAGTGAAGTTATTGACAAAAGCATCGATATTCTAATTAATGTTTTAGATGCGGATGACAACACAAAAAATCAAATAATTAACCAAGTAGAGGAGGCAATTGAGGGAGCTATTATTGTACTTAATTTTGATATAGAAGAAGCTTGTCAAGAACGAACTAGGTTTCTCATTCAAGCCCATCGCTCCACTCTTGAAAACTTTGCTAACTCCTACAGCCAAATTACTCTTGATAACTTGATCCATAAAATAAATGAAATTTTACCTCAATTGAGTATTGCAGAACGTATTAAGACTAGTATTGAAGCTGCTCGATCTTATCCTAATGTAGATGATCTTTTGAAAAACTTGTCAATAGCCAAAAGAATATCTATCCCTATTTCCAATCTTAAAGACACGGGGGAAGCTGCTGCAGGCGGTGCATTCTTGGCAGGAATGACTGGGGCTTTACTAGGTCTAATCTTTGGCCTTACAACTGCAGGGGTTGGTGCAGCTATTGGGTTTGGCTTAGGTGCAGCAGCTGGCTCTAGTATTGATCGTGACAATAGAATAAAAGAAATCAAAGATTTAAAACTAACAATTATTAACAAGCTTTATGAAAATTGGGAATCATCATTAGGGGCGTCTGAATTTAACAATAAAGTTGTTGAAGCGATCACAAGATGGGTTACAGCAATAATAGATGACTTAAGAGAAAGGATTCAAGAAACAGTAAAACAAGTTTCCGAAACATCAATAGAATACTTAGATAGCCAACGTCATGAAATAGAGCAAAAAAGACAAAAAAATGAAGATGAGTTAGATTACTTAAATCAGCAGAATAATTTGATAATTGATAATCTGACTAAATTAAAGAAAATAGCTGGGGTTGAATCTGTGTAATCTGAGTTTAGCTTATCTACTGTCTTATGAAGGTTAAGGGTATGAATTTTTTCAGTTTTAGTCTCAATCTTTTAGTGATTAGTGCAGGTGTAGTATTAGTTTTAGTTGCTGGGAGTATTTTATTAGATATCATAAAAAACAACTTGCCTTCTGAAAGAAATCTATTTCTGATTTTAGCAATTCGCGAATCAGATCGTAAATTTATTGAGAATATTAGTAAATCTCTAGATAAGCAAAGTTGCAACCTTCTCCTTCGGAAAGTGAAATATATCTATAGCTGTTCTAACCAAGATTGCGATATAATTTGGACAAATAAAAAAATAATAAATGAAAAAGACTGTAGGGAAACAGATTTCTTTTTAGTCAAAATCAAGCTAGATCCTAGTGTTTCCTCGATTGATTTCAGAAATAAAGCAAAAAGCTTGATTGATTTAGAAGAAGCACTTTCTCAGTTAGTTGGTAATGCAACGGTAGAAGAGATTTCAAAAGCAGTTGATCCTGAAATCATTGATCGGTACTTTACTAAGGTAGGGTAACATCATACAATTTCCGCTCACAGTCACTTTTGACGTTACTCCAGACATTCTGAATGGGCTTTTTAGTGGTGAGTTGCTACGCACAGGAGGAGTGATCTGTGAGGCTGCAATGGGTCAAATTGCCAAACACTTGAGTCACAACTGTTACTGAAGCAAGGTTCCCTAGCAGTGGTTCAAGAAGCGCACGAGCGCACGCTCTTCTTCAGGAGCAGATACCTCAGTGTCGAGAAATCGTTCAGCAGTGGTGCTTAGCGCTGCTTCCTACAGAGCGACCTCAACTCTACAGGGCCTATGCCTACCAAGCACCACAGTTCCAAAAGGAAATTCCAGCCGAGAGGGTGCAGCGACTCCTGCGCCTTTCCCCCCAAGATAATGCACTTACACCCCAACAGCGCTACAACCATGAACGGGATGTGAGAGTTGAGTTTGCGATGACCTATTTTGGACAACTGCCACCGTCATGGTTCCAGACTCAGATTGCCTATGCAGAATTCCTCGACTGGCTACTTGCTAGGCTAGGCTTAGGTAATGTTTAGAGCAGCGGATCATGAGTCTTCTTGGCAATATCATTTGGTTGATCTTTGGCGGCTTCCTGACGGGCATTGGCTATATGCTGGGCGGTGTGACGCTGTGCCTGACGATCATTGGCATTCCCTTTGGGATTAAAGCGATTCAACTGGGTTGGAGTGCTCTATTGCCCTTTGGAAAGCAAATTGTTGAAGCGCCCGATGCCAACAGCACCCTAACGATGATCTTTAATATCCTGTGGCTTTTGGTTGTGGGCTGGGGCATTGCCCTCAATCACCTCTTTTGGGGGTTGCTCTTGGCGGTGACGATTATTGGCCTGCCCTTTGCGCAGCAGCATTTCAAGCTGATGATTTTAGGATTACTGCCCTTTGGCCGTGAGTTGAAGTGATTACCAGTAATGGGGGGCTAGGGTGCCCCCTCGATGCTTACGCAAGCTTCAATTGCTGCAACGCAGACTGAAGCGGAAACAGATTGGGTCAGCCAACTGGAAGAAGATTCAACAGAAAGTGGCAAAGCTGCATGAACAGATTGCCCGCACCCGCAGGGACTTTCACTAGCGGGATGAGCGTCACTTGAGGATGCCAAAGTAGTAGGCGGCAACCAAGAAGTTAATGGCCAACAGCAGCACAGCCCAAAAGGTACGGAAAGCGTAGGTGGGTTTTGCAGATTTTGTTGCCATAGTTGACATCCTCTGGATAGGAAACGGCAATCCTATTATACGCCGATAGTCTCCTGTATGCCGAGGGCGACGTGATATACTGCAAATCAAACCTAGCCGCGAGCTAGACTGCCTAGGGTATCAAAAAATAATCTAAAGCCCAAGATTGGTCTAAAGGTTGCTAGAGTATATTTTTAAGGCTACAGATTCGTTATAAGGGTTCTGTTTATGTCCAGTGCATTGTCCGTTACAGATACCACCTTTGAAGAAGAAGTATTAAATAGTGATATTCCTGTACTGGTGGACTTTTGGGCGCCTTGGTGTGGACCCTGTCGCATGGTGGCTCCCGTTGTTGACGAAATTGCCAATGAGTATCAGGGCAGGGTCAAGGTTGTCAAGGTGAATACCGATGAAAACTCTAAGGTGGCCACCGACTACGGTATTCGCAGTATCCCAACACTGATGATTTTCAAGGGCGGTCAAAAGGTGGATATTTTGGTGGGTGCAGTACCCAAAACCAAAATTGAAGCAACCCTTGCCCAGTTCCTCTAAGCTGGATACGCCCCTACTGCTATGGTTCCTGTTGAGCCAGCGATCGTCATCCATGTCAATGGCACTCCTTGCACCCTGAGGCGATCGCTCTCGATTCTAGAACTCTGTGACCTGCTCAACATTCACCCCCGCCTTGTTGCCATTGAATACAATGGTGAGATTTTACATCGGCAGTTTTGGGAAACCACTTATGTGCAGGCGGGCGATCGCTTGGAAATTGTCACGATTGTCGGTGGCGGCTGATGCGCGGGTGGCGATGGCCTCTAATTGCGCTACTGGTTTGTCTATGCACCCTCAGCCTCGGAAGCTGTGCTGGCCTAATTACGCCGCGTGGCAACCAATTGGTGACCGCCGTCACCTCAGACCCAAAAACCTTTAACTATGCCCTGAGCCAAGAGTCCCCCAATGTCTTTAGCTACCTTTATACAGGGTTAATTCAAGAAAATGGCCTCACGGGTGAGCTGGAGCCAGCCCTCGCTGAATCTTGGCAAATTAAGCCTGAAACCCTCGAGATTGTCTTTCAACTCAAGCCGAATCTGAAATGGTCGGATGGGATGCCCCTCACCAGTGAGGATGTGGTCTTCACCTACAATGAGATCTATTTCAATCCTGAGATTCCCACCAGTAGCCGCGATATTCTCCGTATTGGCCAGAAGGGGCTGCTGCCCGAAGTGACCGCCCAAGGCGATCGCCAAGTGACGTTTAAGCTCCCTGAACCCTTTGCGCCGTTTTTACGCAATACTGGCTTGCCGATTTTACCCGCCCATCTGCTGCGGCAAGCGGTACGAGAACGGGATAGCCAAGGGCGATTGAAGTTTTTGTCCATGTGGGGAACTGATACGGATCCGCGGCAGATTGTGGGGAATGGCCCTTTTGTCATGGATCGCTATGTGAATAGCCAGCGGTTGATTTTTCGGCGCAATCCCTTCTACTGGCGATCGCCCCTGCCCCATCTGGAACGCTTTATTTGGCAAATTGTGGAATCCACCGACACCGCCATGCTGCAATTTCGCTCGGGCGGTCTGGATCTATTTGCCGTCACCCCTGAGATGTTTTCCCTCCTCAAGCGGGAAGAAAAGCGCGGCCAGTTTCGCATCTACAACAGTGGGCCGAGTCCCAATACCCTTTTCCTTTCCTTTAATCTCAATCGCGGTCGCCGCAATGGCAAGCCCCTTGTGGATCCCGTGAAGTCCGAGTGGTTTAACGATGTGCGGTTCCGTCAGGCAGTGGCCTATGCCCTCGATCGCCAGCGGATGATTAACAACATCTACCAAGGCCTAGGGGCGCCCCAACATTCCACCATTCCCGTACAAAGCCCCTTTTACTTCTCCCCAGAGCAGGGACTGCCCACCTACCGTTACGATGTGGCCAAAGCCAAGGCATTACTGCAAGAGGCAGGCTTCCGCTACGACAATCAAGGTCGCCTCTTTGACGCTCAAGGGAACCGCGTCCGCTTTTCACTGATTACCAATGCGGGCAACAAAATCCGTGAGGCGATAGCGACACAAATTCAGCAGGACTTGGGGGCGATCGGCATGCAGGTGGATCTGCAATTTTTGGCCTTTGGCACCCTCGTGGATCGTCTCTCCAATTCCCTAGAGTGGGAAGCCCATATCCTCGGTTTTACGGGGGGTGGCAATGAACCCAATAGCGGTGCCAATATCTGGCGCGTGGATGGCCTTTTGCATACGTTCAATCAGCAACCGGCACCCAACCAACCGCCGATCACGGGTCGAGTGGTGGCCGACTGGGAGCAGCGCATTAGTGATCTCTATGTGCAGGGAGCACAGGAACTCAATCTAGAACGCCGCAAGCAAATCTACGCCGAAGCCCAGCGGCTGGCTCAGGAATATCTCCCCTTTATCTACTTGGTGAATCCCCTCTCCCTCACGGCTTTTCGCAATCATGTGGTGGGCGCGAATCCCACGGCGCTGGGGGGTGCCCTGTGGAATCTCGATGAACTGAAAGTGGAAATGGCAGCCATGGATTAGGCCTCTTCGGGTTTGGTCTCCGGTGGCACTTCGGTTCGGTTGTCTGCGGCTAACTGTACCTTGGCCTGTTGCCATAGGGCTTCCAGTTCTTCTAGGGTGTAAGTTTCAAGGGGGCGATCGATGGCCGCCTCAATACACTCCAAGCGTTGGATAAAGCGTTGGTAGGTTTGTTGCAGGGCATTCACAGGATCTAGTTGGCACCAGCGGGCAAGGTTAATCACACTAAAGAGCAGGTCTCCCAATTCCGCAGCCTGTTGCTCGGCATTCCCTTGCAAAAGGGCCTCCTGAAACTCCGCCAGCTCCTCGTAAAATTTCTCCCATGCACCGCTAATGGTTGGCCAATCTAGGCCAGCGCGACTGGCTCGCTCACCAATTTTCATACCCGCCATCAGGGGGGGCAGGGTACGGGCATAGCGTTGCAGCTTTTGACTCAGGGGGAGGCGGTCTTCAGTCCCTTTTTCAGCCGCTTTGATTTGCTCCCATTGATCGCGCACCTCTTGCGCAGTGGTGAGTGCCACTTCACCAAAGACATGGGGATGGCGGCGGATCAGCTTATCGGTAATCCCTTGAATAACTTGGGCGAGGGTAAATTGATCGGCTTCTTGAGCCAGTTGACTCTGGAGCACGACTTGCAGCAATAGGTCTCCCAATTCTTCGGCGATCGCCCCGGTGTCTCCCTCTTGAAGGGCATGGACAACTTCATAGGCCTCCTCAAGAACGTAGGGAATGAGGGTGGTGGGTGTTTGCTGCAAATCCCAAGGGCAGCCTCGCTCAGGATGGCGCAGTTCTCGAACCACGTCAATCAAGCGTTGAAATTGAATCAGTGCCTCTGGTAGGGGGGGTGGCACATACAGTTGTAGCGGGCAGGTGGCCTCTGTTAGTTCTGCCAATTCGCCAAGGGTGAGGAGTGTGCTCTGGTGTTGGGCGTCAATGAGTGTCAAGGGTGTCTCTAAAGGCCAGTGGTGGCGGAGGTGGTGTGCTAAGCGGTGGGCGATCGCCAGCGTCGGAATCTCCGTAATCAGACCCCCTTCAGGCAATTCTGTTGCTTCTGCCAAGACAGTTGCCGCCGACAAAACAGTTAAGGACATGGCCATAGGCGCAATCACTGGACGCTGCATCACGATTGTTTGCCTATCATCGCCAATTTCCTGATGTTCTTGCTAGGGGTCTCCTAAATGTTGCCCGTCAGGTGGCTGCCCTTAGGGTCAATTGAAAGGAGATAAACTAAGTGTAACGAAACATTTCTTTAGGCTAATCATGGCAGATTTTCTGTTGCGAGCAACGGCTGCGGCTGAAGGCATCCGTGCCGTGGGCGTCATTACCACTCAACTCACCGATGAAGCCCGCCAACGCCACCAACTCTCCTACGTTGCCACGGCTGCTTTGGGACGAACCATGGCCGCTGGCTTAATTCTCGCCTCTAGTTTCAAACAGCCCCAAGCACGGGTGAATGTGCGCATTCAAGGCAATGGCCCCCTAGGAACGGTTTTCGCGGATGCGGGTGCCGATGGCACGGTTCGCGGCTATGTGCAGTATCCCAGTGTTGAACTGCCCCCCAATGCCAAGGGCAAACTGGACGTGGGTGCGGCAGTGGGGCGTCAGGGGTATCTCTACGTCATCCACGATCTTGGCTACGGCTATCCCTATTCCAGTACGGTGGAGCTTGTCTCCGGGGAAATTGCCGAAGATGTCACCTACTACCTCGCCACTTCAGAGCAAACCCCCTCAGCCCTGATGTTAGGCGTTTTTGTTGAAGAGGCCGGGGTGACTGCCGCCGGTGGGTTGATGTTACAGGTGCTACCCAAAGCTGCCAATGATGAACACCTGATCGCCACCCTTGAAGAACGGGTGGCCAATCTCAAGGGCTTTACACCCCTGCTACAGGCGGGGCGGACACTGCCAGATATCTTTCAGGAACTCCTTGGGGATATGGACTTGCAACTCTTGCCCCAACGGCAAATGGTGCGCTTCCACTGTGGCTGTTCCCATGAACGGATGCTAGCGGCACTCAAGCTCCTAGGGGAGGCAGAATTAAAGGATATTCTAGCCACAGAGGCGAAGGCGGAAGCCACCTGTCAGTTCTGTAATGCTGTCTATTGGGCGGATCAGCCGATGTTGGAACAGTTGATTGCGGAGTTGGCCACTGCCTCAGTCTAAACCCTTGTTTCTGAGGAGTTTGCGTCATGTCCAGTGTGGTTGCGACTGCCCAACCCCCGTTGCATTTTCTCCCCCAGCGGTTTAGCTATCCAGTTTGGTGGACGGCGGCACGGCTCCTGCCCTTTTACATCCGCTACGGCCTTGGTCTCAATCGGGTGGAAGGGGTGAATGTCGAGACCCTTGCCCGTTATTACGAGCAGTTTCAGCGGGGACAGGTGCGGCTCCTCATTGCCTTTCGCCATCCTTGTACGGATGATCCTTTGGTGATGGGCTATTTGATGTGGCATCTATTGCCGCAAACAGCACGGCGGCTGGGCATTCGCTTGCGTCACCCCACGAATGGTTATTTTCTCTACGATCGCGGGATTCCCCTCTGGGCAGGGGAGCAAATTGGTTGGCTCTTCTCACGGTTGGGGGGGATTTCCATCATGCGCGGCAAGCTCGATAGCCAAGCCCTGCGATCGGCACGGGAGTTACTCTTGGAGGGACGATTTCCCCTAGCAGCAGCGCCGGAGGGGGCAACGAATGAACACAATGAACTGGTCGCACCTTTAGAGCCGGGCGTGGCACAACTGGGATTTTGGTGTCTGGAAGATTTGACGAAGGCGGGGCGATCGCTCCCTGTGGTCATTCTCCCCGTTGGCATTCAGTACAGCCTCAGTCAGCCCTCTTGGGAACGCATGGCCATGCTGATGGCACAACTGGAGAACCGCCTTGGCTGCCCCACCAATTCTCAGAGTACCGAACCGCAGGACCTCTACCGCCGCCTGCTCAATTTAGCGATGCACCTGCTGGATCGCCTAGAGACCTTTTATGCCACGTCCTACCGCCAAGATTTTCCCGAACTGCCCCCCTTTGACTCCCCCAATGCCGAATTGGCAGCACGGATTCAGCGACTCCTCAACAGTGCCCTTGTAGTGGCAGAGTCCTACTTTGGTCTTAAGGCCAGTGAAGATTTTGTGAGTCGCTGCCGACGGATTGAACAGGCCGCTTGGGAACGGATGTTTCGCGGTGATTTGGCACAACTGTCTGCCGTAGAGCGCTGTTTAGCCGATTGGTTGGCCGAGGAAGCCAATGTGCGATTACGTCATATGCGTCTTGCGGAGCGATTTACCTCGATTACGGGTAGCTATATCCGTGAGAAATTCACGATTGATCGCTTTGCCGATGTGGCACTGATCCTCTGGCGGACGTTTGATTGGTTAGAGGGAAAAAGCCCCAATGTGAATCGCTTGGTGGGCTTGCGGCAGGTGCGCCTCAGTGTCGGAGACCCCCTCAATTTAGAGAGCTATTGGCCGCTGTATCGTCGCGATCGCCAAGGGGCACGACAGGCCGTTAAGGAAGTCACTGACCAGATTCGCCAGCAATTTGAAGCGCTAATTGTGCCTACGGATTCTTAGAGGGATTCAAGCCAAACACAGGAGCGATCGCCCCTCTTGAAGCTGCTGCAGTGCCCTCAAAAGATCACTCGTCAGTTCTTGGGCAGCACTTTTGGGGTGGGTAACATTGTAATTGCCCGTACTCAAGGGAGCACCAATGATCACCTTGACCTCGCTTCCCCACTGCGGATAGGGCTGAGCATAATCGAGTAAAATCGGCAGAATCTGGATCGCTTCTTGACAGCGCTGAGCTGCCTGAAGGGCTAAACGCGCCAAGCCCGGCTTTAGGGGATGAATCTGGCGATCGCGAAAGATATTGCCCTCAGGAAAGACCACCAAGGCCTGTCCCCGCCGCAGGAGTTCCACACCTGTCCGCAAGGCACTCACCGAAGGCGCTTGGGTATTGACGGGAAAACCACCACACTGACCAATTACCCAGCCTTGCAGTCCCAGCATTTCATCGTGGGAGACCATGTAGTAGAGGTCGCGTCCACTCACCCGCCGTCCCGTCACATAGGGAATAATGAGCGCATCCCAACGGGAACGATGGGTGGGTGCCAAGATCACGGGCCCCCTTTTGGGTATCTGCTCCTGCCCTTGCACCTCAAGGGTACGAAAATAGCGCCGCAGGACAATATCCCCCACCAGACGGTACATCAGGGGAGTGAGGAGAGGCGAAATGTGGGGGAATGAAGACTTGACAGAATCTAGCATCAGGCGTGAAGAGTGAACCGGCTGTGACACACAAAGACTAGCCTCGGGCGATCGCCCCAATCTGGCTAGGGATGGCGAACCAGTTCGCAAATTGGCAAATTGAGTTCCAGTGAGTTATTGGCTTAGTTATTGGCAATACTCAGAATCCAAGTCCCGATATAACGCATCAGGGGAATATCGCCGGGGGAGCCAATGCGCGCATTGAAGTAGTACATCCCGCCATGATTGGGATTGCGCACATTGTTGAGGATCACTTGCACGGGCGTGCCTGCGGGAATGACCTCTGCGGGTACGATGTCAATGACGCGGTTATCGCGGTCAAGGGACACCTCCGCTAGTTCAATTTTTTGGCCAAGATTACGGCGGAATTGAAAAAAGCGATTCCCGCGATCGCCCCCCACCCGTACCTCGATACCCCTAGGATCAATAATGCCGTTGTAGTAATCGGGATAAGTAATGTTAATGCGATTAATCGCGACTTTTTGTTCCCCCAAGCGCAGCCAGTAGCGATCGCCCATAAAGCCGGGCGTACCGTTTTCTAAATGGTACTGGAGTTGCTGCCGTCCACTGGGACCATCTCCCCAAGTGAAGGTAAAACCCTGATTGACTTGGGCTCGCACAAGGGCAGGGGTCACAAGACCAAGACTACACCCCAACAGAATCAGAACCGGTAGGAAACGCTTCACCATAGACAACCCTATTACGACACACCACAGATACCTGACTTTCAGACGGGGAGGATTCGCTCAACGTTCCCCTACGGATCAGTCTGCTTAGTATCCTAACGGCAAAGACTCACCATTGCGAAGAAAAACTAAACTTTATTGAGAGATTTTTACTTAATTGCTGGTTTGCTGCACCAACTGAGCAAAGAATCCCCCCCGGCTGGCGACACTGGAGGGGGCATCCTTATCGGCCATCTGTACGGCCACAATTTCTGAGGTGAGGACAGTTAACTTCTTGCCCACTTGGCGATCGCACGTCAGTTCGAGGACAGTCGGGGTGCCACTGGCCATCGCCTGCTGAATTTGCTGATAGACTGCTGTCGCTGCGGCACTTTCCTTGCGTTCAATGCTCACGGGCATGGGGACATGACGCAGAATTAAATCAATCGTGTACATTGCGTTCTTTAATCACTCAGGCTAGGTTCGTATATTCTTCACTGTAAAACGCTGTGGCCAGAAAATCATCGGTGACTCAACGTACTTGTCCACTGTTGGTGGAGCGATCGCAATAGGGGCACATCCACATAGGTGGTCCAGCCCACTTCACCGCGAATCACTTGAAAGGGGTAGTCGGGTTCCCCTAAGCAATCCAAGACAAGCGCTGCATCCCGAAAATCATGATCCTTGGTGTAGTCGGTGATCGTGATAATGGTCGCTAGGCGACTGGCGGTGGCTGCCTGAATCCCATTGGCGGAATCCTCAAAGGCAAGGCACTCTTGGGGCGAGAGGCGCATTCTTTCAAGGGTGTAGAAGTAAATATCGGGCGCAGGTTTCTTGGCGGGCACCACATCCCCAGCGGCAATCACCTCAAACCAACTGACGCCATCAGCAGCAAGGGCATTTTCAAGGAGTGCGGTGACATTGGCAGGGGTGGTTGTGGTGGCGATCGCCAAACGTAATCCTGCTTCACGGGCTTCAGTGAGCAGCCGTTTCACCCCCGGCCGCAGGGGAATCGCCCCTTCTGCCAATAGCTCCGTATAGTAGCGGGTCTTCGCCTTGTGCAGGTCGGCAATCAGGGCATCCAAATTTTGGGGACGTGGCCAATCGGGACGAAAGCAATCAAGGTAATACTTCATGCGCTCCTTACCCCCCGCCACCGCCAGCAGTTGACCATAGAGGGGAATATCCCACTCCCAATCTAGGCCTGCCGCAGCAAAGGCTTTATTGAAGGCAATGCGATGGCCATCCCGCTCAGTGTCCGCCAAGGTGCCATCCACGTCAAAAATCAGGGCGTTGAGGTGAGCCATAGAGGGTTTTTACTCTACCCCTTTTAGGGGAAAACTTAATGGAATGACTGTAATTTTACCAGTCGTGCTCGCACTGCCTGATGATTGCCCACGGGTTCACGGAAGTGCCAAGTTTCCTCAGGGCCAAGGCCATAAACCTGTACCGAAACGGCGCCGACCCGCTGCCCTGCCTTGTCAAAAAGTTCAAAGTCCGCCTGAATCATGCGCAAGTGCTCTTCACTGTAGTTTTTCAGAACGCCCACAATAAACGGTGCACCGCCCTCGATGTGCCACTTAAAATCGGCCATAGTGACGCCTTGTTGCGCAAGGGTACCGCCAATCAAGTGCTGCATGCGTTGCTGTTGCTGCCACTGACCGAGATGATAGCTAAAGATCACTAGTAAACTCACAACCCCAGCGGCGATCGCCACCACCCACGGAGCCGAGGAAGCATACACAGGGGCAGCTAGGGCTGGGTTGGGGGGGCGTAGATCAATGACCTCTTCCCAATCGGGTTTAGGCGAACCTTGAATGCGGCCAATAATTTTAATGCGAGCAATATCGTCGAGGTGAAACTGTCCCAAGCGGGATTTGAGGAGACCCACCAAGGCAGAATAGTGGGCAACGGTGCCGGGGGGTTTGTTCAAAACAATGTTTAATTGGTTGCGAAACTGGTTCACCTGCACAACAACGGCGTGTTCTGAAAGCACATCCTGAAGTGTTTCGCGAATTTGCTCAACTTGTAGTAGCCCCATGCCCACAACCCCTACCCTGTGGCAACAGAATGACTGCTGGGAAACCTGTACCTACCGATGGTAAACCTACCGTTCTATGTGCCAGTGTACACAAAGTCCCAGTGATACCAATCTGTGAATTCACGGTATTTTACAGGTACGGTTCGCAGGCCGACAGCGATCGCAATGGCCACAACGCAATCCCCCTGCCTCAGTGGCAAAACCAAAGGCTTGGAGGAGAAACTGCCAGCGGCAGCCGCGGTGATAGAGAAACTCTTGCATCAACTGTTCTTGAGTGTCTTTGGGCGGCCGTGGCACCTGTGCTAAGGGTTGACGGCAATAGTGAAAAGGGTCTTGCCAGCGGAGTGCCCCCTGTTGATGCAGTAATGCTAGGGTCAGTTCCACCTCAGGAAAGTGTTGTCGCAGTTGCGGAAGATTACCCCTGAGGGGCAGATGCGTCTGAAGTGCCATGGCACGATTGTAAGTATCTTGACTTTGGCGCTGAAAAAAGTGCCAACGCTGTTGATCTTCGCGATCTAAACCCCAGCGATCGCTCACCAAGGCCAGTGCCTGTGCTGGTTGGCCATCTCGCCCAGCGCGTCCCACCTCTTGGAGGTATTCACTGAGTTGCAGGGGTGGCTGATAGTGGCAAATCCAACACACATTGGGTTTATTCACCCCCATACCAAAGGCATTGGTACAGACCACAAAGGGTAGCTTATCCTGCAACCAATCGCTCTCAATTTGGCGTCGCTGTGCTGCCGGCAGTCCGCCATGGTAAGCGGTGGTGCGGTACCCCTGCTCCTGAAGCCAAGTGGCCAAGGTTTCACAGTCGCGGCGAGTGCGGGCATAGATCAAGCCTGAGGTTCTGCCCTGCTGCTTGAGAAATTGCTGGAGACAATGGCGGCGATACCCCCGACTCCACACAGAGCGTACGGCTAAATGGAGATTGGCACGATAGGGGCTGTGAATGATCTGCACAGGCTGCTCTAGACCTAAAACCTCAATGAGGGTGCGTTGGGCATTGGGATCGGCGGTAGCAGTAAAAGCAGCGATCGCCAGCCGGGGGTGCAGCGGTTTACATTGGCGCAGGGCAGGCCGCACCGTTCCCAAGCGACGATAAACGGGTCGAAAGCGATCGCCCCACTGTACAAGGCAATGGGCTTCATCCACAATCAAGCCATTGAGTTGAATCGGTGCTGCACAGAGGCACTGCCAAAGGGGGGTGGAAAATAGGGACTCCGGCGAAAGATACAGCAGGCGGTAGTGGGTTAGGCGCGAGAGAATCTGGCGGCGTTGGCGGCTGGGCAGTTCACTATGATAGGCTGCTGCCGCAAGACCCCGTTGCCGCAATTCAGTGATCTGATTTTCCATGAGGGCAAGCAGCGGCGAGATCACCAGCGTCAATCCGCCCTGAAGCACTGCTGGCAATTGAAAACAAAGACTTTTGCCCGCTCCGGTAGGGAGGACAATTAAGGCATCCCGCCGTTGTAAGAGTGCCGTCATCACCTCTGCTTGAGGCGATCGCAACTCAGGATAGCCCCAGTATTGTTGTAGGGCGGCCTGTATGAGATCTAAATCGGCATCCGGCATTGCACTGGCTTAAGCCTTGATGAGAAGTCTCAGCGTTGCAAAAAGCGGCACAGTCTTCTGGGAACAGCAAGAGGAGTGAATTTAGAATAATTTTAAGCAAGAAATCCTAGGATGCCTAAGACCCTTTAGGCCTATCACTGTTGCCGAAGTGTAAAACGCTTATGGAGATGAACCTATGGGCATGAAATTTGTGCCGCTGGTATGCGTGGCAATGTTGGCAGCGGTGGTCGCTCCGGCAACTGCCCAAAGCCGCCGCCAACCCGTCAATCCCCAACAATTTCCTGTCAGTCAGCCCACCTTGCCGCAGGCTTTTGATCGTATTGATGGCAGTCAGGGGTACTGGCAAGATGATTCGATCGCTGGCGACGCGGCCTTTACGTTTGGGCTTCCCACCTATCGGGATAATGACATTGTGAATCGGGCACGGCGGATCAACTACGTTTCTACGGATGCGTGGTATCAGCAAAGCAATCAACCCCCTGTGCGCACCCGTGATCTTGATAGTCCCTTCTGTACCTCGATGTACGGTACGCCCTTTCCCTGCAATTTGATGGTGGAGTCGCCGCTGCCACCGCCGCAACAACCCTTCTTTGCCCCCCCACCCCCCCCAGCGGTGATGCCAGCTCCGCCGGTACGTGCCCTCTACTAGATTCAGCCGCAAAGTGAACCCGTGGGGGCACTGCCCCCTTTTTTGGTGTTTAAGGGGCGATCGCCAAAGAAAAAACTATAGCATCCGCTATGCAGTTCCATTAAAATAGATTGCAGTGGTTAAAAAGCATTAATAAATGTTTTCTTTTTCTTAAAAGTGTTCCCACTGAACCATTGGCGAACTTTTACTTTTCTGATTACGAGCGATCGCAAAACTTATCGTATATTTCTTTTTACCTTCTTTTTATCTTGTTACCTGTTGAAGGACTAGCTCTTGCTCCCTTGAATCCTGTCAAATTCTCTCCTATAGAATGTATAAAACCCATCGCCTATTCAAACTTCTATCAACGGTTCTTCTATTACACATACATCACTGATCTATAGGTTCTCCCTAATTATGCTTCCCCATCAAGAACGGCTCTCAATTTTTATCGATGGGAATAATATGTTCTATGCCCAGCAGAAAAATGGCTGGTTTTTTGATCCCCGTCGTGTTCTCGAATTTTTTACCCGTGACCCCAACATTGTATTGGTGAACGCCTTTTGGTACACCGGCCTCAAGGACATACAAGATCAGCGTTCGTTTCGCGATGCCCTCATTAACCTTGGCTATACGGTGCGCACAAAGCTGTTGAAGGAATATTACGACGAGACCCTAGGCAAGTATTACCAAAAGGCCAATTTAGACATTGAAATTGTGATTGATATGTTCAACACCGTCGGTCAGTACGATCGCGTGGTTCTCTTTAGTGGCGATGGCGATTTTGAGCGGGCGATCGAACTCCTGCGCTCCAAAAACACCCACATTACGGTTGTTTCCACCGAAGGCATGATTGCCCGTGAGCTGCGCAATGCCACCGATCGCTACATTGATTTGAACGAAATTCGACCCTTTATTGAAAAAACTGACTCGCAAAATCCCAACTAAAAAGCGCACCCAGCGATCGCCAGATGCGCAAGCAAATGAGGTGTTTTCTTAAGATGTCTAGAACAGGCCGAGAGTCAGCGACTTATCCAAGGGGAAAGCAGCACCGATCCCCAGCCATAGCGTCACCAATGTGCCAAAGAGGAAGACTGTCATGGCCACAGGACGACGGAAAGGATTCTGGAACTTGTTGACACTTTCAATGAAAGGAATCAGCATCAAGCCCAAGGGAATGGAGGCATTCATGAGCACCCCCAGCAGCTTGTTGGGCACCACCCGGAAAATCTGGAAGGTGGGATAGAGGTACCACTCCGGCAAAATTTCCAAGGGGGTGGCAAAGGGATCCGCTGGCTCACCGACCATGGCAGGATCCATCACCGCTAGACCGATCACAAGGGCGATCGTGCCCATAATCACCACGGGGAAGATATAGAGCAGGTCATTGGGCCAAGCGGGTTCGCCATAGTAGTTGTGGCCCATGCCTTTTTTCAGTTTTGCCCGCAGCGCCGGATTCGTTAAATCAGGCTTTTTCAAAACTTTTGCCATAAATCAATCGTTCTCCTAGAGGGTCAGCAAGGGGGGAGATTACTTGGAGCATAACAAGTGGAACCGCCGAAAAGAGCAGGCTCTGTTACATTTCTTGATGCTTGGCTTACAGGGGACCCGAAATGCCCTGCTTACGAATCATCAGGAAGTGCATCAGCATAAAGACGGCGATCGACCACGGCAGCACAAAGGTGTGCAAGCTATAGAAGCGAGTGAGTGTGGCTTGACCGACACTTTCACCACCGCGCATTAGTTCCACCAGTTGATCGCCCACCACGGGAATCGCCGCAGGGATACCGGAAACGATTTTGACCGCCCAGTAGCCCACTTGATCCCAAGGCAGGGAGTAGCCCGTGACCCCAAAGCTGACGGTAATCACCGCCAAGACCACACCCGTCACCCAAGTAAGTTCGCGGGGTTTCTTGAAGCCACCGGTAAGATAGACGCGGAAGACATGCAGAATCATCATCAAGACCATCATGCTGGCCGACCACTTGTGAATGGAGCGGATCAACCAGCCAAAGTTGACCTCATTCATGATGTACTGCACAGAGGCAAAGGCTTCAGCCACCGTCGGTTTGTAGTAAAACGTCATGGCAAAGCCCGTGGCAAATTGGATTAAAAAACAGGTGAGGGTAATGCCACCCAGACAGTAAAAAATGTTTACGTGAGGCGGCACATATTTGCTGGTGATGTCGTCAGCGATCGCCTGAATTTCGAGGCGTTCCTCAAACCAGTCGTAAACTTTGTTCATAACAGTGATTAGTCCTGCGAAACCGCTGCTTTACTTTGAAAAATGTAACATATGCCCTCTCAGACTTTCCATATTGAGTTACCGGCACTCTCAGGTTGATTGGCGCCACCGAGCGTCCGATAATAAAGTCTCAACAGCTTCAGGATGCTAACTTGGGGCTGTCTCCTCTGCTACCTTACTCACAACGACCGCTTGGGAGGCTTTGAGATGAATCTGTTGAAGAAACTCTTTGGTGCGATTTTTGGCCTATTGGGGGCAATCGCGAAACTCTTTGGTTTGGGCAAAAAGGGCGAGTTTTACATTGAATTAGATAAGAGCACGGCTGCCCCTGCTGCACCGCCAACCCCTACTAAAGCGGCAGAACCTGCCTCGACCCCTGAACCTGCTCCTGCTCCTCAACCCGCTCAACCCGTTGCCGCCGCACCCACCCCCGTTGCCACAGCTCCCGCAGAACCCACCCCCACCCCTGTCACCCCCAGTGTTCCCTACACCCGTTTTGCGCGGCGTCGTCCGGGGGCTAATATGGCTGCCTTCTTGAATATGGCGCGGCAAGTTCGTCCCTCTACCTAGGAAACCTCATCCACAGAGCATTGGATGTAAAGGGGCTGTTGATGTGGGAATGCCCCTTTTTTTGTGCAGGGTATCCTCTCTGCGCATTGCAAGATTCCCGCAGTTGCAGTAGCATGCTGACAAATTGTGAGGGTGTATAGCTATGGGTCAGAAGCCGTCAAGCGGATGGGCAGCTGCCAAGATTTTTGCAGGATTACTCCTCCTCTTTACCATTGGCGCCTGCGAGGCAGACACCACCACCACAACCCCAACGGGTGAGGGGCTGCGGATTGGCTCATTGTTGCCCTCAACCGGCGACTTAGCCTCGGTGGGAACCCCTATAGCTGAAGTTGTCCCCCTGCTGGTGGAAACGGTGAATGCCTGTGGTGGTGTTAATGGCCAGCCCGTCACGCTTATTGCTGCTGATGATCAATCCAATCCTGCCTCTGGGGCAGAAGCGATGACGAAGTTGGTGGAGATTGACCGAGTTGCCGGAGTCGTTGGTTCTTTTGGCAGTAGTGTCTCCAATGCCGCCGCCGATATTGCCACCCGCGGTCAAGTGATGCTAATTTCCCCCGGCAGTACGAGTACACTCCTGACTGAACGCGCCAAGAAAGGAGACTTTAACGGCTATTGGGCACGCACTGCTCCCCCCGATAATTACCAAGCCCAAGCCCTTGCCCAACTGGCCAAAGAACAGGGGTATCAACGAGTCGCCACTGTGGTGATCAACAATGACTATGGCCGCAGCTTTGAGCAGGAATTTACCCGCGCTTTCAAAGCCCTAGGGGGAACCGTGATCAATGAAGACCGCCCCACCCGTTATGATGAGCGGGCAACCACCTTCACAACAGAAGCCGCTGCCGCTTTTAGCGGGAACCCCGATGCGGTGGTGGCTATTTTGTATCCGGAAACGGGTAGCCTGCTCCTGAAATCCGCCTTTGAGCAAGGTCTCACCCAAAACGTGGCCATTCTCCTCACCGATGGCGTCAAGTCCGAAAGTTTCCCTGAGCAAGTGGGCCGTACTCCCGATGGCAAATACATTATTGCCGGTGCCAAGGGAACCGTTCCCGGCGCCGATGGTCAAGCCCTGAGTCGCCTGCGAGAACTGTGGCGTGCTAAAAAAGGGAGCGATCTGCCGGCCTTTGGTGCTCAGACTTGGGATGCCGCCGCGCTCCTTGTACTAGCTGCACAGGCCGCAGGACAAAATACGGGTGAAGGGATTCGCAGCAAATTGCGCGATGTGGCCAACGCACCGGGGGAAGAAGTGGATGATGTGTGCAAGGGACTGGCTTTACTGCGGGAAGGCAAAGAAATCAACTATCAAGGCGCCAGTGGCAATGTCGATATTGATGAAAATGGCGATGTTGTCGGGGTCTATGACATTTGGCAGGTCACTGATGACGGTAAATTAAAGGTAATTGGTCAAGTGAATCCCCAAAAACCCTAGGCATGGCAAGCACATTTTCCTTTGATATTGTGAGTGATTTTGACTGGCAAGAGCTGGTCAATGCAGTGGATCAAACGGAGCGAGAGATCAAAGCCCGCTATGACCTCAAGGATACCCAGACCACCCTTGAACTGACAAAAGAGGGACTGACAATTCACACCGATAGTGAATTTACGCTCAATTCAGTGCAAACGATTCTGCAACAGAAGGCGGCGAAGCGGCAGTTGTCTCTGAAAATTTTTGACTATGGGCCTGTGGAAGCAGCGGGTGGTCAACGGGTCAAACAGTTGATCAAATTGCGGCGCGGGATCAATTCAGAACTAGCCAAAGAGATTAGCAAGCTTATCCGCAATGAATTTAAGAAGGTGCAAGCCGCGATCCAAGGGGATGTGGTACGGGTCAGTGCCAAATCAAAGGATGATCTACAAGCAGTGATCCAGCGCCTGAAAACTGAGGATTACCCCGTGCCATTACAATTTACGAACTACCGCTAGGGGTTAAAGGGTCATGTTGGGGTCTGTATCGCTGGGAACGTTGGGGTTAATTGTCGGTTCACTGCTGACGGTGGTGGGAGTGGTGGCCTATGCCACAGGGAATGCCACCTTGAATCTAGCGGGCTTTTTCTACGGTGTGCCCCTGCTCTTAGGCGGCTTGGCACTCAAAGCGGCAGAACTCAAACCGGTGCCCTATCGTGAAGCCCCAACCCCAGAGGCGATCGCTGGCCGTGCCCAAGCAACCCCCACCCAAACGCAAATCCGTAAGGATGTCACCCGTTATCGTTACGGTCAAGAAGCACACTTAGATAGCACATTGGCCAGTTTAGGTCTGAGTCCCTCGGATGCCGAGCGTCCTGTCTTGGTGGCGATCGCCGAGACCTTAACAGACGGTGCTTATACATTAATTTTAGAATTTGACTCCCCGGCGGTTCCCCTTGAGGTGTGGCAATCGAAGCAAGCCAAGATGCAGACATTCTTTGGCCCCAATATTCGGGTAAGCATGACGGATCAGGGAAACAACCGTGTGGCAGTGGCGCTGATTCGCGAGTAAGCCTGTGGTCAACCCTGTTCCAGTTGCCTAAGATGATTGGTAAACCGTTTTGCCCTGAATTCAGGTGTTACGATAGCATCATCATTGCGGCATTCTAGCCTAAAGAGTAAGACTTTTTTGCAAGCAGTCTCCTCCTGACAACGCATTTTTGGAAACGGCGATTACGGCTATGGGTAAAGTCATTGGCATCGACCTTGGAACCACAAATAGTTGTGTGGCAGTCTTAGAAGGGGGGAATCCCGTCGTGATCCCCAGTGCCGAGGGTGGGCGCACCACCCCCAGTATTGTTGCCTTTGGCAAATCGGGCGAACGGTTGGTGGGTCAACTGGCGAAACGGCAAGCTGTCACCAATGCCGAGAACACGATTTTCAGTATCAAGCGGTTTATTGGTCGCCGCTGGGAGGAAACCGCTGAAGAACGGGGGCGCGTGCCCTATACCTGTGTGCCGGGTCGCGATGGCATGGTGGATGTGCAGATTCGCGATCGCACCTATACCCCCCAAGAAATTTCTGCCATGATCCTGCAAAAGCTGAAGCAGGATGCGGAAGCCTATCTGGGGGAACCCGTGACCCAAGCCGTCATTACTGTGCCAGCCTATTTTAGTGATGCGCAACGCCAAGCCACCAAAGATGCGGGGGCGATCGCTGGCCTTGAGGTAATGCGCATTATCAACGAGCCAACGGCGGCCTCCTTGGCCTACGGCATCGACAAGCAGGATCAAGATCAAACCATTTTGGTTTTTGACTTGGGCGGGGGCACCTTTGATGTCTCGATTCTGCAACTGGGGGATGGCGTCTTTGAGGTGCGCTCCACAGCGGGGAATAACCACCTAGGGGGCGATAATTTTGACGAATGTATTCTTGATTGGCTCTTGGCCTGTTTTAGGGAGCAGGAGGGGATCGATCTCTCGAAAGATAAAATGGCACTGCAACGCCTCCGCGAAGCGGCTGAAAAAGCCAAGGTGGAGTTATCGGGCACCCTGAGCACTTCCATTAACCTGCCCTTCATTACGGCTGATGAAACAGGGCCTAAGCACCTTGAAATGGAACTCACCCGCAGTAAGTTTGAGGAACTCTGCGCCCACTTGGTTCAGGCCACCCTCGAACCCATGCAGCAGGCGATCGCCGATGCCGGTTTGACGGTTCAAGAGATTGATCGGGTGTTACTTGTCGGTGGCTCAACCCGTATTCCTGCCATTCAGCAGTTGGTGAAGGAATTCTGTGGCAAAACTCCCGATCGCTCCGTTAATCCTGATGAAGCCGTTGCCGTAGGGGCAGCCATTCAAGGCGGCATTCTGGGCAAGGAAACAACGGTCAAAGATCTCCTGCTCCTAGATGTCACCCCGCTGTCTCTGGGGTTGGAAACCCTTGGCGGTGTCTTTACCAAAATCATCGAACGTAATACCACCCTCCCCACCAGTAAGACGCAGACCTTTTCCACCGCTACCGATGGCCAAACGGTCGTGGAAATTGCTGTCTATCAAGGGGAGCGCCCGATGGCAAAAGACAATAAACAACTGGCCTGCTTTGAGCTCACGGGCATTGCCCCTGCCCCTCGCGGCGTGCCGCAAATTGATGTCACGTTTGATATTGATGCCAACGGTATCCTGAGTGTGTCTGCCGTCGATCGCGCCACCGGTCGCCAACAAAGTGTGCGCATTACCAATCGCGGTGGCCTCAGCAGTATGGAAATCGAGCGCATGCGCCAAGAGGCAACGATTTATGCCCAAGCCGACCAAATCAAGAAAGAGATTGCCGAACTGCGCAACCAAGCCGATGCCCTGCTGTACAGCTATGAATCAACCATCAAAAACCATGGCATCACATTAACTCCCGATCTACGGGCACGGATTGAGCCGGTGGTTCAGAGTATGCAGGCAGCAATGGTGGATGACAATATTACCCCCGATGAAATTCGCAAGCGGATGGAAGCCCTGCAGCAGGCCTTGGTGACCTTGGGAACGGTGGTCTATCAACAAACCGCAGGCGGTTCCATGATGACCTCAACCCCGACAATGGGGGGTGCTACGATTAGTTCCCAAGCCACTCAAGTTTTAGATAGTGATGCCACAATAATCAGCGATAATGAAGAAACAGTTGTTTCAGATTATGAAGCGGTTGATTAATTTAGGTAACGGTGGCTATGGCTCGTGATTTCTATGAGATCTTAGGTGTCTCACGCTCTGCGGATGCTGAAGAATTAAAACGAGCCTATCGGCGCTTGGCTCGCAAGTATCACCCCGATGTCAACAAAGAACCGGGCGCTGAAGAAAAGTTCAAGGAAATCAACCGCGCCTACGAGGTGCTCTCGGATCCCCAAGCGCGAGCCAACTACGATCGCTTTGGTGAAGCCGGGGTCAGTGGCGTCGGGGCTGCTGGCTTCAGTGACTTTGGCATTGGTGACATGGGCGGCTTGGCCGATATTTTTGAAACCTTCTTTGGGGGTGGATTTGGTGGATTTACCAGCAGTGGGCGGCGGTCGCAGGGGCCAACCCGCGGTGAAGATCTGCGCTATGACCTCAAACTCGAGTTTCGCGAAGCGGTGTTTGGCGGTGAGAAAGAAATTCGCATTAATCATTTGGAAACCTGTAAAACCTGTCAAGGCACAGGGGCCAAACCCGGCACACGGCCAGTCACTTGTAGTACCTGTGGTGGCATCGGTCAAGTGCGGCGATCGGCACGCACTCCCTTCGGCAGTTTTACCCAATTGACCACCTGTCCGACCTGTGGCGGTTCGGGGGAAGTGATTGAATCTCGCTGTGAGGCCTGCGGCGGCCAAGGCCACATCCAAGTCAGCAAAAAATTGAAAATTACGATTCCTGCGGGGGTGGACAATGGCACCCGGCTGCGGGTCTCAGGGGAAGGAGATGCCGGTCTGCGCGGAGGCCCTCCCGGCGATCTCTATGTGTATCTGTTTGTCGAACCCGATCCTGAGTTTCAGCGCGAAGGCAACAACATCCTATCGCGGATTAAAATTAGCTACCTGCAAGCGATTCTTGGCTGTCGGATTCCCGTGAGTACCGTGGATGGCGAAGCAGAACTGAAGATTCCCGCAGGCACCCAACCCGGTACGGTGTTAATCCTAGAAGGCCGAGGCGTCCCCCGTGTGGGCAATCCCGTGGCGCGGGGCGATCACCTCATTACCGTTGATGTCGAAATTCCCACCCATATCACCCATGAAGAGCGAGAACTGCTGGAGAAATTGGCCAAGATTCGCGGCGAGCGTATGGGCAAAGGCGGTCTAGAGGGCTTCCTCGGCAGCTTATTTGGTGGTTAGGGCGCGTTGCCTAAAATAGAAAAAACCGTTGGGGGCGCTGGCCATGCTGACTGAGGTTTTGACAGCACTGGATCAAGGAAATTTCCAACAGGCAGAAAAATTGCTGGCCACCTTGCCTCCTGAGGACCCCCGTGTCCTCCTGTGCCGAGGTCAACTCTATCTCAAGACAGAGCGGCTAGAGGAGGCGGAGTCAGACTTTCGCCAATTACTGCGGCTGAACTGTGGCCCCAAGCTGACGCAAATGGCTCGGCGCGGCCTTGAAAAAATTGCGCAAATTCGCCAACAGCAGCGGCAACAGGCGATTTTAGCAACCCATGCTGTGGTGGGAGTCGAGCAGCAGGGCCTTCTGGTTTTGGAGGGGGTGGCTGGCTCTGAGCAGCGGACGATCCTTGCCCGTCTTTTGGCCACCATGTTTAAGATTGACCCCTACACGGCGCGACTGTTGATTCCGTCGCGGGGCTGGCGTTTGATCCGCACGGGCAATTTTGCGGAACTCACCGTCTATTGCCAAGAACTGAAACAGCAGGGGTTTACCCTCTTTTGTGTCCCCTTTGAGGCACTGACAGCCACACCCGTCTTGCAGGTGCGTTATTTTGCAGCCTTGGAGCCACAGCCGCGTGTGGTGTGTACCAGTTCGCTCTCGCCAGAGCCAGTGGAGTTAACGTTTACTTGGTCACAGGTCAGCCAGCGCGTGGAGGGATTGCTGCCGATTTTTGAGCAAGTGTTCGATCGCGATCGCCAAGGAAAAGTCACCCGTAAAGAACAAATTCAGGATCATGCCCAGTGCTGTGATCTTCACCTGTTTCAGCAAAATCAAATCCTGCGCTTTTATCGCGGCGGTTACCAGTTTCACCAAGGGATTCCCCTCAATCAAGTGGCAGAGGTGATCCAGAGTGATTTGGATTTGGATCAAAGTACCTCATGGGTGAAGTGGCGGCAGTTATCGAGTCTGTGGCAGCAGCACTGTGGCGATCGCCCCGTGTGGCAAGACTTTACCAGTTTTGCTGAAACTGCTTTGGACTTTAGCGAACTCCTGAGTAAAATTCCCCCCCACATTAACCTCTTTCGCCGTGAAGACAGTCCTTGGGATGCCGCCTTCATGCTCTACAGCAGTTTGGCCTTTCACCGTGACCGCAGTGGCAGCAACCGCTAAGCTAGAAACAGAAGTCTGCTCGTGCGAGTATCTGTGTTGCACCGACTCCAACAAGCAATTAAAAATGATCTCATTGCTGGTCTGCTGGTGGTGATCCCGCTGGCAACAACGATTTGGCTATCGATTTCTGTCTCCAGTTGGGTCTTGGATCTCCTCACCCGTATTCCTAAGCAGGTGAACCCCTTCAAAACATGGCACCCCCTGTTGGTGGATCTGCTCAATGTGGCGGTGGGGATTTTGGTGCCCTTAACAGGGATCTTGCTCATTGGCTTGATGGCACGCAATATCTTTGGCCAGTGGCTGTTGAACACAGGTGAGAGCATTCTCAAGCGCATCCCTTTGGCGGGCACCATTTATAAGGTGCTGCAACAACTCCTAGAGACAATTCTGCGGGACTCGCGCGATCGCTTTCGCCGAGTGGTGCTCGTAGAATACCCGCGGTCGGGTCTGTGGGCCGTGGCCTTTGTCACTGGCACGATTAATGGTTCATTGCAAACGGTCTTTTCCGAGCCAATGTTGAGTCTATTTATCCCCTCGTCGCCTAACCCCACCACCGGTTGGTATGTGATTGCCAGTGAGCGGGATGTGCGAGATTTGGATATTTCGATCGAGGATGCCTTTAAGCTGATTATTTCCGGGGGGATTGTTACACCGGGATCAGTTCCGACCTCGACCCTGCCCCCCGCCCCTGCGTCGTTGCGTTAAGAACTCGTTTTTGAGGATTTACCCATGATTACTGCTCGTCGTGTTGCCCGTGAATTGGCGTTGCTCAGTGCCGCTCAAGTGTTACGCCAACCGAAACTGCTCGATGAAAGTGACTGCCGCAGCTTGATCCTGATGGCGGTACGGACGCTGGCGAGTGATGTGCGCGATACCCTCGAACAGGCCGGCACTGAACTTAGTGAAAGTCAGCGACTGCTCAACCATAGCGAGTTTCAGTTGCCCCACCTCGAAAAGGCACAGATGGTGCTTCAAGATGCCCTCAAGCGGGCGGAAAAGGGCTTGAACAAAATAGGTGCTGCCCTCGATTTACCCGAAATTCTCTACTTTGCCCATCAAGAGGAAGTTCAAGCCTACGCGATCGCCCTACTGCGCAGTTTGCAGCGACACCAAACGGAGATTCAAGAACTGGTGAATCGCTCAATGGTGGATTGGCAACTGGAGCGACTGACGCACTTAGATCGCGCCATTATTGAAATGGCCGTCGCAGAGATGCGCTATCTTGACGTGGCCAAGCCAGTGGCCATCAACGAGGCGATCGAACTGGCCAAACGCTACAGCGACCAAGGTAGTCATCGCTTTATCAATGGTGTGCTGCGGCGGATCAGTGAGGCCCTTGACACGGCTCAAGCGGCCACTGGTAACTGAAACGACTGCCACAATTGCTGCCGCCCCAATTCCACATCCTCAGGCCGACATTGCCAGTGGGGATGGGCACTCATCACTAAACTTTCGAGGGTTTCGCGATCAAAGAGATGCCAAACAGGGGCACCGGCAACAGGGTGGGCGATCGCCAAGAGATTTTCAGCCACGCAGTGAATTTCTAAACAGGTGGCTGCTCGCTGAATTTGCAACTGCTGCCCCGGTAGGAGTGATCGCACCGCCTCCATAATTTCCCGTAGTTCCGAGATGCTCTGGACACATACCCCCGGAATGGCCACCCGCTGCTGGGGATCCCCATTGACTTGCAGCCAGTAATGACGGCTGGGATCAATTCCCAGAAGCCAAGGATCAACATCATCTAAGCGATAACGGGGAGCCAAGGAGAGTCCGTGCATCATTTATCCATTTCCTAAATCACAGCATTGATATCTGGCGATCGCAAGGGATCACTCTCGTATATGTAGTGTGATAAGTCTCCTTTATTTGATCAATCAAAGTTAATAATGCTTAATCTTTTGCCCATAGTTGTTAACAAAGCGCCGTTTTGCCCCCAGCAAGATCACTGTTTTGTTGCGGCAGCTACAGTTATCCGAGAGAAAATGGTTAAAATGAAGTTAAGAATAGGTTAACCCCTGAGAAAAAGGATAGGTAAGCAATGAATAAATACGAATTTTTACATCCCTACAGCCGTTACCACGGTGAGTTTACACCCGAAAACTTTTTATTTGATGCCAACTTACAGGAGTTTGCGACTCGAGTGAGCTACATTTCCAGTCTCGAAAACAGTGGCAAGCTTTCCCCTCAGGAAGCCTATGAGCAAATTAAACGCCTTTGGCAAGAACTGAAAGCAACCAAAAAAGCGCTGCTAGATACGGCGCCCCCTAGCTAGGCTTGGAGGCGATGGAGTGTCTCCCGAATCAAGTCGGTCGGTACCTGATCAAAAATGTCCACATGGCCAATGGCGGTGGGGAGAATAAATCGCACCTGTTGCGCCTGAACCTTCTTGTCATGCTGTAGCAGTGCCAGCAGTCCCTCCACATCAAAGTAAGCCGGGATTGTGGTCGGCAACTTTGCCTTGAGAATCAATGCCCGTTGGGCAGCGGCGGCTTCTGCTGACCAGTACCCCAAGGCCACCGCCAGTTCCCCAGCGGCAATCATGCCAATGGCCACAGCCTCGCCGTGATTCAAAAGGCGATAGTTGCCCATACTTTCAAGGGCATGGCCAATGGTGTGCCCGTAATTCAAAATGGCCCGCAGTCCGGTTTCGCGCTCATCCTTGCTAACCACATCCACCTTCGCTTGGCAGGAACGCTGTAGGATTTGAAGCAACTGCTCAGCAGGCACAGCAGCCATGCGATCCAAACGCGGCAGCTGACTCAACAAATCAAACAGCTCAGTATCCCAAATCACACCATACTTAATCACCTCTGCCATACCAGCCCGGAATTCTCTGGGGGGCAGGGTTGCCAAAACATCGGGATCAATGACCACAAGACGAGGTTGATGAAAGGCTCCAATGAGATTTTTGCCCTGGGGATGGTTCACCCCTGTTTTCCCACCAATCGCCGCATCCACCATCGCCAAGAGACTGGTGGGAATCTGAACCACGGCAATCCCCCGCAGCCAAGTCGCCGCCGCAAAGCCCGTCATGTCGCCAATGACGCCACCACCAAGGGCAAAGAGCGTAGAACCCCGCTCTAAACGCTGACTCAGGGCAGCATCATAAATCTTTTCAACGGTTCTGAGGGTTTTGTAGCGTTCCCCTGCTGGCAGAATACAGGGGGTGACTTGCCAGCCCGCTTGCGTTAATGCCTCTTGCACATCCGTGCCGTAGTGCCGCCAAATTTGCGGATTGGAAACGATGAGGGCAGGGGCTTTCGGCGTCAAAGGCGTATATTCGGCCAACAGTGCAGGCAACTGCCGCCGTGTGTTGGCACCAATGGCAATTCGGTAGGCGTGCTCACCAAGGGGAACGGGAATCAGCGTCGTCATTGTCGGATTTGCTGGGGACAACTACATTAAGTATTTTTAAGTATTTTCAGTCATCACTGCCGGGGCGGGGAAAGGCCGGCTTCGCTTGCCAAGGGGCAAAAAACGGCAGGAGGAGAAGTGCGGGTAAGGCAGCGCCAATTGTAAAGAGAAAAAAGAGCGGCCACCCCATGATCTCCGCCGCTTTGCCCGCAGGGGCTGCTAGCACGTCTCGACTAAAGGCAAAAAGGCTAGAGAGCAGGGCATACTGCGTTGCGCTAAATTGAGGGTTGCAGAGGCTCATTAAAAGAGCCGTCAGAGCAGCGATCGCCAGTCCGGCACAGAAGTTATCAATACTAATGGCGGCCACCATCACCGTTGGATTGGCACCGGCATTGGCCAAAACAAAGTAGGAGACATTGCTAGAAGCTTGCAATCCCCCCATGATCCAAAGAGCACGGTGAATACCGATTTGACTGATGGCCGCCCCGCCGGCAAGGGCACCAACAATGGTGGCAATCAGCCCGACACCCCCTTGCACCGCACCAATTTGGGTTTGGCTAAAGCCCTGCTGCAACAGGAAAGGGGTCATCATGTTCCCTGTGAGCGCATCCCCCAAGCGGTAGAGGCAGATAAAGAGCAGAATAATCAGCCCTGTTCCCCAGCCGTAGCGCTGGAAAAAATCAAGGAAGGGGCGAATCACTGCTTGTGCCAATGAAGGAGGAGCCGGGGGATGGACTTCGGGTTCCGGTGCCCAAAGGGTCGTGACCATGCCCACAAGCATCAGCAGCGCCATCAGGACGTAAACCACGGGCCAAGGCAGTTGATCGGCAAGAATCAGGGCTAGGGAACCCGTGACCAAGAGCGCAATGCGATAGCCAAGGACGTAAATACCTGCACCCGCCCCCATTTCAAGGGGTTCTAGGACATCGGCACGATAGGCATCCACCGCAATATCTTGGCTGGCGCTCAAAAAGGCAATGGCGAAGGCATTCACTGCCAATAGCCGTAGGCTCGTACTGGGATCCTGTACCGCCATTAGGGCGATCGCCCCCAAGAGGAGCACCTGAATGAGCAGTAACCAGCCCCGCCGCCGTCCCAAAAAGGGAATCGTATAGCGATCCAGTAAGGGAGACCAGAGAAACTTCAATGAGTAGGGCAACCCCACGAGGCTAAAGAGACCAATAGCGGTCAAGTCAATGCCCTCAACGGTCATCCATGCTTGCAGTGTTCGGCTGGTGAGAAACAGGGGCAACCCTGAGGAAAAGCCCAGCAAGAGCAGTGCTGCCATTTTGCGACTTTGAAACACCCGTAGAGCTGCGCCGATTCCCGCCATTCATGTCGTTTCCCTGCTTGAGACTTGCCCTAGTGTAGAGCAAAAGGGGCAGTCACCTAAAGACTACTGGCTTGACTGATGCGGCTGGGGCGAAAAGCGGGCCGACAGGTATCTAGGGAAACGGGGACGGGTTTGACGTGCCAGATGTCTTTGCAGTACTCCGCAATCGTGCGATCGCTAGAGAATTTGCCCATGCGCGCCACATTAAGAATAGACATCTGTGTCCAGTGGCTCTTCTCGCGGAAGGCTTGGGCAACCCGTTGCTGACAGTCCACATAGGATTGGTAGTCCGCCAACAGCATATAGGGATCTTCGTTGAGCAGGGAACTGACAATCGGTTCAAATAGCCCCGGCTCACGTGGATTGAAGTAGTCGGAAATCAGGCTGTCAATCACTTTCTTGAGCATTGGGTTGCTGTTGTAGTACTCGCAGGGATTGTAGCCCTCAGCTTTCAGGCTCATTACCTCTTGCGCCGTCAGACCAAAGAGGAAGAAGTTCTCTGCCCCCACCTCTTGGCGAATTTCCACATTTGCCCCATCCAGAGTACCAATCGTCAGGGCACCATTGAGGGCAAATTTCATGTTGCCGGTGCCGGAGGCCTCCTTACCAGCGGTGGAGATCTGCTCTGAAAGATCAGCCGCAGGATAGGTCATTTCCCCAAGGGAAACGGAATAGTTACTGAGGAACACGACCCGCAGACGGCCATTGACATCCCGATCATGGTTGACCATATCCCCCACCGCATTGATCAGCTTGATGATCATCTTGGCCATGAAGTAGCCGGGGGCTGCCTTGCCGCCAAAAATAAATGTGCGCGGCTGAATGTCAATGCTGGGGTTGGCCTTGATTTGTTCGTAGAGGGTAATAATGTGGAGCACCGCCAAGTGCTGCCGCTTGTACTCATGGATCCGCTTCACTTGAATGTCAAACAGGGAATAGGGATCCACCTCAATCTGGTTGTGGCGCCAAATGTACTCCGCTAGGCGTTCTTTGTTGACTTGCTTGATTTGCTGCCACTTGGCCTGAAAGGCGGGATCCGTGGCGTAGGGTTCTAGGCCGCGCAGGTCTTCAAGGTGGGTAATCCAGCGATCGCTCTTCAGTGTTTCGGTAATCAGGCTGGCCAAGCGGGGATTACTCATCAATAGCCAACGGCGGGGGGTAATGCCATTGGTTTTGTTCTGGAACTTGTTGGGGTACATCTCGTAGAAGTCCCGCATCAGCTCCTGCTTGATCAGCTCTGTGTGCAGTTCGGCGACCCCGTTGACCGTATGGCTGCCGACACAGGCCAAATGCGCCATGCGCACCTGCTTGGGATGACCTTCCTCAATCAAGGACATGCGTGCTAAGCGGGCAATGTTGCCGGGATAGCGTTGGCGAATCTCGTTGAGGAAGCGGTAGTTAATCTCGTAAATAATTTCAAGGTGGCGCGGCAGTAGTTGCGCAAAAAGTTCCACCGACCAGCGTTCAAGGGCTTCCGCCAGCAGGGTATGGTTGGTGTAGGCAAAAGTGCGCTGGGTAATGTCCCACGCTTTTTCCCACGGGAGTTGGTACTCATCCACCAGCAGTCGCATCAGTTCAGCCACCCCAATGGCGGGGTGGGTATCATTGAGCTGAATGGCTACTTTGTCGGGGAAGGCGTCAAAGCTGGTGTGCCGCCGCAGGTAAAGGCGAATAATGTCCTGCAACGAACAGGAGACAAAGAAATACTGTTGCCGCAGGCGCAGCTCCTTGCCTTGGGGAGTGTTGTCGTTGGGGTAAAGAACCTTCGAGATATTCTCACTAAAGGTTTTTTCCGAGACCGCTTGGGTGTAGTCGCCGGCGTTGAAGACCTGTAAATTAAAATCCTGAGCAGCGCGGGCACTCCAAAGGCGCAGGGTATTGACGGTATTTTTGCCATAGCCTGGAATTGGTGTATCGTAGGGGGTGCCCAAGACGGTGGTACTGGGAATCCAGCGCACGCGGTAGTGCCCTTGGACATCGGTGTAGGCTTCGGTGTGGCCGCCAAACTTAACTTCGACATTGTAGTCGGGGCGGGCAATCTCCCAAGGGTTGCCAAAGCGCAGCCAGTTGTCGGGGACTTCGTGCTGCCAGCCATTGGTGATGATTTGCTCGAAAATCCCATACTCGTAGCGAATGCCGTAGCCAACAGCGGGAATTTCGAGGGTGGCTAAGGAGTCGAGGAAACAAGCCGCCAACCGTCCTAGGCCGCCATTTCCTAAGCCTGGTTCAGGTTCGCGATCCATGAGTTCATTGAGATCTAAGCCAAAGTCGGTCATGGCCTGTTTGGTTTGCTCATAGAGGCCGACGTTAATCAGATTATTCAGAAGCAAGCGACCAATGAGAAACTCTGCCGACAGGTAATAGACCACCTTGGCATCCTGCTCAAAATAGGTTTGGGCGGTTTTAATCCGTCGATGCAGCAGGCGATCGCGCACCGTGTAGGCCAGTGCCATGAAGTAATCGTAGGGCGTGGCAAACATGGCATCCTTGCCCTGGATGTAGTGCAGGTTATCAACAAAGGCGCGCTTCAGGGTTTGCACGGTCATCCCTGTGCGATCGCTCTCGATATACAAATCGCAGTGTTCGTCGTTGGCAGTAGGGTTGGTGTGGGAAACTGAATGAACAGGATGACCGTTGGGCGTGGCGGAATTATTCATGCAACCTGTAGCTCTGAAGGAATCGGCAATCACTTAACTTAAGGCTAATACAGATTTGTGAAATGTACATTAGACTACCGCTGCGGGAATTTTAATAATTGATTTATCTGCCTTTACATTTTTTTAATCTTCTCAAAGAGTCTGCCAATCCCTTGGGCAATCCCTAATCAAACCAACCAATTTCCGCATCCCCAAGGGGAGAGGCATTGGGATTAGGGATGGGAACTTCATTAACAAGGGGTTTAAATCCCACATCCTCAAAGCGGTAGGGCTGAGGCGCCGTGAGTTGGCGAATGACTTCTTTGGCCTCTTCAAATTCGGCTTCTAGGGTCTGATGGCGGGTTTGGAGGTTCTGAAGCTCAGTTTCGAGGGCTTGGGCGCGATCGCGCCACGTTTGCACTTCCTGTTGCAGTTGCTCTATCTGGGTACTGTGAGCGGTTTTCTCAGCTTCTGCCGCTGCTAACGCTGCTTTGAGGGCGGCCAGTTCTTGCTCTAGTTCTGCCTTGGTGGGCTGGTGTCGACTCCGCTTGCTGGGCGCTTGACGCTGTTTAGCTGCCTCTTGCCGCAGTAAATCGCTGAGGTTTTGGTGTTCCATCCAATCCTTAAATTATTTGCAAAACAACAGGCGTGCATTTGTCCCTCTTTTGTTAATACTGATCTTTGCATAAAATTCGCACTGATAGGATATAATCGCTTGGAATTCTTTTGGCTGTGAGAGTGAAATATGCTAACCTCGACCGCAACGCCGCTGACCACAGAGCAGGCACACCTCGAGATTCAGGGGGGCTATCGGTTATCGGGGGAGGTGAGGATTAGCGGAGCCAAGAATTCAGCATTAGTCTTGATGGCGGCGGCACTCTTAGCAGCGGATACAACCATTCTTCGTGCAGTGCCTGACTTGGCGGATATTCGTCGCCTTGGGGAAATTTTACAGGCATTGGGGGTCAAGGTACACCGCCTCGGTAGTGAAGCGATCGCCATTGATGCCACGGAATTAAATACCAATGATCCCCCCTATAGTTTGGTCAGCCAACTGCGGGCGAGTTTCTTTGCCATTGGTCCATTGGTGGCACGGTTGGGGATTGCTCGTGTTCCCTTGCCCGGCGGCTGCGCTATTGGCGCTCGTCCGGTGGAACTGCATGTGCGCGGTCTGCAAGCGATGGGAGCCGAAGTCACGATTGACCACGGTGTTGTTACCGCCAGTGCCCCCAAACTGAAGGGAACCCGCATCTATTTGGACTATCCCAGCGTTGGTGCAACGGAAACCCTGATGATGGCCGCCACCCTTGCCGAGGGGGAAACCACGATTGAAAATGCCGCTCAAGAACCGGAAGTGGTGGATTTGGCCAACTTCTGTATCGCCATGGGGGCAAAAATCTATGGGGCAGGCACCAATTCGATTACCATTGTTGGGGTCGATCGCCTCCACGGCACTGAATACGAAATTATCCCCGATCGCATTGAAGCGGGCACATTTCTCTTGGCGGCTGCCGTCACCCGCTCGGCCATTACATTGGCACCGGTCATTCCCAGTCACCTAACACCTGTGGTTGCCAAACTGGAAGAAATGGGAGCGAGGATTGAATTTCCCGATCCCACCCGTGTCCGCTTTACCCCTGCGCAGCGCTATCGTGCCACCGACATTGAAACGCTCCCCTACCCTGGCTTTCCCACGGATATGCAGGCCTTGATGATGACGTTGCTGGCCATCAGTGAGGGGAATAGTTTAGTCAGCGAAACGGTGTTTGAAAATCGCTTTGGCCATGTGGCTGAACTCAATCGCATGGGCGCCGACATTCGCGTCAAGGGAAATCACGCTGCCATCCGAGGGGTGCCCTATCTTTCGGGTGCACCGGTAACAGGTACGGATTTGCGTGCCACAGCGGCTTTAGTCGTTGCTGGACTGGCTGCCCACGGCGAAACCCACGTCTATGGCTTGCAGCACTTAGATCGGGGCTACTGGCAAATTGAAGCCAAGCTGCGGGGTTTGGGTGCACAGCTAGAGCGTTATGTTCCGAGTACAGCCCCTTCTCCAGTGTTTTAGTCCGTCCTTGGGGGCAAGTGCCATCTCGGTTCCCATACCCCCTGTCCATTGCATCATCACGTTCCCCAGCACCGCAGCCACTGTCGGCGTCCAATACTCCCAGGCTCTGAGGGGTAAGGCTAATGCCCCCCAATAGGCACCAAAAAGACAGCTTAAGAGAAGACCAGCACTGGGTTGCTGCTTGATAACAATTTCATGGGCTAATTCTAAGTCCCACGGGGCGATCGCCAAGGCATAGCGGATCACCTCTCCTCTCTCTAGAGGTACGGCCAAAGGCTCAGGTGCCCAAGCCGCCGCGAGGTATTCATGGAGCAGGGTCTGAATCTCCTGCAACGCCGCGGGGACTGAGATCAAAGGTTGATCCCATGATGCCAACAACTGCGGCAGCTGAACGGGCCACTCCCCTTGGTTGGGGGTTAACCATTGGTGGGGTAGTGTCTGGGCTAGATAGATATCCTCTTTAGCGATGCCCCACAGAAGTCCAAGGAGGGCACCGCGAAACTGCTCATAGACGCCTCCTCTGACCATCACGCCGACTGCTTTTGACCCACGACAGCATAGAAAGGATCAGTAAATCCCAGCCAAGGCCAGCGACGGGGCAGCTGGGTTTCTACCACCTTGAGGGAGGGAATGCTATCAATGTAGGTTTGCACCAAGCGCAGGCGATCGCCCTCGGTACCCTCGCGCCACGCCTGAATCGCCTTCTCAAAAAACATGCGATTCGAGAAGCTGACAATGACCACCCCTTGGGGGTTGAGGATACGGGCAATTTCTGTAAAAGTGGCCTCAGGATACTGGAGGTACTGCACCGACACCGCCATCAAGACAGCATCAAAACTGGCATCCTCTAGGGGCAAGGCCAACTCTTCATTAAGATTCTGAACGAAATAACGATCCAAGCGGGGGTTGCGGGCTAGCTCCGCCGCATTCATCCCATGGCCCACCACTTCCGCAAAGGATAGCTCTGGTGGTAGATGGGACACCCAACTACTCATTAAGTCCAAAACCCGCAGTTGTGGCTTTAAGTATTGGCGGTAGAGATCCGTGAGGCGGGCAAGAAAGAAATCATCCACGTGGGTAACAAAGCGCGGTGCCGCGTAAAAGAGATCATCGCTGCGGCTATCCAGTTTCGTGCGCTGGTAGGGATTGAGAATCATCGACCTAACTGCTGAGCAATCTCCTTTTGAAGATAACGAACAACTTCGCTTATAGGGAGGGTGGATTTGGCACCGCTTGCGCGGATCACGAGTTCCACTTCACCATTGGCGATCGCCCGCCCCGTCACTAGGCGATAGGGAATGCCAATGAGATCCGCATCTTTGAATTTCACCCCTGCCCGCTCATCGCGATCGTCGAAGAGCACCTCAATTCCTGCCGCCTGAAGCTGATCGTAGAGGTCAGTGGCCACCTGCATTTGCTGCCCATCCTCGATGTTGGGAACGACAATGATCACTTGATAGGGGGCGATCGCCAGCGGCCAAATAATGCCCTGTGGATCGTGGTGCTGCTCCACCGCCGCCTGAGCCAAGCGGGAAACCCCAATGCCATAGCAGCCCATCACCAGTGGCACCTCTTCCCCCTGTTCATTGGTGTAGGTGGCCTTCATTGCCTCAGAGTACTTTGTCCCCAACTGGAAAATATGGCCAATTTCAATGCCACGGGCGGTCTCTAGGTGCTGTGTTGGATCGTGGCAGGCGCGATCGCCGGCTTGGGCTTTGCGAACATCGGCGACAATGGCCGGTAATGGACAGGATTTGCCCCAATTGACACCGACACGGTGCTGTTGATCGCGATTGGCTCCTGTAATAAACCGCTTTAACTCCGTTACGGTGTGATCGGCAATGCGAATCCAGTGGGGAATGATCTGGGGATCGGCTTTAATAACGCCGTCCTCTATGTCAGGGCCAATGTAACCAAAGGGAATGGGGGTGGCTGCCCACTCTTGGGCGGTATTGGCATCCGCCACCCGCAGATCCAGCAATTTCGTTGCCCCGTAGTTGGGCGCAAGGGAAGTGAGGGTGTTGTGCAGCTTGACGCTATTCACCTCTTGATCGCCGCGAATACTCACCAACACCAGACCCACCCGCCCATTATCGAAAACCGTTCGATAGAGGACATTTTTGACAATTTGCGTCGGATGGCACTGCAAGTGCTCAACAAGGGCATCAATGGTTGCTGTATTGGGGGTATCTAGTGTCGCCACCTTTTTGTAAGTTGTGGGCACCGCGTCAGGGGGCAGCGAAACGGCCTTTTCCACATTGGCGGCATATTGGCCGTCAGCCGTATAGAGCACTTCATCTTCGCCAGCGGCAGCCAGCACCATAAACTCATGGGATCCCGATCCGCCAATGGCACCCGAATCCGCCTCCACGGCTCGAAACGTCAGGCCACAGCGCTGAAGAATACGGCTATAGGTGTCGTACATCACCTGATAGGTTTCCTTGAGGCTGGCCACATCGGCATGGAAGGAGTAGCCGTCCTTCATAATGAATTCTCGTCCCCGCATCAGACCAAATCGCGGGCGAATCTCATCGCGGAACTTTGTTTGAATTTGGTACAGGTGAACGGGCAACTGACGATAGGAGCGAATCAAGTCCTTAGCGAGGGTGGTGATGACCTCTTCATGGGTCGGCCCTAGTCCCAACTGCCGCTCAGCGCGATCGGTGAGGGAAAACATAATCCCTTCGGCCTTGGTATAGGTGTCCCAGCGTCCCGACTCTTGCCACAGTTCAGCGGGTTGCAATTGCGGCAGCAAACATTCCAAAGCACCACTGCGGTTCATTTCCTCACGGACAATGGCGCTCACTTTTTGCAGCACTCGCCACATCAAGGGCAGATAGCTATAGATGCCACTGGCAATCCGCCGAATATATCCCGCCCGCAGCAATAATTTGTGGCTGGGAATTTCTGCTTCCGCTGGATCATCGCGAAGCGTGACAAAAAGCATTTGCGAGAGACGCATAGCTGGGCTACCGATACTGCACAGAGCCTCTATTTTACGATGACCAGCGATCGCTAGGGGGTAGCCATTGGTTCGGGATCCGCTGCTGGCGGTTGAACAGGTGTCGGCGTCGGGGCAGCAGTGGCTTCAGGTGTCGGTGCAGGTCTGGCAGGGGTAACCGTGGTTTCAGGGGTGGGAGATGCCTCAGGGGTGGGTGCAGGGGTAGCAGCCTCTGGCGTGGGTGTTGCTGGCGGAGCTGATGTTGGTTCGGTGACTGGTTCAGAAGTCCTTGGTGTTGCTGGCGGAGCTGATTCTGGTTCGGTGACTGGTTCAGAAGTCCTTTCAGGAGTACTGGGGGGGCTTTCCCACCAAGCGGGCGTGGGTGCTGCCTGTTGCCGTTGGCGCACACTGAGTTCATAGTCCCACTGCCAGATGCGATTGAGAGCTTCACGGTAGAGGGCGCGATCGCGACCAATTTGCTCAGCGGTTTGAATGGCTTCCTCTAGTTTGCCTTCCCGTGCCAAGCGAATCGCTCGATCCAGAATCGGACGATCCTCAATTTCTTCCAGTTTTTCCTGCCACTCGTTGCGGTAGTTGGCCACTACAGAAGCAAGCACAGCATTGCTGGGGAAGTATTGCAGAACCCCTAGGGCGGCCTGATACTGTTTCTGTTCTGCGAGGGCGATCGCCGCATGGAGCAAGGGCTGCTCATTAATCGTACGCAGATCCCGCTGCCAAAGGGCAATCAAACCTTGGGCTTGACCCCGTTCCGGCTGACCAAGGGGCACCTGCCGAGCTTGAGCAATGGCCAAGGCATACCCCCAGCGCAGATGAGAATTGGCGAGCCACGATGCCCACTGAAGATGCTGCTGGTTGCGCAACTGCTGCTGCCATGTTTTGAGGTAGGCCTGAGCCGATTCATAGAAGGGATCCGTGGTGGGAATCTGCTGCACGCGGGCGATCGCTTCCCAGTAGCCCAAAACCGTTCCCTTGGCCGCAAGGGCTTTGGCCTGCCCCAAGATGACAATCGGGCGATCGTGGTAGGACACATCGAGAGCGGGGGCAATTTTTTCAATCAGTGCTAGGGCACCCTCGCGATCACCGGCCGTTAAGCGTTCTTCAGCGTACACAAACACTTCAGGAATCCAACGGCGAATATCCGCTTGGGCTTGGGAATAAACAACCGCCTCGGGGGGAATTTGCAGAGCCAGCATGACCGCCTCGGCCAGTTCATTGGCTGTTAACCAAGCCGCCAAATCCCGTGCCTGCACCAATTGCACCCACGCATCCTGTTCTTGGGAGATACGCACCGAGAGCTTTTGTGCCTGTTCGCGCCAGTAGTCGGTGCCCAACTGGTTCATCAGTTTCACTTGCAGTAATGCCAACCCCCAGTCCTGCTGGCGCAGCGCCGCCTCTGCCGTGGCCAACAAGTTTCCCCCTTCTCCCACATTCGTTGCGGTCAGTAGCTCTTGAGCTTGGGAGTAGCTCGCTGCGGTGGTGGGGATTTTTTTCAGGAGCAGCGTTGCCAGATCAATATTGCCTTGGCTCAACTGTTGGCGGGCAATCACGAGTAGGGCGGCTGACCATTCATCCACACGCCGCTTTGCTTGGGGAAACAGGGGGTGATCTTCGGGCCACTGACTGACGGTTTCAATGGCTTGAGCCAGAGAGGGTAAGTTGCCGTGGAGGGCGGCTTGATCGGCACAGTAGAGGCGATCGCCATCGCTCATGACGAGGCCGGAGTGACGACAATCGGGCAAGGGGGGTAAAACCAATAGCCAAGCACTGGCGGTCATCAGGGTTACGCCGGAGATTAAAAAGGGGATGAGCCAAGGCCACCCCTCATATGCCATGAGTCGTTGGCGGTAGGTTTGCCAGCGGGAGAGCAGAGATTCAGTGACTGTTGTCCCCACAGGGGCGATCGCTAGCTCCGCTGACTTAGGAACCTGCCGGAACCACCGTTGCCAAACCTCTAGTGCTTTCATTTCCTGCTGCGGCTCCTCACCCACTGCCTGCAATTTCCCTAGGATGCTAGGGAGGTCGTTAGAACTTGTTATAGCAAATCAACTTGGCAATTCCCTCCTGAAGTTGCCGTTTCCCACGGCAGGATTATAATTTAAGGATACGAATCGCAATAATCCTTAACATTTCTCCTGATTTTGCAACGCCTGTGACCGCACTCTGGCAACGCTTGATTTTAATTTCCCCCTTTTTCTTTTGGGGAACTGCCATGGTGGCCATGAAAGAGGTGATGCCCCATACCTCGCCGCTGTGGGTTGCCGGTGTGCGCCTTGTGCCCGCAGGCCTGTTGGTTTTAGCGGTGGCGATCGCCCTCGGTAAGCCCCAACCCAATAGCTTACGGGCGTGGGGATGGATTAGTCTTTTTGCCCTTGTGGATGGCCTTTTATTTCAGGGGTTTCTGGCCACTGGCTTAGCAAAAACGGGAGCCGGGCTGGGTTCTGTCATGATTGACTCCCAACCCCTTGCGGTGGCATTGCTGTCCCGCTGGCTATATCAAGAGCGCGTTGGCGGCTGGGGCTGGCTGGGGTTATTTCTTGGCTTAGTGGGCATTAGTGGTATTGGTCTAGGCGATGATCTCTTGACGTTGCTCCATCAACCCAGCGCATGGCAAGGTATTCCTTGGGGACAGTGGTGGCAGCGAGGTGAACTGTGGATGCTGTTGGCTGCCCTCTCAATGGCCGTGGGAACCATTCTCATGCGTCCCTTGGCACGCTATGCGGATCCCGTTGTGGCTACCGGCTGGCACATGGTCTTGGGCGGGTTGCCCCTCTTGCTCTTGCCGAGCCTGAATACCCCAGCACCTTGGGCGGCTCTACAGTGGCCGGATGTCTTTAATTTGGGCTATGCCACCCTCTTCGGTAGTGCCCTGTCCTACGGTGTCTTTTTCTATTTCGCTGCCAAGGGGAATCTGACTAGTCTCAGTGCCCTGACCTTTCTCACCCCAGTATTTGCCCTCACCTTTGGGCATTGGTTCTTAGGGGAAACCCTGAGTCAGGTTCAGTTGGTGGGGGTGGGGCTAACGCTCATGAGCATTTACATCATCAATCAGCGCCAAGTGCTTGGGCGGTGGTGGCAACAACTCCCCTTACCCGCCCGCTTGCGGGAATCGGCAACTTCGGTCAGCGTTAAAGTAGTCGATCAAAAGTAGTCGATTAACCTCAGTCAAATAGGTCAGTTTCCTGCCCAGCGTCCCCACACCCCAGCAAGTCTATGAATGATCCCTTTCACCTGATCCAGTTATCAGATCTGCATCTATTTGCCACAGATGAAGGCAGACTCCTTGGCCTGCCCACGGCTCAATCCCTAGCTGCTGTTTTAGGGGTAATTCACCGTCATGCCCCTGCTGCCCTGCTGTTGACGGGAGACTTGGCACAGGAACCCGTTGCCACCACCTACGACCGTTTGGCCACTGCTTTCAGGGACTTTACCTGTCCCGTATATTGGATTCCCGGTAACCATGATGAACCAAGGGTAATGCTGCCGGCGCTGGAACGTCCGCCGCTGAGGGGCGATCGCCAGATCAATCTTGGGACTTGGCAAGGCCTGCTCCTCAGTTCCCAAGCGGATGGCAAAGTCCATGGTGAATTGCGTCCTGAAACCTTAAGCTGGCTAGAGGCAACCTTGAGTCGCGGGGGCGATCGCCCCACATTCATTGCCCTGCACCATCCCCCCTTTGAGACCGGTGCCCCATGGCTTGATAGTAGCCGCCTACAAAACCCTGAGCACCTTTTTGCTGTGTTGGATCGCCACCCTCAAGTCAAACTCGTCCTCTTTGGCCATATTCATCAGGAATTTGCCACCGAGCGGCAAGGGGTAATGTATCTCGGCTGCCCCTCCACCTGTATCCAGTTTTTGCCTCGCGCCCCTGAATTTTCCCTTGAACCCATTGGTCCCGGTTTTCGTCATCTGTCGTTATACCCCGATGGCACCTTTAGAACCCACATTGAGCGGGTTGAGATTCCCCTCACATTGGACTTTAGTGCCAAAGGGTACTAAAACCTAGGCGATAGACACATTTGTAGGCTATACCTATTGAAAAGTGCGTGTAGGTAGGAGTGGTGGGCTATGAACCTCAGTCGGAGCACCGATGAGATTAAACCGGTTCCCGAGATGACCAGTGGTCGAGTCCCCTATACCCCCCGCAATCATCGCCGTATTCTCTGCATTTTCCCCCGCTATAGCCGCTCCTTTGGCACCTTTCACCACGCCTACCCCCTCATGGGCACGGTGCGCGCCTTTATGCCACCCCAAGGGATTTTGTTGGTGGCCGCCTATCTTCCAGAATCTTGGGAAGTGCGCCTGATTGATGAAAATGTACGGCCAGCAACCGATGCTGACTATGCTTGGGCTGATATTGTCATTACTAGCGGCATGCACATTCAGCGGCCACAAATTTTAGAAATCAACGACATTGCCCATCGTCACGGTAAACTCACTGCCCTCGGCGGGCCTTCGGTCTCCAGTTGTCCGGAATACTATCCCGATGTGGATATTCTCCACCTAGGGGAACTGGGGGATGCCACCGATAAAATGATTGCTTACTTTGACGAGTACGGCAGCCAGCGCCCGCCCCAACAACTGATCTTTGAAACCACGGCACGGTTACCCCTGAGTGAATTTCCTGTGCCTGCCTACCAGCACGTGCGCATGGAAAATTACTTCCTCGGCAGTGTGCAGTTTTCTAGTGGCTGTCCCTTTCGCTGTGAGTTTTGTGATATTCCCGAACTCTATGGCCGCAATCCGCGCCTGAAAACGCCGCAGCAAATCCTCAAGGAACTGGATACAATGCTGGCTTCTGGGAATCCGGGGGCGGTCTATTTCGTTGACGATAACTTTATTGGCAATCGCCGCGCGGTGACCGAATTACTGCCGCACCTCATTGACTGGCAAAGGGCCAATGGCTACCCGCTGCAATTTGCCTGCGAAGCGACCCTGAACATTGCCCAAAGCCCAAAACTCCTAGAAATGATGCGGGAGGCCTATTTCTGTACCATTTTCTGTGGCATTGAAACCCCGGAACCTGAAGCCCTCCACGCCATCCACAAGGATCAAAATCTAAGTATGCCGATTTTGCAGGCGGTGCAAACCCTCAATCGTTACGGCATGGAAGTGGTTTCTGGGATCATTATTGGCTTTGATACCGATACACCCCAAACGGGCGATCGCATCCTTGAGTTTATTCGCGCCTCCCACATTCCCACTCTGACAATTAACCTGCTACACGCTCTACCGCGTACGCCTCTCTGGCGCCGGCTGGAAGCAGAAGGTCGCCTCAACCATGATGAAAACCGCGAGTCCAATGTTGAGTTCCTCATGCCCTACGAAGAGGTGGTGGAAATGTGGCGCCGCACCATCACAACGGCCTATGAACCCGAATTTCTCTACGAGCGGTTTGCCTATCAAATGGAACACACCTATCCCAACCGCATTGCAGTGCCGAATAGCCCAGCTCGCCTCAGCCGCGAAAATATCCTGCGGGGACTGCGGATCATGAAAAATCTCCTCTGGCACGTGGGGCTTTGGGGCAGCTACCGCAAGACCTTCTGGAAACTGGCAGGGCCGGCCCTGAAAAAAGGCCAAATTGAACAAGTGATCCACGTGGGTGTGGTGGGGCATCATCTGATTAACTTTGCCCAAGAATGTGCCCGTGGGGATGAGGCGGCGTCCTTCTATGCCCAACGGCTACGGCAAAAAAACACAACGGCCACCTCACCCAAATCGGCCATCAAGTTGCCAGTGAAGCTGCGCTAACGCTCCTCGCAGCATTCCCCATCCCTAGGGTGGGCTGCTTTATTTACTGTACAGTCATATAATAGAATCATTAAGCTAAGTTATCTTGATCTGTGTCTCTAGTGTGCGATATCCCCTATGGTTGATCTCCCTTCCCCTGAGTTACTCGTCCACGTTGCCGACTATTTCAAAGTGCTGGCGGAACCGAGTCGGCTGCAAGTGCTCTGTGCCCTGAAACAGGGACGACGCAATGTCTCGGAGATTATTCAGGAAACGGGCTTGGGGCAGGCCAATGTCTCAAAGCACTTGAAAACCCTTGCTCAGGCAGGTCTGGTGCGGCGCCAGCCCCAAGGGGTTACCGTCTATTACGAAATTGCTGACCCGACGATCTTTCCGCTGTGTGATCTGGTGTGTCAGCGGCTGAAGCAGCGGATTGAAGAGCAATCCCAAATGGTCAAGGAATTGGTGCACAATTTCTCCTAGGCGCCATGCCCCAATATGCGAGAATAGTGGCGTACGTGTTACGAGTATGCCCTTTGCGGCTCACCACTAGCATTTAGCAATGACGAAATATGTTTTTGTGACCGGCGGTGTTGTCTCCAGCATTGGTAAGGGAATTGTTGCCGCCAGTCTGGGCCGCCTCTTGAAATCGCGGCAGTATTCCGTGTCAATTCTCAAGCTTGATCCCTACATCAATGTGGATCCAGGCACGATGAGTCCCTTCCAGCACGGGGAAGTGTTTGTCACCGACGATGGTGCCGAAACGGATTTGGACTTGGGGCACTACGAGCGCTTTACGGATACCCCCATGTCCCGCCTCAATAGCGTCACGACGGGATCCATTTACCAAGCGGTGATTAACAAAGAGCGACGCGGCGACTATATGGGGGGAACAGTGCAGGTCATCCCCCACATTACGAATGAGATTAAAGAACGCATTCTGCGGGTAGCGAAGGACAAAAACCCCGATGTGGTGATCATTGAAATTGGGGGAACTGTTGGCGATATTGAGTCGCTGCCCTTTCTAGAGGCCATCCGTCAGTTTCGCACGGAGGTGGGGCGGCACCATGTGCTGTTTATGCATGTAACCTTGGTGCCTTGGATTCCCTCGGCAGGGGAAATGAAAACCAAACCCACCCAGCACTCGGTGAAGGAATTGCGCTCCATTGGGATTCAGCCGGATATTCTGATCTGTCGTTGCGATCGCCCCCTTGTCCCCGGCATTAAAGAAAAGCTCTCCCAATTTTGTGATGTTCCTGTGGAATGTGTCATTCCCTCGCCGGATGCCAAAAGTATTTATGAAGTGCCCCTGCTGCTTGAGCGCGAAGGGTTAGCCACCCAAGTTTTGAGTCTTTTGAACTTGGAGCAACGGCAACCGGATCTCAGTCAGTGGCAGGCTCTGGTGGAGCGGCTCTACCGTTCCCATACCCCCTTAGAGGTGGCGATTGTGGGCAAATATGTCCGCCTCAGTGATGCCTATCTTTCGGTGGTGGAAGCCCTGCGGCACTCGGCGATCGCCCTTGATCAAGAACTACGGATCCGCTGGGTCAACTCCGAGGAAGTGGTTGAAAACGGGGTGGAAAATGCCCTCAGCAATGTGGCGGCCATTGTTGTGCCGGGGGGCTTTGGCATCCGCGGGGTCGAAGGGAAAATTGCGGCTATTCAGTACGCCCGTGAGCAGGGGATTCCCTTTTTAGGGCTGTGCTTGGGGATGCAGTGTGCCGTCATTGAGTGGGCACGCCATATTGCGGGCTTAGAAAATGCCAACAGTGCTGAGTTTGATGCCAATACCCCCCATCCCGTGATTCACCTGTTGCCCGAACAGCAGGACATTGTGGATTTGGGGGGAACGATGCGCTTGGGCTTGTATGCCTGCCGCCTAGCCTCCAATTCCCTTGCCGAAAAGCTCTATGGGGAGACGGTCATCTACGAGCGGCACCGCCATCGCTACGAGTTTAATAATGCCTATCGCAGCCTTTTTTTGGAAACGGGCTATCAAATTACGGGCACCTCGCCTGATGGCCGCTTAGTAGAAATTATCGAGTATCCGGCTCACCCCTTCTTTATTGCGGTGCAGTTTCACCCCGAGTTTCGTTCCCGTCCCAATGCGCCTCATCCTCTCTTTTACGGTTTGCTGGCAGCAGCAGCCAAGGATTCTAACCGTGAGGATGCCCAGTTAGTCCCAAGCCTCTAGATTTCGCAGCGGTTCCACAAGGATAGTGCTAGCATCTGTTGCCCGTATGGCCACATCGGTCAGGGCACCCACCCGTACGGCCAAGGTTTGACTGAAGGGGGCACGACGCAACAGGGTGACGGTTTGGCCGACCGTCAATCCCACGGCTGCAAGGCGGCGTTGCCAAGCAGGGGTTCCCTCAATGGCAGTGATGCGTGCCAGCGTCCCAAGGGGCAGTTCAGACAGCAACACAGGCCGCCTCATGAAACAGATGCAGCAGGGGTTCCCAAGCGCCGCACGTCCTGAAGGGCTTCCTTGGCGGAGGGATAGCGATCGCTAAAGTTAAACTTCACCATTTTATTTAGCACTGCCGCTAGCCGCTCACTGACTGTAACGCACTGTTGCCAATCCACTTCACCCGTGCGGGGGTCTCGGGGAAGGTCGCGGGGTTTAATGCCCGTTAAAGCCTGCAGCACAATCATACCCACAGCGTAAATATCGCTGCTGAGGGTGGGCTGTCCAGAGAGTTGTTCGGGGGGGGCGTAGCCCATTGTGCCAATAATCACGGTGCTCCCTTGGGTTTGCTTCACTTCTTGGGGTTGAATTTGTTTCACCGCTCCAAAGTCAATCAGCACCAGCTTGCGATCGCTGGCACGGCGAATAATATTGTCGGGCTTAATATCGCGGTGAATCACATAGTGACTGTGGACAAAACTCAGCACTTCCAAGATTTCCCGTAGGATTTGGGTGGCTTCGGCTTCCGTGTGTTTGCGTTTCAGCTCCTCACTTAGGGAAGCACCATCAATAAACTCCTGCACTAGATAGAATTCCTGATTTTCCTCAACATAGGCCAGCAAGAGGGGAATTTGATCGTGGCGTCCTAACTTTTCAAGGATTTCTGCTTCGGTATGAAAGAGCCGTCGCGCCACCTGCATAAAGCGCTCATCGGTGCGTCCCGGTCGCAAATGCTTGACCACACAGAGGGGGTTCCCCGGTCGCTGGGTATCCTGAGCCAAATAGGTGCGGCCAAAGCCCCCTGACCCCAAGACTTTTTGGATTTTGTAGCGACCACTGAGGAGAGAACGGGGTTTGCCGGTAATTTCTGTGGGTTCTCGCAGGGCTGCATTGAGGGCTGCCGTATCCTCGGCCATCAGCGATCGCAACAGCGCCAAGGCTTTTTCCTGTTCCTGTACTTTTTCTTGGAAAGATTTTTGCTCCTGCTGCGCTTGATAACTCACATAGCCAACCATGCCGACACTGCTGAGCACCAGGGCGATCGCCGGCGGCACCACGGGAATCCAGCCACTCCCGATCACAAAAATGCCAAACCCGCCACCAAAAAGGACAATGAGTCCCCCCACTACCGCGCCCCCCAACCACAGCGGTTGCCGCAACCACCAGCCAAGGACACTGCCCACCCCAGCCCACAGCAGAATCCAGCCAAGCACCACCGGCAGCGGCCAATACCAAATGGGACTTTCGCCGTCGAGGGCCGCACTCAGGAATTGACTCACCATCTGGCCATGAACAACCACCCCCGGCATTTGCTGCGTCACGGCATCACTACCGCTATAGGGGGTGAGGAAAATATCCTTGATGCTCGGCGCAGACACCCCAATCAAAACGACGCGATCGCGAATCAGGTCTTCGCTCACTCGTCCAGTCAGTACATCCGTTAGGGAAACCGTTGGCCCCACTGCGGTGCGTGAGCGGTACTTCAGCAGGGTTTGCATGCCGCGATCGTCCACCCCCACATAGCCACCGGCATCGCTGCTGAGGAGGGGAAAATGCACATCATTGAGCGTCAAACCCTTCTCATCGAGTTTGATAGTCTGAGCGGGGTCTTGTTCTAGGTAGCGCAGTGCCAGCATCAGGGCAAAGGAAAAGGGCGTTGTACACCGCTGCGCCTTAGGATTGCTGATCACAAATAGATTGCGGCGAATGACACCATCATTATCGAGGGGGATATCGGCAAAGCCCACTCGCTCTGGCACCTGTGCTGCGGGAATACTGGGTGGTGGCGGCACTTCGGGTTGCTCCGCTGTTTCCCCCGTTGATTTGCACACTGGAATAATGCGCGGGTTGATGCGAATCATGTTTTGCAGCTCGTCGTGGGCGGGGGGGTGGGGCAAATCGCGGAAAATATCCAAGCCAATGGCCCGCGGGCTAGCGGCATTGAGGCGGGTGAGGAGATCGGCAACGGTAGCATCCGGCAGGGGCCACGTTTTTTGGGCTTGGATGTCCTGCTCCGTTACCAGCACCGTCAGGATACGCGAATCAGGGTCACGGGCGGGTTGCGATCGCACATAGAAGTCATACAGACTCAGTTCCGACGGCTGAAGCAGTCCCAGTTGGCGCACACCGATCACCACAGCGGCTACTCCCAGTGTGGTGGCAACAACCGGCATCGGCAGCCATTTTGGCCAAGGGTAGGGCACGATTTCAACTCCTCGCGCAATTGTGCAGCGGCGCCTTGAGAGCATCACTAGATCGATTTTAGCGAACCGCCATCTTCCCTTTCCGCTGCTGCTAGGGGATGAGCAACGGGATATACAGCCAATAGAGGTCACTGTTCTCTTGGTGCTAGATGGCGATCGCTCCCCAGCGCAATAATGTAACAATATGTAACAAAAGTCAGCGATCGCGCGGGGGAAACTGAACCCTTACAATAGGTTTCAGATGTGCTATTTTGCATCATTGGCACGCCAAACTCAGCCTTCTTGTGCGGGGATAGATATCAATTGGGCATGATTCCTGATAAGTTCAGAAAAACGCCTCTTAGTGGCACGCCTATGGCCTCAATGCCTATGTCCGAACTGCCCTTTTCCCTTGATCAATTGCGCATCCTGAAGGCGATCGCCCTCGAAGGAAGCTTTAAGCGAGCCGCTGACAGCCTTTACGTCTCCCAACCCGCAGTGAGTTTACAGGTGCAAAACCTTGAGCGCCAACTGGATGTTCCCCTATTTGACCGCGGGGGACGCCGTGCCCAACTCACCGAAGCCGGACAACTCCTACTGGCTTACGGCGATCAAATTCTCTCCCTGTGCCATGAAGCCTGCCGTGCCATCGAAGACTTACAAAAATTGCAGGGGGGGACATTGATCATTGGAGCCAGCCAAACCACCGGCACCTACCTGATGCCCCGCATGATTGGCCTGTTTCGCAGCAAATATCCCGAAGTTGCTGTTCAACTGCATGTGCATTCCACCCGCCGCACCTGCTGGAGCTTGGTCAACGGTCAAATTGATCTGGCAATTATTGGTGGTGAAGTTCCCTCAGAACTCAGCGAGCAAATTACCGTCACCCCCTATGCTGAGGATGAACTGGCACTGGTCTTACCCGTGGATCATCCCTTGGCTAGTGCCGAAACCCTCACCAAAGAAGACTTGTACAAGCTGGGCTTTATTGCTCTCGATGCCCAATCCACCATTCGTAAGGTGATTGATCAGGTACTGCAGCGCGCCAACATTGACCCTCGCCGCCTGAAGGTGGAGATGGAGCTGAATTCCATTGAGGCCATTAAAAACGCCGTGCAGTCGGGCTTGGGGGCTGCCTTTGTCTCCATTTCCGCCATTGAGAAGGAGTTACAACTGGGGAGCCTACGGCGGATGGGTATCGAAAATGTGGTGGTGAAACGCACCCTGTCACTGATTACCAATCCCAATCGCTACCGATCGCGGGCAGCCGAGGTCTTCTGCCGTGAAATTCTCACCCAATTTGCCACCTTTGCCATTGATACAGAACTGACAACGGCCAAGTCCCCCATCTCCGATAGTGAAAAACCCCTTAAGGAACTGCTGACGATCGCCCCCCTTGAGGAAAACAGCACCAATGTCAGTAATTCTTAGGGCGACGCAGTGGCAGCCAACAGGCAGAATAGTCGCGCTCAGGAGAGTTTATTATTTCAAAAGATCGGAGTATGATAATAGATCGCGCTGTTCATAACTGATGACCATGGCCCTGCAACACGACATTAAACAAGAAATCATCAACACCTACCAGATCCACGGTACCGATACTGGCTCTGCGGATGTCCAAGTTGCCATCCTCACGGAGCGGATCAAGCAGCTTTCTGAGCATCTCAAGGCGAATAAAAAAGATCACGCCTCTCGCCGAGGACTGCTGAAAATTATTGGCCGTCGCAAGCGGCTACTGGCCTATATCCATCGCCACGATGCCCAGCGCTATCGCCAACTCATTGAACGTCTAGGAATTCGGGGTTAAAGACAATGGCAAAACGGTCGGATCTGCCTTTTGAGCCTAAAAAGAAAAAAGGAGCAACCAAGTCTGCCAAAGCTCCTGCTGCCGCAGCCGTCCGTTCTAATACCCCAAAATCCCCAGCCAAGCCAGCCAAAAAAAGTACAGGCATTCCAGAAATTGTCAGCCAACGCATGGTTACCCGGATGGCAATCTGCTGCGGTACCCCCACGCTTTTGGGATTGATGACGTTTCCCCTGAGCTATTTGGTCGTCCACGAGGGCTGGTTCAAGTTGCCCAATGTGGCAGTGGTTATCGTTAGCTTAGGCCTGTTTGGCTTTGGGGCGCTGGGACTGAGCTATGGCATTCTTTCTGCGTCTTGGGATGAGCACGAGCAGGGAAGTTGGCTCGGCTGGCGAGAGTTTCGCACCAATTTTGGTCGTGTGGTCGAGAGTTGGCAGGCCTATCAGGCTCAGCGATCGCAAAATGCCGAGTGAGCGCACCCCTTGAGACGAGGAGCAGCTTCTGATTAAAAAATCAAAAAAGTATAAAGAATTCTTGATCAATTCCAGTTGCTTTTCTCGATTTATTTACTATACACTCGGGCAGTGAGGGTCGCTTAACCGCCGTTCCCTGAGGGCACTACCCATGACAGCCACTGAACCGTCCCCTGTTGAGACTCCCATAGAGATAGGGAATCTGCAAATCAGCCTACAGTCCTCGAGCTTTCTGCAAAATTTGCTGGGGTTGGTAGCGGAGACGCTAGAAGATGTCGTGGGTCTCGATGATGCCTCTGGGTTTATTGCCCTTGTAGGGCAGCAAATGGGCAATCAAATCAACGCTCTCTACACTCAAGCCCTTGGCGATCGCCCCCTTGATGCCAAGACGGTTGCCCAAATTCTTGTGGATCTCAAAAATCGCATTGAAGGGGGATTTTTCCTGATTGAGCAGGATGAGGAACGTATTATCTTAGGGAATCAGCGTTGCCCCCTTGGCAGTGGCGTGGTGGGTCATCCCTCGTTGTGCATGATGACCTCAAATGTGTTTGGTGTGATTGTGGCGCACCATTTGGGCTATGCCAAGGTCTGTATTGAAAAGGCGATCGCCAATGGGGATCAAGGGTGCCACGTGGTGATCTATACCCAACCTACTGCTGCGGCCTCAGCGGCCAAGGGGCGAGAATACTATCGCATTGAGTCAGTCTAAGCCAGTCAAGTCCTTACATTCCGGCGGGGTTAAGATGAGCGACTTTACACTCGATATTGGCGCATGGATCGATCTGTTGCCAGAGCCAACGCTGGTCATGAATGTCCAAGGCCAAATTGTGGCCATTAACCCTAGCGGTCGTGAATTTTTCGGCGGCAACGTTCTGGGTCGCAGCCTCAGTGAACTGGTGGTCACCCCGCCAGAGAAACTGCATCAATGGCTGCCCCTTTGGCAGCAAGCCACCCAAATGGTACCCGGCAGCCTCCGCAGCCACCAAGGACAAAAAATCGAAGTGGAAGCCGTGGGTATCCACCGTTGCCAGCCCCCCTTGATTCTCCTGCGCCTGTTTCGCCAGCCCCGTTTTCTGCGACAGTTCATCGTCCAACGGCAGCAGTTTCAGCGCTTGCAAGAGCAAATGGCCCGGCAAACAGCTCTAATTGTGGAGCTACAGCAGCGGCAAAAACAGCTAGAGGCGGAAAATCGCCACCTACAGGGGGTCTCACAGCAAGATAGCCTGACTAAATTGGCAAATCGCCGTGCCTTTGAAGCCTGTCTGCGGACAGCTTGGCGGGAATCGGCCACCACCCATACCCCCTTTGCCATTGCCCTGCTGGATATTGATCACTTCAAGCGCTATAACGACACCTATGGCCATCTGGCGGGCGATCGCGCCCTGCAACGGGTTGCCCATGCCATTAAATCCCAAGTGCGGGAAGCTGATCTCGTGGCTCGCTATGGCGGTGAAGAGTTTATTCTCCTGTTGCGCCACACCCACCATGACGTTGCCATTTGCGTTTTAGAGCGGATTTTTAACTACATTCGCAGCCTAGGGATTCCCCATGCCAGTTCACCAGTGCAACCCTACCTCACCGTCAGTGCCGGCATTTGCATCGTGAGCGCCACCCTTAGGGACTGCCCAATGGCGGAGCTGGTAGCGACTGCTGATGCTGCCTTGTACGAGGCCAAACGCTCAGGGCGCGATCGCTATGTGTTACAAACCTATGCTTGGATGAGTGCGCCTGTCTCTTCCAGCCAAGAAATTCAGTCCTACCCCTAGGGAAAGCCCCTGTAGCTGCCCCTGCTAGATATAATGTGGGTGGCCAAAGCACGGCAATCCCCTAGCCAAAACGTGATAGTTGATCGCGGTTGGGACGTTGTGTTGCAGAATGTAAAGCTGAGTAAATTTTTGGAGATCGTGTAGCCCATGTACAATGCGACGAATTCTGGCAGTCGGATGTTTCGCTATGAAGTGGTGGGACTGCGACAAAATGCCGAAACCGATAAAACCGACTATGCCATCCGCAACAGTGGCAGTCAATTTTTCAACGTTCCCTATGACCGCATGAATCAGTTTATGCAGCAAATTACCCGCTGGGGGGGCAAAATTGTCAGCATTCAACCCCTCGATGGTACGGCTGCGCCCTTGGCTGCCACCACGGAACCCGTATCCAATAATAGTGCTGCCCCAGTTAAAGAAAAGAAAGTTGATATTCCCGTCAATATCTATCGTCCCAATAATCCCTGCATTGGTAAGGTCATTTCCAATGAAGAGTTGGTGCGCGAAGGGGGCGAGGGAACCGTCAAGCATATCATCTTTGACATCTCTGGTACTGAGTTGCGCTATCTCGAAGGCCAAAGTATTGGCATTATTCCTGCGGGTACTGACGCCAACGGCAAACCCCACAAGCTGCGCCTCTACTCGATTGCCTCGACCCGCCACGGTGACTTTCAAGATGACAAAACCGTCTCCCTGTGTGTGCGGCGCCTAGAGTACAAGGACAAAGAAACCGGCGAAACCATCTATGGGGTCTGTTCTTCTTACCTGAACCAACTGCAACCTGGCGATGAAGTGAAAATCACTGGGCCCGTGGGTAAGGAAATGCTCCTGCCCGATGATCCAGAAGCAACGATCATTATGTTGGCAACAGGAACGGGGATTGCCCCCTTCCGTGCCTTTTTGTGGCGCATGTTCAAAGAAAATAATCCAGACTATCAATTCAAGGGTCTGGCATGGCTCTTCTTTGGCGTTGCCTATACCGCGAATATCCTCTACAAGGATGAGTTAGAAGAACTGCAGGCAAAGTATCCCGATCAGTTCCGCCTCACCTATGCCATTAGCCGTGAGCAGAAAACCCCCGACGGCGGCAAGATGTACATCCAAGGTCGCATTGCTGAGCATGCGGATGAAATCTGGCAACTCCTGCAGAAGAAAAACACCCATGTGTATATTTGTGGTCTGAAGGGGATGGAGCCGGGTATTGATGAAGCAATGGCAGCAGCGGCAGCCAAAAATGGTGCCGATTGGCAAGAGTTCCTCAAGGGCACGCTCAAAAAAGAAGGCCGTTGGCACGTGGAAACCTACTAGGGAGCTCAGTTGGGGGGCGATCGCCCCCTTTTTTCCTCAATGCCAAGTGCCCTTTGGATCTGTCAGGATAGAAGTAAATCACCTGATCGAGCTGTTACTGAGAAATCAATGTGTGGCGTAGGGTCGCTAAAATGTAACCTATTTAACGCCAAGTCATGAGCATTCTCGTATTCTTCTAATGGTGAGTACCCAGCGATCGCCTATGATTTATCCTCGCTTTCTGCGCAAAGCCTACCGTAAAGAACCCATCTCCGCCTTCCTTCTGCTAATGGGAGGTGTGGATTCAACCATTGGTGGCTTGGGGGGCTACAACGGTCTGCTGCTATTGGGTCTAGGTTTGATGGGCAGCGCGCTGCTCTATCGCCTGCTCCAGCGATCGCCCGAACGTCCTCTCCCTGAGAAAGTGCCCCAGTATGCGCTGCCGCCCCAATCCTCCCAGCCCTTGCCGATGCTGACGATGAGCAAAAAACAGCCCCCCCTGCGCTAAGCCAAAGCCGAGATCATCGTCTGAAATTTCCACAGGATTTCCTGCCATTCCCGTTCCGGGTGAGAGCCTTTGACAATCCCCGCCCCAGCAAAAAGATGGGCATGGTTGCCCTGAAGGTGGGCAGAGCGAATTCCGACAATGAATTCCCCTTCTCCGCTGGGTGTCACCCAACCAAGGGGAGCAGCATAACCATTGCGATCAAAGGGTTCCAGTTGCCGCAGCCAGTCCTGTGCCCGTGAAGCAGGATACCCCGCCACTGCGGGCGTTGGATGTAAGGCCGCCACCCCTTGGAGAATATGAATGGGTTGCGGCAGCGGAGCCTGAATCAGCGTTTGCAGATGTTGGATATGACTTAGCTCAAGGATGTGCGGTTTGGGAGGCACCTCACAGGTCATGCCGAACTGTTGGAGGGTTTGGCAGAGAAATTCAACAATGACCTGATGCTCGTAGCGTTCCTTGGGGCTGTGGTAAAGGCCATTGCGCAGGCTTTGATCCTCCTGTTGGGTTTGCCCACGGGGACGGGAACCCGCCAAAGCATCGGCACAGAGAACGCCATCGGCAATCTTGACCAAGCGTTCGGGACTCGCCCCCAAAAAGACCTGCTGCCGCTCTTGGCCAACACTAAAGATGTAGCAATTGGCGTACTGCTGACGCAGATTTTGCAACGTTCCCAGCCAGTTGAACCCCTGAGGCTGCTCTAGGGTGAGGGCAGCGGCCAAAACCAATTTTTCGAGGTCTCCCTCCTCAAGGAGCTTGAGAGCCTGCTGGACACTGGTAATAAATTGCCCGTATTGCTCAGTTAGAGGCGGTAGGGCGATCGCCAGTGGTGGTGGACAGGGGGGCGGATCAGCCAGAATGTGGGTCAGTGCCCGCTGCACTAGTTGCCAGTCTTGCCAGAGGCGATGGGGTGTACTGGTCTCTAAGGCACAACTAAGGGTGAGCCAAACCTGATCCAGACGCTGAATCACCTGCCAGCGGGGTAAGAACCCCCAGTTAGAGCCTAGGTGATCCCAAAAACTAAATTGACAGAACAGGCGCGGTTCGGCTGGAGCGATCGCCCACACTCGGCTGAGGATTTGTTCACTAAAACGCTGGAGTTCCCCAAACCGTTGATGTCCCTGAACACTGCGGGTCGCCACCGCACCACAGGCAGCAACAATCTCTCCCGCTTGCTCAAGGTAAAAATGCTCACTTTCGCCACTGACCTGCATCAGGCCAGCCAACAGCATCAGGGGATCAACGGTGGGTAAGGAGATGCCTAAACTGAGGAACTGACAATTGGCCTGCTGTGCTGCCTGCATTCCAGCGCTGACCTGAGTATAAAACTCGGACTCAGAGGCCAAATCAAAAGTAAGGGGCAGCGAAACGGGCATAACCAAACAAGGTCAAGATTGCCCTTACATTTTCCCCTTGGCAGGGAACCTTTGGCAAAAAGACTGGAACTTCCCTGTCTGCCTAAGTATGCTGAGGAGTAGGATCACAGTCTATTTCTGAGGCAAACATGGCTAAGGTTGTGAAAACAGATGCGGAATGGCAAGCTCAACTTACCCCTGAGCAGTACTATGTCACCCGCAAGAAGGGAACGGAGCGCGCCTTTACGGGCTGCTACTGGAACAACAAAAAGCCCGGACTCTATCGCTGTGTCTGCTGTGGCACGCCGCTCTTTCGCTCTGAGACCAAGTATGACTCTGGCAGTGGCTGGCCGAGTTTTTGGCAACCCCTTGACCCCAAAAATATCCGCATGGAGCGGGATCTGTCCCATGGCATGGTGCGCACAGAAGTTCTCTGTAATGTCTGTGATGCCCACCTCGGCCATGTCTTTGAGGATGGCCCGCCACCCACGGGACTGCGCTACTGCATTAACTCAGCGGCACTGGAATTTATCCCTGACTCTGCCGCCTCTTGATGACCCCCGTGATTGAACAACTGCAAAGTCTCAACCGCATTTTGGTAGAACTGGCGCGGCGGCAGCCGTTCCACGGAGCAAACTTTGAGGAGATTTTGCAGGACATTCTCTGGACGAGTGCCCGCAGTCTCAATGTGGCACGGGTGAGTCTGTGGTTTTATTCGGGCGATCGCCAGCAAATTCAATGTGTGCAGTTGTTTCAGCAGTCGCCCCAGGCCTTTACGGTGGGGATGACCCTCACCGCTAGTCATTACCCCGACTATTTTGCTGCCCTTGAACAGGAGCGCACCATTACGGCCCATGACGCTTGGCACGATCCCCGCACGCGGGAGTTTCGCAAGACCTATTTAGAACCTCTTGGCATTACCTCGCTGTTGGATGTGCCGATTTGGGTTGAAGGGAGCATGATTGGCATCCTCTGCCACGAACACATTGGTTCACCCCGCCAGTGGACTATTGCCGAAGAGCAGTTTGCCGCTTCCCTCGCGGATCTGGTGTCTTTGGTGGTGGAAAGTCGCGATCGCCACCGTGCCCTCAGAGCACTAGAGGAAAGTGAAGCCCGCTTAGCCACCTTCTTTCAAGCCACCTCTGAGGCAGTAATCATCCATGAGCAGGGGACAATTCTTGATGTCAACGCCGCAACTGAACGGCTGTTTGGCTATACGGCTTCAGAACTAGTGGGGCAGTCGGTGTTGTTGCTGACCCATCCAGAGGCGCGATCGCTGATTTTAGAGCGAATTCAGCAGCCCATTGATGTTCCCTTTGAAACCCTTGCTCGCACCAAAAGTGGTGAAGCACTGATTGTTGAGGTTCAGGGAAAATCCATTCTCTATCGGGGGCGCTGGGCGAGGGTGGTGGGAATACGGGATATTACCCAACGCAAAACCGCTGAACAGAACGTACAATTGGCTGCCCAACGGCAACAACTGCTGGCGGAAATTGCCCTGCGCATTCGCCAAACGCTGGAATTGCCAGAGATTCTCAATACCACGGTGGTGGAAGTGCGCCGCTATCTCCTCAGCGATCGCGTGTTTATTGTCTCTTTTGATCCGAGGACAGAGGAGATTCAAGTGGTGGCGGCGGCGATGGCGCCCCAGTGGCACACGAATCTTGAGGCTCTCCTGCAAAACGTGCATTACCGTTCACGGCTGCTGACCACACCAGCCACACTCTCCTGCGAGCGGGAAATGCTTGATCCCCATCTGCGACAGGTGTATGCAGCGCACCATATCCAGTCTTGTCTGCTGATTCCGATCCAACATCAGCCCCAGGGCCCGTGCTTTTTACTGGGAGTCCACCAATGTGACCGCCCGCGACAGTGGCAGCCCTACGAGCGCGCTTTTTTGGAGCAGTTGGCGACTCAGGTGGCGATCGCCCTGCAACAAGCAGAACTTTATCAACAACTGGCGGCCTTAAATGCCAATTTGGAACAGCAGGTGGCCGAGCGTACCGAGCAGTTGCAGCAAAAAATGCGTGAACTAGAGGAACTCAACCACCTCAAGGATGTCTTTTTGCACGCCGTGTCCCATGATTTACGCACCCCTGTCCTAGGTACCCTGATGGTCATTAACCATCTCTTGCAGAACAACACCAGCGACACGATTCCTGTGCCCCGCAGCACCTTGACCTGTATTCAGCATAGCCAGCAGCGGCAACTACATCTGATTGAAACACTGCTGCATATTGACGTGGATCAGCAACCTTCCCTCTCTTTGGCGATCGCCCCCACATCCTTAGCCACGCTTGTCAAGGAGATCTTGGCGGAGCTACAACCGCTGCTCCAGAAAAATAAAGCCACCGTGAAACTTGATATCCCCCCCACGTTGCCCCTTGTGCCTGTTGATCCTATGCAACTGCGGCGAGTCTATGAGAATTTGATCACCAACGCCCTCAAACACAATCGTCCCGGGATCACCATCACCCTGACGGCAGAGGAACAGGGAGATAGCCTTTACTGCACCGTCAAGGATAATGGCGTCGGCATCCGCCCTGACCAGCGATCGCACCTTTTTGATCTCTATTATCGTGGCGGTGCAAACCAGCATCGCACGGGCATTGGTTTAGGTCTGTATCTCTGCCGAGAAATTATTATCGCTCATGGGGGTGAAATCGGCGTCAAAGAGGGCGATGCGCAGGGAGCGACGTTTTGGTTTCGGATTCCCTTAGCCAACCCAATTTAGAGCATTGTTACCCTTGACAAACCCAAGGAAAAGCGAGAGACTTAAGGCCAACTTCATCGTTTTCTCCCGGTTTCCTGTAAAATGGCCAGTTGAACCTTTCTGTTTTAACTCAACTCTCGTGGGCGTTTGTGCATAGGTTCCCTTTTAGCCACGAAACTAGGATTGTTAAGACATGAAACATATCATCTGGCTTTTATCCCTCTGACCTGTCGCGGTGACTCCGCTACGGCACGTCAGAAAACTCTTACAACTCATACATTTATTTATTAGGAGCAATAGTGAGTCGTTATGTTGGGCAAACTCCGTGACCTCATGGGCCTAACCCCAGAGACTGACATCTACGATGAGGAATACCCTCAAGGAACGGCACGAACGCTAACCACGGAACCGGAGGTGGAACCGCTGCCCGCATCGCGGCCAACCCTGAGTCATGACTTTGACACTAGTCCGTCTCCCTCAGTTGCCACTGGTTCAGTGCCGACGGGATCAGCTCCTTCGAATGTGATTGGGATGCCCAATGCCGGTCGTTGGTGGGGGGCAGTGGCGGAAGTTTTGGTGATGCAGCCCCGCAGTTTTAGTGAAATGCCTGAGGTGATCAAGGCTCTTAAAGAGCGGAAGTCTGTGGTGCTAAATCTGACCTTGATGGAGCCGGAGCAAGCCCAACGCTCAGTGGATTTTGTTGCCGGTGCCACGTTCACGATTGATGGTCACCAAGAGCGTATTGGTGAAAGCATTTTCCTGTTTACACCGAGCTGTGTGCAAGTGAGTACGCAAGTGGGTGGCGTTCGCCCAGCTACCACACCTGTTGCCCCCCCACCCGCTTGGGGGATGAATGCCCAACAACAGCGTAGTGCCTAGGGTGCCGGCTCTTGGGATCATTGGCTGTGGCCGCATGGCGGAGGCAATGCTTTCGCGGTTGCTGGCAGATGGTCTCTTGCCAGAGCAGGTGTGGGTATCGGCGCGATCGCCTCAGCGGCAGCAGTATCTAGCCCACACCTATGGGGTCAGGGTGACAACGAACCTAGAAGTCGCTACAGCTGAAACGCTCCTACTGGCGGTCAAGCCACAGGTCTTTGCCGATATTGAGTCAGAACTGGCGGATACGCCGGTAGCTCAGGGCACTGGCGTTGCCCTTTCCATTATGGCAGGGATCAACAGTGGGCGGCTGCGGCGACTGTTTCCCCAGCGGTTGATCTTTCGGGCGATGCCGAATACACCAGCCCAAGTGGGCGCCGGCGTGATTGCCCTTGTTAGCGATAGTGCCGCCAGTGAACTGGAGATTCGCAAGATTAAGAATTTGTTAGGGGTACTGGGGCAGGTGGTGGCTGTCAGTGAAGGGCAAATGGACGCAGTCACCGCACTTTCTGGCTCAGGGCCTGCCTTCGTTGCCCTGATGGTGGAGGCACTATGCGATGCGGGGGTGGCAGTGGGGCTATCGCGATCGCTGACACAGGAACTCGTTTATGGCACAATAGCAGGCACAGTACAATTACTTAATGAGCGCGGGCTGCATCCGGCGCAACTCAAGGATGCGGTCACCAGTCCTGCGGGGACAACCATTGCGGGTCTCGAAGTACTGGAAGCTGCTGGTGTGCGTGGAACCCTCATGCAAACGGTAAAAGCGGCCTACGAGCGTGCCCAAGCCCTCAACTAAGTGCCTATGCCCAACTCTCCCACAACCGCTGACCCCCCCGCCATTGAAGGCTTAGATGTGAAGGTGGTGTTCATTGACTACTTTGCCTGTGTCACTGCCATCACTGCCTTGAGTTTGAGCCAAATTTGCCACTGGAGTCTGTTGTCTCCCCTGCCCTACCGTTGGGGACTAGCCGTGGGGGTCGTCGTGGGAGCGATCGCGGCCTATTGGCATCACACGAAAGTTCTGGCGGTGTCACTGCCACAAATGCCACAACTGGAGGCATGGCTGAGGAATAACGGCTATGGAAGTGTAGAGACCGACAATAATTTGGCGATTTACCGATCGCCCCAAAGCTGGCGACGCGGAGCCATTATTTTAGAAACCTTGGGCGATCGCCGGCGCGTGTACAGCCGCGCGGTTACCATTGGGCAACTACAACGGGACTTGGCTGAGGGTGGACTGTGACTGACTTTGGACGTGTGATTACCGCCATGATTACGCCATTTACAGAGGATGGCGCGATCGCCTACGATGTGGCGGCAGAACTGGCACAGCACCTTGTGGCCAACGGTTCCGATGGTATTGTTGTTTGCGGCACTACCGGCGAATCCCCCACCCTCACTTGGGAAGAGGAATTTCAACTCTTTCAAACAGTGCAGCAGGCTGTGGCAGGCAAAGCCAAGGTGATTGCAGGTACGGGTTCCAACTCCACTCGTGAGGCTATTCATGCCACGGCAAAGGCCGCAGAACTCGGCCTCGATGGTGCCCTCTTGGTGGTACCCTACTACAACAAACCCCCCCAAGAAGGACTCTATGCCCATTTTCAGGCGATCGCCAAGGCAGTGCCAGACTTTCCCCTCATGCTCTACAATATCCCCGGCCGTACAGGGCAGAACCTGCTACCAGAAACAGTGATCCGCCTTGCTGACCATCCGAACATTGTTGCCATCAAAGAAGCCAGCGGCAACCTTGACCAAGCCAGCACCCTTCGTGCCCAGCTGCCGCCACATTTTCGCATTTACTCTGGGGATGATTCCCTAACGTTGCCATTGCTGGCCGTGGGTGGTTATGGTGTCGTCAGTGTGGCCAGTCACCTTGTTGGTCGACGCATTCAAGAGATGATCCAAGCTTTTGTCCAAGGAGCGACGGCCAAAGCCACTGCTATTCATTGTCAACTATTGCCCCTGTTCAAGGTTTTATTTGTGACGACGAATCCGATTCCGATTAAAGCTGCCCTCAGCCTGCAAGGTTGGGCGGTGGGTGCTCCCCGACTGCCCCTCACGTCTGCGAGTGACGCTGTGATTGACCAATTGAAGCCTGTTTTAGATGCTCTTGGCCTACTGAAGTCTTAAGACAACGCTGGGCATTTCCCAAGCTGCACCTTTTTTGTTGTTTCATCGTAAGGAGACCTATGAGTCAATCCGCTGCAACTGCTGCCCTGAAAATTATTCCCCTCGGTGGGCTGCACGAAATTGGCAAGAACACCTGTGTTTTTGAATTCCAAGATGAAATTATTTTGCTGGACGCAGGGTTAGCTTTTCCCACTGATGGCATGCATGGGGTCAATATCGTCTTACCCGATATGACGTACCTGCGGCAAAACCGCGAAAAAATCAAGGGAATGATTGTGACCCATGGTCATGAAGATCACATTGGTGGCATCCCCTTTCATCTCAAGCAGTTTGATATTCCCGTCATCTATGGCCCTCGCCTTGCCATGGCGTTGCTGCAAGGGAAACTCGAAGAGGCAGGGGTTGGCGATCGCACCGAACTGCGCACGGTACAGCCGCGGGAGATGGTGCGTTTGGGCAAAAACTTCCTTGTGGAGTATATCCGCAATACCCATTCCATTGCCGATAGCTTCTCCGTGGCGATTCATACCCCCATTGGCGTGATTATCCACACCGGGGATTTCAAATTTGACTTTACCCCCGTTGATGGCGAGTGCTTTGACATTCAGCGGCTGGCAGAGCATGGAGAAAAGGGGGTTCTCTGTCTCATTAGTGACTCCACCAATTCGGAAGTGCCCGGCCACACCCCCTCGGAGCGATCGGTGTTTCCCAACTTGGATCGTGCCTTTAGCCAAGCAGAGGGGCGGATTATTTTTACCACCTTTGCCTCTTCGGTACATCGCCTCAGTATGGCCTTGGAATTGGCGCAAAAGCATGGCCGCGTGGTTTCGGTCTTGGGGCGATCGATGCTCAATGTCATTGCCCATGCGCGGCAGTTGGGCTACATTCACTGCCCAGACGATCTCTTTGTGCCACTGCACATGATGCACAAGTACCCCGATCATCAGGTGATGTACCTGACCACTGGCTCCCAAGGGGAACCTCTGTCTGCCCTGACGCGGATTTCCAAAGGGGAACACAACAAAATTAAAATTCGCCCCGGCGATACTGTGATTCTCTCGGCTCACCCCATTCCGGGGAACACGATTGCCGTGGTCAACATGATCGATCGCCTGATGATGCAAGGCGCCAAAGTCATCTACGGTCGCGAACAGGGCATCCACGTCTCTGGCCATGCCTGCCAAGAGGATCAAAAGCTAATGCTGGCCTTGACGAAGCCCAAGTTCTTTTTGCCCGTTCACGGTGAGCACCGCATGCTGGTGAAACATGCCCAAACGGCTCAGAGCATGGGCATTCCCCCGGAGAATATGGTGATTATTGACAACGGCGATGTGGTGGAACTCACCCGTGACTCGATTCGGGTCGTCGATAAGGTGCCTGCTGGTATTGAGTTACTGGATCGCGGTGGCATTGTCAAAGCCCATGTGCTGCAAGAGCGACAACAACTGGCTGAGGAAGGCATTATCACCGTGGCGGTGGCGGTGGGTACTGATGGCAGTCTGAAAGCTACTCCTGAAGTCCACCTGCGGGGCGTGGTCACGGCGATTGAGCCACAGGCTTGGCAGGCTTGGGTACATGCCACGGTCGAAACTGCTTTGAGCGATCGCTGGAGTGAATATGCCCGCAACGGCGATATCGATTGGGCAGGGGTCAAAGCCCACATTGAACGGGAACTGGTGCGACTGGTGCGCCGTGAACTTCAGGGCAATGCCTCAGTCCTATTGCTTCTGCAACCCATCGAAGTCACCCCCACTGTGACGACAGGAATTCGGCGGCGTCGCAGCACCGCTTCTGTGGTTGGCTAGCATCAAGCCCCTTGGGCAGGAGAAGGTGCCTATTTTGTAGGGCATCCCTGCCCGTTTATTTTTGTTGCCGCTGCGCTAGCTAGCGTTGAAACGCTCGGGGGCTTTCAGTTGATTTCTTGCCGAGCAATAGCCCCTCAACACGTTCAACTGATTAGGAAGCAACTCGACCATAGTTAACAACTAAAGCTAGAATTACAATAACTGACTAGTACCAATGTCGCAAATAAAAATTGTGGCGCGCAATGGATACTGATTATTTTGATCTTAATTCGATGACTACTGCAGCTCAGCATCCTGACCCTTGTGTGCGTCGGCAGGTAGCGCAGTCTGCTACTACTTCACCAAACATTTTGCGGATGTTGGCCAATGACCCCCATGAAAAAGTGCGCCTTGCGGTTGCAGCCAATGGCAATACCCCTGCTGAAGTCCTAGAGGCTTGGCTATCGGAAGCTCAAAGCAATAAACCGTTAGCAAAAGCTCTTGCCCAGAACCTCAGTGCATCCCATACTCTCCTGACAACTTTAGCACAACATCCAGCGGCCAATGTCCGCCGTAAAGTGGCGATGAATCCCCAGACCCCTCCAGCGACCCTCTATAAACTAGCTGAGGAATTTCCGGCGGCAGTAGCTCGCAATCCTGGGATGGAACTCCTTGTGCTCCAAGACAGTGAACGACAGAGCATTAGTGATGAAACCTTAATACGAATATTAAAGCTTACAGAGCCGCCGACTTGGGCATTGACAGTTGCAGTTCAGCGTCAAAGCGCAAAAGTAAGACAGCAGGCGGCTAGGGCAACAACGATTCTTCCTGAACTCCTCGAAACCCTTGCGAAGGATGAGAATAGGGATGTCCGCCAAGCGGTAGCGGGGAACCCCAATACTCCTGCTTCTGTTTTGGAAACCCTTGCTGAGGATGAGGATAGGGATGTCCGCAGAGCAGTAGCAGAAAGACCTGAAATTGTTTCGTTGATTGAGGAGGCTAAGAGCAACGACACCGATACCATCCAACTAGCAGAGCTAGCTAGCCACTTTTGTACGGATGTTCGCGCAGCAGTAGCGGGGAACCCCAATACTCCTGCCTCTGCCCTCGAAACCCTTGCGAAGGATGAGTATTGGGCTGTTCGCGCAGCAGTAGCGGGGAACCCGAATACTCCTGCTTCTGTTTTGGAAACCCTTGCGAAGGATGAGGATAGGGATGTTCGCAGAGCAGTAGCGGGGAACCCGAATACTCCTGCTTCTGTTTTGGAAATCCTTGCTGAGGATGAGGATAGGGATGTTCGCGCAGCAGTAGCGGGGAACCCGAATACTCCTGCTTCTGCCCTCGAAACCCTTGCGAAGGATGAGGATAGGGATGTTCGCGCAGCAGTAGCGGGGAACCCGAATACTCCTGCTTCTGTTTTGGAAACCCTTGCTGAGGATGAGGATAGCGATGTCCGCAGAGCAGTAGCAGAAAGACCTGAAATTGTTTCGTTGATTGAGGA